>JAYVDI010000446.1:0-30303 GCA_043749505.1 Schlesneria sp. | reverse complement strand
CCAGAAGAGAATTCCGATCATGTCGGACTCGATGATGCGACGGAATCGCATTTCGCTCTCACGACTTACTCTCTCCATCTGCCTGCGCTCGGTGATGTCGTTGAGGATGGTGAGGATGCAGTCCTCACCGTCGAGCGTGATGCGTTCGAGTGACCGCAGTGAGTGACCGATGCTGCCGTCTTTGCGACGGAAGTCCACATCCCAGTTCCTCACCGAGCCGTGTTCTTTCAGTGCCTGCACGAGTTTGCGCCGGTCCTCAGGGTCAATCCAGTAGTTCAATTTCAAGTCGAGCGACGAGCGTCCCAGCACGTCCTCTCGCGCATGGCCCACGATCGTGAGAAACGCGTCGTTGACGTCCAGAAATACTCCCGTTTCCAGCGTCGAAACACAGACACCGACGGGGCTGGAGTGGAACACCTTGGCGAAGCGCTGCTGGCTGACGAGCAACGTCTCCTCCGCTCGCTTGCGTTCGGTGATGTCCTGCACCGTGCCGGTCATGTAACTCGGTTGATTCTCGGCGTCACGTTTCAGCTCGCCCTGTCCGTAAAGAGTCCGGACTGATCCGTCCGGGTGAATGATGTGAAACTCCAGTGCGCCGGGCTTTTCTCCAGCAGCGCACGCGGTGATCCAAGACTGGACAGCCAGCCTGTCCTCGGCATGGATCAGGCCAAGCAACGACTCGGTATTCGGACGGAACGTGTCTGGTGAAACTCCGTAAATGCGGTATGTCTCGTCGGACCAGACAATGTGTCCCGCTAGATCGAGGTGCCAACTGCCAATGTGCGCGAGGCGTTGTGATTCGGATAAGAGTTGCTCCTTCTCTCGCAGCGCGTCCTCGGCTTGCTTGCGCTCCGTGATATCGATGGCGAAACCGACGACTCCGATGATTGTCCCGTCTTCGTCACGGAGCGGAATCGTGTCTGTTTCCATCCAGCGATCGCCTCGGACGGTCTGCATCCTCTCGATCATCCGCCACATCGGCTGACCCGTGCGGATGATATTCTGCTCCCGCAGTTTGTACGTTTCGGCATACGGCGACCCCAGATCCTCTGCGGTTTTGCCGAGCAGCTCTTCTTTCGGAAGTCCAATTTGCCGGACAACTTCTTCGTTCATCCGCAGCAGGCGTCCCTGAGTGTCCTTGTAGAAGATCATCGCCGGCACCGAATCCAGAATTAACTGCAACTCGGCTCGTTGCGATTCGATCAGCCGCTCCGCCTGTTTGCGTTCGGTGACATCCAGATGGCAGCCCATCATTCGAAGGGGGCGTCCGTTTACATCGCGCGTCATGACCGCACGGGCCAGAATCCACCGCCACGATCCGTTCTTGTGACGCAGCCGAAACTCCACCTCGTAGTTGGGTCGTCGATCCGTGCGAAACTCGTTGACGGCCATCAACGCCTGTTCGCGGTCGTCCGGATGCAACCGACTTTCCCATTCTTCATAGCGCCCCTTCAATTCCTCATCGGCGTACCCGAGGTGCTGCTTCCAAGTCGAGGAGAAGAACACCTCGTTCGTGATCAGATCCCAGTCCCACAGCCCGATGTTGGAGGCGTTGACGATCAACTCCAGACGCGTCTGACTTTCGCGCAACGCCGCTTCCGCCTGCTTCCATTCGGTGATGTCGCGCGTGATTGCCAACTGAGACGTGATCCGACCGGCGGCATCGCGGTACGGAACCGCATGCGTTTCCATCCACCGTCGCGTTCCACGCAGTCCCTGAATTTCGAACTCCAGCGTCTCGGTGGCACCACGCAGAACACGTTCCGACATCTCGGCAAACGTCCGTCGATGTTCTGGCAACACCAAGTCGAGAACCGACCGGCCGACAATCTGATCGGACGAGTCGGCTTCGACCATGCGCAGTCCGGCCGGGTTCATCTGCAACAACAGGCAGTCCGGCCCGACCAGCTTCACACATTCGGGCTCGGCCTCGATGATCGCCTGCAACCGGCGTTCGCGTTCGCTCAGTTCTTCGTTCGATCGCTTGCCAGCCTCATGGGTTCGCTTCAGTTCGTCGAGCAGTGTTCCCAGGAAGAATACGGCCAGCAATGACATCACACTGATCATCAGCGCGGGTGCCTCGGCCCACTGCTGGGACAACGACGCGGTTCCGGGCGAAAGCAAGGCCAGTCCCCGGCGCAAGATCATCAGAGCCAGCATCAACGACAGGAATGCCAGTCGCCAATCACGCAAACGTCTCAACGTCTCCACCGACCAAACCAGTGCGGCCAGATGAATGACGATCGAAATCAGCAGCACCCAGTTCATGGCTCACACTCCGTCCGTTGGACCGACGCGGGGAATGTTGCACACCTTGGAAGGTGTCATGGCAGGCAGTTGCGGCTGACCGTCGGTGTGAACCGGTCAGCCACGGCAGTAGTCGGATGGATCATAATTCACTGTCGATTGTAGATATCAGAACCGCATCCAAAACGAAGCCCGAAGAGAGAAAAGAAAGACATCTCTGATCTGGCAGAAGGGTGAGTCTGGTGGCGCAAGCCCAGTTTGTGTCACCTGCGGCGGCTGCGCCACACGGCAACGGCTTGTTCGAGTTGTTCACCCCAGACTTTGTTAAGGTCTTCCGGGGACGGGACGTGGCCGTGGCGGACTTCGCCAAAGTACCAGCAGCAGGCTTTGCCGAGTGAAAACGTGTAAGCGAACGCCATCGCGGCGTTCGCCCCTTGGCCGAGGATCGGGATCAGCTTGAGCGGGGCCTTCACCGCGAAACGCAACGCCAACTGACCGGCCGCCGCACCCGCCATCTTCGTCAACAATTCGATGTTCATCTGTTGGTCATACAAATCGGCCAGCACGTAGATCAGTCTCGTTTGCAGTGCCATCACGACGGGGATATCGACCAGCGGCAATGGGGTCGCCGCCGCCGTGGCCGCAAGGCTGCTGTACTTAATGATCGTCGGCAATGCTTGTCGCGCGGTGAGGTCGGCCAGTGACCTGCGCACGTCGTCCAGATGCAGCAGTGCCTGCCGACACGCGGCAGGCAGGACTTCGATCAACGCCTCTTCCAACCGCCGTCCGCCGAACTCGGGTTGAGCGAACCCTTCCTCGGGCTTGGTCAAGTCGATGGGCACGATCCGATCGACTTGACCCTTGAACCGCTGCTGTTGCTCAGCGAGCGAGCGTTGCAAGTTGAGGTTGAGGTTGAGTGTCGAGGGTTGAGGGTTGAGGGACGAAGAAGTCGGCGGAGCTTCTGTTTCTGCCTCTGACCTTTGACCATCAGATCTCGACCCTCGACCACTTTCAAACGGATCAGGATCAGGATGCTGCTCGAACGGATAGGCTTCGTGGAGGCAGGTCAATGCGAGCACGACCGGTCGCGTGGGTCGAGCAGCTCGCACTTGCTTGAGTGGCTCGATCAATTCAGCGAGCGCATGATCCATGACTCGCGCCACGACGACGATCACATGCGCCTGGGAATCGAACGCCGCGAGGTCTTCCGCCGCGTCGTATCCGACCTCCCCGAGGCCACGCGTGTCGAGAAATTTGACGATTGGCTGGTCGCTCGTCGGGAAGTCGTACTGCAACGCGGTCTTTGTCTGAGGTCGGAAGCCGTTGCCAATTTCAGCCGCCGTCGCGCCGGTGAGGTATCGCACGATCGACGACTTCCCGCTGCCGGTCTTGCCAAACAACCAGATGACTGGGACGGGAGTTTTCTTCAACAACTCTTCGCGCTGTCGCTCGAACTGCTCGTCAGTGAGCGATCCGAATCCAAACCACGATTTGAAACGATCAAGCATGGCACGCTTTATTGAGTTCCCCTCGCCCGAAACCGATCACTGCGTCGGGATTCCGGGCGAGAAGACTGAGTGAGTCGAGAGTTTCGTTGCGGGGGCTTCCAAACGGAAGGAACGTAATCGACATTCTGACAGACTGCTCCGCCAAAGCCCCAGGTTTTTAGGCGTCGATCTCATGCAAGGTCGATGCTGGAAGATCGCAGTGGCGTGATGTTGACAACACGCGGGTGAAAGAACAGCAAGTGGCGCCGATAAGTCCGGCTCAACTGTAAAAACTGGCAAGGCCACCAAACCACGGATCGCAGGTCGCTTGACGCACCAAAAGGAACTGCCATAATCCGCCCCCATCGCTTTGGCGATACGCGGGTGTAACTCAGTGGTAGAGTACCACGTTGCCAACGTGGTTGTCGTGGGTTCGAACCCCATCACCCGCTCTTCTCCCATCGACGCGATGACCGGATGTTTCCGGGTCGCGCTGGTCGGTCGATAGTCGCGTGCCGCGAGTTTTGATCGGCGGCAGTTTCTTTGTATCAGATCCGCTCTGGTGCAAGCCGTGGTGTGCTTCTGGCTGATTGTATTTACGTGAGGAAGTGACTGTGACACAGGCCGATGCTGCGGTGGCGGAAGCGACCGATGATGATGCCGAAGAAAAGAAGTACCACCTGTCTTTGGAAGTTGATATCCAGACAGTGGGACCGTGCCGGAAACATGTGCGAGTCAAAGTTCCCCGGAATGACATTAGTCATTTCGAGGGACTCGCGACGGAAGAGGTCGTGCAGACTGCCGATGTCCCCGGATTCCGCAGAGGCAAGGTTCCAGCGAAGCTTGTTCGACGGCGGTTTGTGGATCAGATTGCCGATTCAGTGCGGCAGCGCGTGCTCATGCTCAGCCTAGAGCAGCTCGCAGAAGAAAACTCGCTCGACCCGATCAATGAGCCAGACTTCGATGTCGAAAGTTTGAAGATTCCTGAACAGGGAGACTTTGAATACGAGTTCGATGTCGAAGTCCGTCCTGATTTCGAGATCCCCAGCTACGACGGCCTGAAGATTCAGCGTCCTGTTCGGGAAGTGACCGGCGACGACGTAACGGCGTACTTAAGGAAGTTCGTCGGCCAGTACGCAACTCTTGTCGATCACGATGGCCCGGCTGAATTCGGTGACTTCGTTGAGTCGAGCATCGACTTCTCTCGAAACGGTCAGCCTTATCGCGGGATTTCGTCGGTGGACTTGCGGCTCTCACCCACCATTCGGTTCCGCGATGCTGAGATCGCAGGCTTCGATACGCTGCTGTCGGGCAGCACTGCTGGCACGGTGAAGACGTTCGATGTCGTAATCTCAAACGAGGCCGAACAGATTGAGATGCGTGGCGAGAAGCTCACGGCAACGATTACCGTTCGCAAGGTCCGACGACAGCAGTTGCCCGAACAGAACACCGCATTCTTCGAGCGAATCGGCTACGGCGATGAGTCTGAGTTGCGTGACGAAGTCGAAGGGATGCTGCGCCGCCAGGTCACGTATGAGCAGCGACAAGCCTGTCGCCGCCAAGTGCTGGAGAAAATCACAGAGTCTGCAACTTGGGACTTGCCCGAAGCATTGGTAACCAAGCAGACAGAGAACGCTCTTCGCCGCGAAGTACTGGAGATGCAGCAGGCGGGCTACACGACTCAGCAGATTTTAGCTCGCGAAAACGAACTTCGTCAGCAGTCGATCAGTTCGACTCGACAGGCACTGAAAGAGCATTTTGTTCTTGACCGAATTGCCACCAAAGAGAGCATCGAAGTTACGCCGATCGACATTGAATCCGAAATCAACATGATGGCGGTGCAACGCGGTGAGAGTGCCCGAAAGGTCCGTGCTCGTCTGCAAAAGAGTGGCGTGATCGAAAACCTCGAAGCACAGATTCGCGAACGTAAAGCCGTCGATCTCATCCTGAGATCAGCTCAGTTTGAAGATGTTGCCGCTCCGGTCGCCGTGGATAGCGATGATGTTCAGGCGTTGTCGCTGTCGATCTGTGGAATGTCGTCGGTCGTAGTGGATCCCAACGACGAGGACGATGGCAAGAAGGCGTGAACGACTCTTTCGTTTGACGATGAACCTCCAACCGGCTGCCTCCAGCCGGTTGTTTTTTTGAGTGATTCATCGGGCTTGTCGAGAACCGACCCAGCGCCTACTCTTCCCCGCCAACTTGCTGGCGGGGGGGAAATGTCCTATCGCTGTCGAGTTAGGCATAACCAACCCACTGTTTTGTCTTGTTCAACCGTAACGAGGGATTCCGAATGCTGGAGTCGATGTCACGTTCGTTTAGCCCTCAAGCCAATGCGTCTCGCGATTACTCGCGGCAGCGCCAAATGGGCATTGGCGACTTGCTTTTGGAAAACCGGATCGTCTTCCTCGACGGCCCCATTCATGATGCCAGTGCCAACGTCATCGTGATGAAGTTGCTCTATCTCCAATCCGAGAACAAGCACCAGGACATTCACTTCTATATCAACTCGCCCGGCGGATCGGTCACCGCCACGATGGCGATCTATGACACGATGCAGTTCATTCAGTGCAGTGTCGCGACGTACTGCGTTGGAATGGCGGCCAGCGGCGGAGCGATCCTCGTCGCCGGTGGCACCAAAGGAAAGCGGTTCATACTTCCTCACGCCAAGATGATGATTCATCAACCGCACGGTGAGGTCGGTGGCCAGGTTTCCGACATCGAGATCCAAGCGAAAGAGATTCTTGAAACACGCGACATTCTGAACGTGATCCTCCATGAACACACCGGACAGCCGGTCGAAGTGATCGCCAAGGACACCGGACGGGATCGTTATCTGAATGCGATGCAGGCCAAGGAATATGGCTTGGTTGACGAAGTCCTCTCCAAATCTTCCAAGATCAAAGCGACATCGTGAGCCAGCCTCCGGTGGCGACCCTTCGGTCCCGCCTTGAGCGACGATCGCCGACTCGATTTTCAATTTCACTCCGCCCACATTAGCGAGCTTGCGATGACATCCCTCGTTCCGTTCGTAATCGAAAAGAATGGCCGCGAAGAGCGGGCCATGGATATCTATAGCCGCTTACTGCGTGACCGGATCATCCTGCTGGGAAGTGCCATCAACGATGATGTCGCCAACAGTATTGTGGCCCAGTTGTTGTACCTTCAGTTTGAAGACGGCAAGACAGATATCTCGCTGTATATCAACAGCCCCGGAGGCTCGATCACGTCCGGCATGGCGATCTATGACACCATGCAGTTCGTGACCTGCGATGTGGCGACGTACTGCATGGGCCAATGTGCCAGTATGGGTGCGATGCTGCTTACCGCCGGAACGAAGGGGAAGCGGTTTGCATTGCCGAACAGTCGAATCATGATTCATCAGCCGTTGGCCGGAATGCAGGGGACGGCCGTTGAGTTGGAAATCCACGCGAAGGAAGTTCTGCGAACCAAGCGCCGGATGAACGAGCTGATGCTCAAGCACACCGGCCAGACGTTGGACAAGATTGAGTCCGACACTGATCGCGATAACTTCATGTCCGCTGAAGAAGCCCGCTCGTACGGTTTGATCGATGCCGTCTTGGAAAAGCTGCCAATGCCACCTGCGTCTTGAGTTGACGCTGGAACTCGCATCACCCTGCCTGCCCAGCAGCGTGGTTGAAGGCTTGCTTCGTTAGAACAGAGGGGTTTCAATAGGACAGGGAGGTCCAACGCATGCCAACACTGTTCAACTCGCCATGTCTGTTCAAGACGCGGCCAATTCTCACCGTAATCTTGTTGGTTGGAATCGGCACCTCGGGTTGTAGTGCGCCTGACCGAAAGAGCCTCACCGACAAAGTGCCGTTTCTGAGGCACGAAAACCTTGCACCGCAAGAGTCCGAGCAGCGACAGAAGTTCGTCTCGGAACGTGATCCTGCAGCCTTCAAGTGGCTGTTAACTCATCGCATCTCCAACGAGATGACGGTCGCAGAAGTCGCGAGCGTGATGGGCGAAGCCGGAGAACGGCGACCCGACGACCGCGAGTACAAGACCAATGGTGGTAACTACCACACGACCGATGTTGGCTTTCAATGGGGGCCAGATCGCACCGGCCACACCGTCGTCCTCTTCTTCCGTGACGGCAAGCTCATTAACTTCGACCCGTCCGAAATCCACCAATGATCGCCAGTCGCTATGGCGCTGCCAGCTCTTGAAAGCAGGCACGGCAAGTTCTGACTCTCGCGCTCATTCGCGTGAGCCGTAGCGCACTCAGGACCTCCAGCAGTCATGCCGCGCATTCTCATCGACTCGCTCGACGACCCGCGCGTGCGGATGTATCGCGATCTGAAAACGAACAATCTCCTACGTGATGGGAAGCTGTTCATCGCCGAGGGGAACAAGCTGGTCGAACGATTGCTGGCGAGTGACTTCCGCGTGGAATCGGTTCTCGTTACCGAGCGTCGCGCGGAGGAATGGGCTAGGAAAATTTCCGACGACGTGCCGCTGTACGTCATCCCGCAGCCGATTGGTGAGCAATTGACCGGCTTCAATTTTCATGTCGGAATATTGGCCTGCGGTCACCGAAAGTCCGCTCGATCACTCGACGAAGTGTTGCCGTCTCCGGAACAACAAACGACACCCACTCCAGTCACATTGGCCATCTGTCCGAACTGCGACAATCCAGAGAACCTCGGCGCGATCATTCGCATCGGCGCGGCATTCGGTATCGACGCCTTGTTGCTATCGCGAGATGGCTGTTGCGATCCGTTCTCGCGCCGCGTGTTGAGAGTCTCGATGGGCACGGCCTTGCGACTGCCAATCATCGAGTCACCCGATCTCGAACGCGACGTGAAGCGGTTGCGTGACGAGTGGCAGTTCGAGTTGATCGCGACCGTGTTGGATGAGTCGGCCGAATCGCTGTCTCTGTCGGCGCGAAGCCATCGCGTCGGTCTCCTCTTTGGGAACGAAGCCGATGGTCTCGATGTGCGTTGGCGTAGTCTGTGTTACCGCCAATTGACCATTCCCATGCATGGCGGCACAGACTCACTGAATGTCGCTATCGCAGCGGGCATCTTCCTGCATCACTTCGCAAAGTCGGACGTGAACGCTCGCTGAGGGCGGGTTGAAGTTGTCGAAGTGAGGCCCGTTTCGTCGCCCAATTGGCATGGCTACAATCGGCTCGCGATTCGGCTTGTTCCGGTCGGACTCTTTTAATTTCACCACGGCCCCGTCTAGGAACCGTCCTCATGAGCATGCTTCCCATCGTTCTGGCTTCGGCGGCGATTTTGTCTGTCGCGTACTGGACCTACGGGCCATTGCTGGTTCGACTGTTGAAGCTCGATCCTCAAGCCAAGACGCCCGCGTTTGAGTTGCGCGACGATGTCGATTACTCGCCGCTGGCTCCGAATGAATTGCTGAGTCAGCACTTTTCCGCCATCGCGGCGGCCGGGCCAATTGTGGGACCGATTCTGGCCGGAGTGATGTTCGGTTGGCTGCCAGCGCTGATCTGGATTCTGGTCGGTTCGATTCTGATCGGAGGCGTTCATGACTTCACCGCGCTGGTGGCCTCGATCCGTCACAAAGCCCGCTCGATCGCCGAGGTCGTGCGCGACCACATGAGCCACCGTGCGTTCGTGCTGTTCCTGACCTTCGTCTGGCTGGCGCTGGTCTACATCATCGTCGCCTTCACCGACATCACCGCCGCGTCGTTCATCGGCGTGCAGAAGCTGGAGAACGGACAGGATGTCACCGGAGCGGGGATCGCCTCCTCGTCGCTGATGTATCTCGCGCTGCCGCTCATCATGGGGCTGGCAATGCGATACACGAAGCTCTCCATCGGTTGGGCGACGCTCCTCTTCTTGCCGCTGATTGGCGTGTCGATCTGGGCGGGACAGTTCCTGCCGGTGGATATGACCGCCATGTTGAAGACGTTCATCCCGACTGCTGACGACAAGCTGGCTCACAAGACGTGGGATGTCCTGCTACTCGGCTATTGCTGTGTCGCTTCGGTCGTTCCGATGTGGTTGCTGCTCCAGCCGCGAGGCCATCTCGGCGGCTACTTCCTCTACATCGCACTCGGTGCGGGCGCGCTGGGCCTCGTGTTTGGTGGGGCAACCATCGAGTACCCCGCGTTCAATGGCTGGACCACCCCGAAGGGTGAGACTCTGTTTCCGGTGCTGTTCATCACGATCGCGTGCGGAGCGTGCTCGGGCTTTCATTCGCTGATCGCGTCGGGGACGACCTCGAAGCAGTTGCGCTACGAGACCGACGCGAAGCTGATCGGCTACGGAGCGATGCTGCTCGAAGCGATGGTCGCGATCGTGTCACTGAGTTGCGTGATGATCCTTGCCAAGGATGCAGTCTTGCTGAAGAACCCGCAGCCCAATCTGGTCTATGCGCAGGGGATCGGCTCGCTGCTGGAACGGTTCGCGGTGACAGTGCGAAGCTGCGGCTGGACCAACTTCACTCTCTCGGCTCAGTTGACGGTCTCGTTCGCTCTGATGGCATTCACGACGTTTGTCTACGACACGCTCGATGTTTGCACGCGACTCGGTCGGTACATCATTCAAGAGTTGACCGGCTGGCACGACGCGAAGGGCCGCTGGCTGGGAACGCTCCTCACCGCAGGCGTTCCAATGATCTTCGTGACTCAATCGCTGACGGGAGCCGACGGCAAGCCGGTTCCGCTCTGGAGAGTCTTCTGGGCGTTGTTCGGAGCCAGCAACCAACTGCTCGCCGCCCTGACGCTGCTCGGCGTGACGGTCTGGTTGTGGCGAACGCGGCGTCAGGTCTGGGTGCTGTTCGTCACCGGCATCCCCACCGTCTTCATGTACACGATGAGTACCTGGGCTTTGGTCCGCATGATCTTCAGCACGCTGCACGAGATCCAAACCACGCCAAACCCCCAGCAAATCAAATATATTTTGTTGGGCATCTCGTCACTGTTGGTCGTCCTCGCGCTGGCGATGCTGGTCGAGGCAATCCTTGCGCTGGTGAAGTTCGACGACGGTCGCTCGCGACCAAATGCTTCCGCCACGGCACTGGCCACGGGCTGACATCCACCGAGACTCTGGTCTCACGCAGACCAACCATGACTGAGCCACAGGAGACACGCCATGAATGCCGTTCACGCAACCTACCACGATGGACAGCTCCAACTCGACGAGCCGGTCGATTGGCCGAGCGGCACGCGCGCAGTCGTCGTCCCCGAGACCTCGGAACAGAACTGTGATTCGTCCGAGTCAGACTTCATCCTGCGCGACGAAGATTGGCCTTCAACACCGGAAGCATTGCAAGAATGGGTGGAATGGTGTCGTTCGCGGGAACCGGTGATGTCGCTGGAGGAACAAACTCAATTTGAGGCGGCATTGAAGGCATCGAAGGCGGAGCAAATTGAACTGATGCGGCGCGCATGGGAGCAGCCGGAGGAGCAAATACCATGAAGCGGCGATGGCTGTTGGACTCGGGGATCGCGAGCGACTTCTTCAACCAACGTGAGCCTGTTTGCACGAGAGTGCTTGAGGCCGTTCAACGCGGTGATGTTGTGGGGATCGGTACGCCGGTCCTTGGCGAGTTGCTCGCCGGGATCGAGAACAGCGACTCGCGCGAGCGTAATTTACTTCAAGTGCGTCGCGGACTGTCGCGCGTCCGGCTATGGGCATTCGACAAGCCCGCAGCAGAGATGTTCGGTTTGCTCTACGCCCAACTCCGTCGCACCGGCCGGTTGATGCAGCAGGTCGATATTCAAATCGCGGCCATCGCCTTCGCACTCGGCAACTGCGCGGTCGTGACAAAAGACAGTGACCTCAGCCGAGTGCCAAACTTGGAAGTCATCGACTGGTCGATGCCCGGCTGACGTGAAGGTACGTCATCAACAACTGAGTCGCGGTGGTTCCGTCATTCCAACCGAAGGCCCACGCCATGACGTTGATTGAGTGCGGTGGATGCAACTCGCACGCGCTGACTCTCCTCAACGTATGTTAGAAGGTTCACGCTTTGGGGAACAATGCGATCCACAATGGTGGGCCGAGGACGAGCAGACCCACAGCGATGGCGGTGATCCCGAGTAACAGGACCGCACCCGCCGAGACATCCTTGGCGACCTTGGCGCGCTCATGCCATTCGGGGGAGAGGAGATCGACCAGCGCCTCGACCGTCGTGTTGATGGTCTCTCCCGCGCAGACGGCTCCGATGGTCAGCAGCAGGATGGCCCAGCGGATTGAGTCCACCTGCAACCACGCGGCCAACGCCACCGCAGCCAGCGCGGCAATGACATGCAGCCGAGCGTTTCGCTGTGTGAGAAACGTATGAATGAGTCCCGCCCACGCATGTGAGACGCTGCGGAGAAAGCTCGGCTGACGCATCGGAAGGCGATCTACAACTCAAAGGGCAAGTGACAAGTTTGTGATCGAGGGCAGGCAATTGCTTCGTACTACTAGGTCTCGAAATCCTATCGTACGGCGCGCATTTCCGTCTTCCAAAAGTAGCCTTCATCGCTCCGCGTGAAGGAAGCCGAGTACGATTCCCGCATCGAATGGCATCAGCCGCATCGACTCCCCATCGGCTTCCTTCACGCGGAGCGATGAAGGCTACTTTGGCTGCGGCTACGCCGCGTCGTCTAACCGCGTGGGCAACGCCCCGCGCGTCGAATGTTGAACACGCTTTCCATGCCGCAAGACGCGCGGGGCGTTGCCCACGCGGTTAAACGAGGCCGCCTATTTCACGGCCGGTCGCGCGACCTGGGTTCCGTAGACCAGCACGTCGTCGAAGTTGCCGGTGTCGTCGAATGAGCCGATGCCGACTTGGCCCCAAGTGAAGGTCTTGTCCACGGCTGTCATCACCGGCTCTTTCAGGTCGTCGAAGAAGACTTCGATCTTGCCGCTCTCGACCTCACGCACGACCCGCGCGTGATGCCATTCGTTGTCCCACTTGGTTCCCTCGGTGGTCTTCGTGGAGATTTTCGTGCGCGGCTCATTGTTGACGATGAAGATCTGGTTTGCGTGGTCGTCGGTCTTCTGGCCGAGATGCACGTAGTACAGATGCGCCGGGTCTTGGTAGCCGAAGAAGAGGCACAGTGAGCGGTGCGGATAGTCGCGGGCGGTCGATTGCAGCTTCACGTCGAGCACGCAGTCCCCGACGATCACGTCCTTGGCGACCGACCGATTGAACGGTGAGCGAACCGGCGTTTTGGTCACGATGTGTTGGAACTGACTGCCGACCTTGTTGCCGTTCCGCACGTCGATCTTCCACGCCTTGGGTTCACTCGGTTCCCAGCGGTCGAGGTTGCCGGACTCGAAGTCGTCGCGAAAGACCAGTGGCAGTCCAAGTAACGTGGCGGGCGGCTCCTCACAGCGCGAGACGCTCGGCATCATCAGCCCGAACGCAACGAATGCGGACAACAACAACCGGAGCGAGCAACGCATGAAGGACTCCCAAAACAGAATGACATTGCGGAGTGAAGGGACACCAACCCGAAGCGTGAGAACCACTTGACCCCGTCATTCATGGAACGTCCTCGCTCACGCTTCGGGTTGGTGTGGTCGAAGGCTATTCGTTTCCGGGGCGTCTTGGGTTATCTGGGCCGTTACGAGGTCGGTCGAAGGGGCGACCTCCGTCCGGCCGATCGGGCATCCGGTCGCGCGGGAATTGACCGGGGCGCGGGCCATCACCACCGGGCGGTCGTTGCAGCGGAGGGACTCCCAAAGTGACGAGCATCCTGTCGAGCTGCTCCCTCAGGCCGCGCGCGCGCGGTCGCGGGTCGTCTTTGCGACCGGCAAAAAACTTGTCTTCGAGGATGCGGTTGCGTTCAAACTTGGACAGCAACGTCAGTCGCTCTTGTTCGCGCTGATCCAAAGCATCGAATGCCTGTTGCAGGTCAACGGGCGTGGGGCTTTGAGCTTTCATTTCTTCCAACGCCTTGTGGATGATGCCGCTGAAGATCAAGTGGATCATCGTTTGGCGTTTCATGTCCGGGCTGCGCTGGAGCCGGTCTTTCAACTCGCGACGTTCGATGGCCGACTCCAATTTCGGCATGAGGTCTCGACCTGGCCATTCCGCCGCGCCACCGGGTGTCCGCTGTTGGATACTGGTTCGCAGAACTTCGAGGTAGTAGTTGAGGAGCCACTCGTCGCCCGACTTGTCTCGCTCCAGGCCAACCTCGCTCGCGATGACCTTCATGACGGCAGACAACTCGGGTGGCAACAAGTACGTTCCTGACGGCAGGCCGCGCGGGAAGGGTGGGCGGGAGTCACCCACTGGGCCTGCGGGCGTTTCGGTTGGGGCCGCTTCATAGCGGGCATCCTGTTCCCGTTTGAACTTGGTGACCAAGGCCACCTTCCTGGCCGGGTCCAACTCCTGGCCTAATTCATCGCGCTGGCTGGGCGTGAGCGTGGTCAGCCAGGCGGTGTACTCGCTCAACAAATTCGAGAGCTTGCCGCCGCCCGCCTTGTCTGCTTCGAGCTTTTGATGCAAGTCGCGGTAGTGCGTCTGCTGTTCCGGTGTGAGCTGTCGAAAATCGGCGATGTTCCGCTGCAGGCGGTCTCGCTCCAGCTCGGACATCTTCTCGACTTGTCGATAGCGGTCGTCGAGGGGATTGGTCGCGGAGACCTTGGCTGCGGGAGGCTTGCTGGCAACAGGACTAGGATCGGCGGCACTCGCCAGGCAAGGCCACGCAAGGCCGAGGGAGCAAACCAGCACACAAGCCAACCGAGCGGCTCGTGGTCGAGCAACGCGGTCAAAAGCGAGACATTTCTGAGCGGGGTGGCGTAAGCCCCCCGGTTCTTTGAAACCGGGCTGACGCCCAATATCCGGGGGGCTGACGCCACCCCGCTCAGATGCCTCATCAACGGTCGCCCGAGATACAAACGAACAATTCATGAGTGAGTGGCATCGCTCAGACATGGCTCAACCTTTCTCTGCGGTCGTGTCGAACGTACTGCTGCGATTGAGCTGCTCTAGGAAGTCGATCGTCTGGATTTCCTGATAGTCATCGAACCGTTGCAGCACCGGCAGGTCTTCCAGCATCTGTTCCTGCTCGTTCGGAACCCAGCGCGCGGTGACTTGAAAGCCCAGCCAACCGGAGACACCCAGCGCGGCGATCCAAACCGCGACGACCGCTCCTTTCTTCAACAGGCCGAACCACGGTTGTTCGGTGATGTCGTAAGGAACGTCGCCCACTTTGAGCGTCGTCATGGTCCGTTCGATGAACTCTTCAGATGCTTTCGGCGTCGGCAGGGCGTCGAGCATCTCCCATGTGCGGGCGAGTGCCTCGACCTCATGTCGGGCGACTTCGCTGCGCGCCAAAACCTGATCGATCGCCTGGGCCACAGGGTCGGGAAGTTCTCCGTCCAAGTACGCCACCAGATCGTCACGTTGCTCGGCGGAGAGTCTGAGTACCTTTTCCATTGCGGTCAAAAAATCCCAAGCACGAAGAACCAAATCACAAACGAATCTCAACTGTCAGAACGGAACCACTCACTTGGCCTCTCGCCCCAACTGCATGTACGGCTCCAGCGCCAGCCGCAGATTTTCGCGTGCTCGCGACAGAAGCGACTTCACGGCGGAGGCCGACAATTCCATGGCCTCCCCGATGTCTTCGTAGCTCATGTCCTCGTACTTGTTCAGGAGGACGGCGAGTCGCTGACGTTCGTTCAGTTGTTCCATCGCCTGTTGGACGACGGCCTGAAGCTCCTGCTTGTCCAACTGCCGCGCGGGCATGAGTCCCGACTTCTCGACGGCGAGTTGCTCCTGCGGCCGGACGCCCAGCGGGCCCGATTCACTTCCGGCCAAATTCACTTCCTTACGGCGGCCTTTCGACCGGCGCGAGTTGCTCGCCAAATTGTTGGCGATCCGAAACAGCCACGTCGAAAAGCGGGCGGTCGGCTGGTAGCCATGCCGCGCGCGGTAGATCCGCAGGAACACGTCTTGAGCCAAGTCTTCCGCCGCTTCCTTGCTGGAAACCAAGTGAAAGAAAATGTTTGTCAGTCGATCCTGATAAGCCTTCACCAACTGCGTGAACGCCGCGTCGTCCCCTTCCTTGGCGCGCAGCATGAGCTGCACTTCGGGATCCCGGAGGTAACCCGATTCGTCAGGGGGCGCGGAAGGAGAGGCGTTGGCAGGCACGGGGAAAATGTCTCATCGCGGGCGAAGGACCGCATGGAGGTGACTGAACACTTCGCGCGGCAAAAGGTTTCCGAAAGGGCCACAACTTTTTTGACGGGCAGAACTGTTGCGGTGAAGCGAGATCATGCCGACTGGTCGTTCTGAGGGGAAGTCTCTCGATGGATCAATTGCCGCGACGGAGAGAGCCGCCAAACCGTCGGTTTGAACTCAACCCCGGTGGGGTGTTGTTCCCACGACAGTTATACTCCAGCCCGTCCACCCGCCGAACTGTCCCGCCGCACTTCCTCTCACCCGAGCCGCTCGCCATGACGATCAGTTCTCTGCCGCTCAGTTATTGCACCAACGTTCATCCGGGGCGAACGGTCGCCGAAGTCGAGGACGGTCTCGACCGTTTCACGCTGCCAATCAAAGCCAATTACGGTGGCGAGTTGGCGGCCGGGCTGTGGCTCGCCGCGCCGGTGGTGCGAGAACTTGAACAGTCGCCCGATGGCGCGCAACGGTTCGCGGACGGACTCCGATCGCGCGGGCTGTCGTGCTACACGCTAAACGCTTTCCCGTACGGTGACTTTCATTCGGCGCGAGTGAAAGAAAACGTTTACCTCCCCGATTGGACACAGCCCAGCCGCCTCGACTACACGCTGGCGTGCGCCCGCGTGCTCGCGACGCTGCTGCCTGAGGGCGTGGAGGGCAGCATCTCGACCGTGCCGCTGGGCTTCAAACCGTTCGAGCATCCCGTGGACTTCGCGGATCGTTGCGCGGACCAATTGATTGAGTTGGCTCGTGGGCTGAGTCGCCTCCACCACGAGACCGGTCGATTGATCCGCCTTGCCATCGAACCCGAGCCGTACTGCGTGATCGAGACCACCGCCGAAACGCTGTCGTTCTTCGCGCGTCTGCGCACCCGCGCGGCCGATGTTCATGCCCTCGAAGTGGTGCGCGAGCATCTCGGCGTCTGTTACGACGTTTGCCATCAGGCGGTCGAATTTGAAGATGTTCCCGCGTCGATCCGGTCTCTCGTCGCCGCCGACATTCGCATCAACAAGGTCCACATCACCTGCGCCATCGAAGTCGTGGAGCCGGGTTGCAACGAAGAAGCCCGCCGCATCCTCGCCCACTATGTCGAACCGCGTTACCTGCATCAGACTTTCGCTCGACGGGATGACGACGCGAAGAGGTGGCCGGGATCGAAGCCCGCTCTCAACACGAGCCGCACGGTGGCACAGGTCGATCTCGACGAACAACTCACCGCGTCGCCCTCAGCCGAGTTCCGCGATGCCTCCATGTGGCGCGTTCACTTCCACGTCCCGGTCGATGCCGAACACCTCGGCCCGCTCGGCACGACGCGCGGTGAGTTGAAGCAGGCCCTCGCGACGTTCCCTGAACTCCACTATGCCCCGCATCTCGAAGTGGAGACCTACACCTGGGAAGTCCTTCCCGGTGGCGGATCACCCAACATCGTCGAAGGCTTCACGCGCGAGTTGCTCGCCACCAAGAAACTGCTTTGGGAATGATTGCTTAGCCAACCGAAGGAATGACATGTGGCAACCAAGAATCTCAGCGCTCCGATCGACTGCTCTACTCGCGTTCTTGTTATCAGGTTGCGATCAGAACGAGCAAAAGATGACACCTGAAGCCGCTTTGATCGATAGCCTCAAACAGCCAGTTGATCGAAGCATATTGGCTCCCCATACGCTGCATCTACTTGAGGAGATCGAACAAGGGCGCCTTGCCGGAGCAGATTCCACGAAATACGCCGCTGAATTGGCAAAGGCAGATGAAATTCGGAAAGGTAAACAGCTAACACGGTATGTGTTCTTCCTCGACGACTACCGCGAGACGGGTTCCGGCCACGAAGGCCATCCGGTCCTCTACATCCAAGTACAGAAAAAGTTCGGCCACATTGTGCAATGTGGAGTCACGATCCCGACGTGGTGAATTTCTCAGATTGGCAGTCCAGTTCGTTGAACGTGTGGCTGGGGTCCGCGTTTCGCGGCCCCCAGCGAAGTGGCACACTCCCCTTCTGGGGCGGCGAAGCGCCGACCCCAGCCACACATCTTGCGCCGAACAGGCTGTTAATCGTCGTTCAAATTCGCGGTCATGTCGGTGTGAACGAGTTCTCATTGGGAGCGATGCCATGCCGACCAATCCGCCAACTGATGTTCCCCGTTGGATTCCGGCCGTTCTGTATGCGGCGGCCGTTTACAACCTTGCGTGGGGTGCGTTCGTCGTTCTGTTTCCCCTCGCGCCGTTTCAGTGGATGGGGATGGAGCCGCCGAATTATCCGGCGATCATTCAGTGTCTCGGCATGGTGATCGGCGTGTATGGCGTTGGCTATGCCCTCGCCGCCCGCGACCTCGTGACGCGGTGGCCGCTGGTTCTTGTGGGACTGTTGGGCAAGGTCTTTGGCCCGATCGGTTTCATCTACGCGGCAGTACGCGGTGAGTTCCCCTGGCAGGCGGGATGGACCATCATCACGAATGATCTCGCGTGGTGGCTCCCCTTCACCGCGATCCTGATTCAAGCGGCGCGACTCAACGACGCGCGACGCACACAGTCCGAAAGATTGACGCTCGACGAAGCTCTGCGCACTGCCTCGACACAGTGCGGCGAGACATTGCTCGATCTGTCGCGCCAGCAGCCGCTGCTGATCGTCTGCGTGCGGCATTCCGGTTGTGCGTTCTGCCGCGAAGCCTTGCACGATTTGGCCGGTCAGCGCGAGGCGATTCATTCAGCGGGTGTGCGGCCGATCATCGTTCACATGGGATCGGTCGCTCAGGGAGAAACACTCCTGCGACAACACGGCCTCAACGACATCGACCACGTCAGCGATCCGGATCGTCGTGTGTATCGCGGGCTGGAACTGGGACTCGGCACGCTCAGCGAACTGTTCGGCCTGTCCGTCATTTGGCGAGCCTTGTTTGCAGGAACGCTCTTCCGATTTGGGTGTGGGCAAATGATCGGCAACGGGTTGCAGATGCCGGGTGCGTTCGTGGTGCATGACGGCCGTATCGTGCGCGCCTTCCGCGCTCGCTCATCAGCAGAACGAGCCGACTACGCGGAGATGGCCTGCTCGATCGGTTGATCGGACACAAAATATCTCAGTCCAAACGACGGATCTCAGCCAACACACCGTTCCAAAGTGCGATTCGTTGCGAGATCGCTTGAGATGCCGCCGCGATTGCCTCGACCTGCCGCCGCGGCTGTTGGTTGCAAAGTTTATCGACCAGCCTGCTCGCGAGTGGCCCGTGCTCGTCACCATCCAGCTCGATGTGCCGCCGGAGATAATGCACGAGACGCTCGACATGGACTCCCTCTTGAGGCAGTGACACGACCAAACGCGAGAACATGTCTGGAATGACATCTTCGCGACCGTGAAAAAAGGCAGACGCGATTTCGTGCGGCTGGCCGAGCGAGACAAGTTGGAGTGTCGAACTCACGAAGCCACGAGTACTCGGCAGGATCGCGGCTTCGGCGAGAGCCTGCTCGACGGGAATTTGCCGACCGAGCTTGGCTACAAATTCACAGATCGGCTGCGTGTCGGCTCCGACGGCTTCCATGGCCTGCATATAGAGTTCAAAGTGACTCGCATAGCCACCGTGTCCGTCGTCATCGCATTCTTCGCCAAGCACGATCTCGTTGATGAATCGGCTGGCAGTGGCATCGACAGGCGGCAGCCACGGAACAGTCGTGCAGGTCACGATCTGTTGCAGTCGCTTGAGCAGCGACATGAAGTCCCAAACGGCGAAAACGTGCTCGCGCATGAAGACACGCAGACTATCGACGGTTCGCACCGAATCGTAGAACGCGTGATCGAGCAATTGAGTACGGAGTTTGTCGAGAACGTCGTTGTGGTCCGAGATATCTTGTGATGTCTGCATTGGCAGTCTTTCCGACAGAGATGGCTCGTGAAGCGAGTTCCGACCACGAGTTCAGTGGCGACGAGTGTGACATCGACTCATCCTCGATCAGTGCGCGACCCACGATTGCGAATCCTTCACGCGGGCCAGCAGCTATCCATTTTTCAAAATGGCCACGTCGGGCAGCAGTCGCAGCGGAATGGCTGCAAAGTTTTGTTCGGCCTCCCAGTAGGCGTGCCAGTCAGCCCAATTCAGGGAGTGCTCGGCGAACAGGAGTGAGCCAACAGGAAGGGGGATCAGCCCCGACGCACGTGCCAGAGTACGCGGCCGAGGAATCGACATCGGAGCCTCATCCAGAGAGTAGTGAACTTCAATCTCATAACGCCCCAGAGGCCAAACGACGAGGCCCGTCGGAGCAATGTCGTAGGGATGCGAGTCAGGTATCGCCGCCGATGTTGCATCAGGAACGGAGGCTACGTCTGGAATTCTGGGCGCGACAAGTTGGCTCTCAATCTGTTCTCGCACCAGATCGACGGCCCCGAGTTTGTAGAGGCCCGCCAGCGCCGTTCGGAACACGGCGCGGTCTTCGTCGGTCAGTTCCCGCAGCCAACCGAGATCGGCGACAGTGGCGATTAACCAGCCTGACTGCTCGTCGAACTCGATCCGCATCGGTTCATCGGGCTGATCGCGATCGAGTAGCAGGATCGTCACGCGATTCGTGGCCAGCTCGACATGCTCGACCGACAGCGACCGTTCGCGAAACGTGCGGCTGACGGAGAGGAGGCCGATCAATTCGCGATCGACAAAGTGGCGCAGGCTCTCCGCTTCGTGATGCAGTTTCTCAGCGTAGCGGGCCTGCTTGTTGACGTTCGGATTTTGATGAGCCTTGCGGGCGGCGCGGCGTCGGCGCGCGAACAGCTTCGGGATCGTACCCGAATGAAAACCGGGACACAGCAGCCGCAGCAGTGACTCGCCGTGATGGCCGATCCGCACGGAACGCAGCTTGCGTGGACGGTTTGCCGCGTACAGTTTCCAGTTCTCTTTGAGTTCCCAGACGAGGAACCCGAACACGCCGGGGATCGCGGTGACAACGAGCGGCCCGATCGCGTTGGCCAGCACCGTCCCGAGAAATGGCGTCAGCGGCGCGGCGAGCAAGTACGTGATGTGAACGGCCCACGGCAGGATCATCTTGTGTGAGACCGTTACCACCGGAAAGTGCTTGATCGGGTTGATCTGCGGCTCAATCAGCAGCGTCACGCAGAACCGCACGACGCCGTGAACGAATGACCAAACCAATCCCAGCACCGCCTTCACCGCGAGGGCGATGGTGGACTCACCGCTGCGGAATCGAAGCCACTCATCCACCGCGTACAGCACTCGTTCCAACCCGTCCATCAACCACTGAAACGCATCGACGATCAGCGTGAACAGCCCGAGCAGCAGATGCGTTCGGATGCGATACCACAGCCGCGACAGGAACTCGCGCGTCAGTTCTTCGGTGTCACGACCGAACCGCGAGTTGAGGACCGCAATGCACACGATCAGTACCGCGAGACTTGACCACCGGTTCGGCCAGTCGTACACGCCGAGCCACGGCAACACGACACAAAAAATCGAAGTCACCAGTACCGGCGCGATCACGAACCGCCGAAACAACTTCATGGGGAAGCTCTTCAACAACCACTCAACCGGCGGGAACGCCATGACGTACCGCGGCACTTCCACCAGCGCGACACGCAGCACCTTCCATGTGGCCCGCAGCAATGTTTGGACTGCGTTCCGGAACGGGGGCGCATGAATGAGCGCAAAAATGAAGCAGCCGAGTAAGAACATGTTCAGGCGGCTATAGACCCAATGGTGACGAGCCGCCGTGTGAGTTGTCCCGGCCAGCGGCACGGTCGGCGTAGATGAGTCGGCTCCCGGCGCGAGGCCACTCGCGAGAACTGGAATTGTTGACACTGTCTTCGTGGGCGGCGGTTGGATCGGATCGTCCAACGGTAGGTCCGCGATGGGCGGCGTTGTTTCGGGCTTGGTGTCCGCCGCGACATTCGCATCGAGGTTCGGTTCACCTACGACAATAGGCTTAAGATCGGCCTCACCGACATCAGGCGTTCCCGTTGGCAAATGTGCCGGAGCGTGTGCATCAACCCCATGAGCGGCCACCGGCGCAGCAGGCCCCAGCGCCAGATGTGCGATCTCTTCGACCGCCATCAGCGACAGAAACGACAACCCGAACGGTAGGAACACAAACTTCGTGAGCATTCGGCCGAACGTCGTCCCGTAGGCGAGCGAGTTCATCCGTTGCATCCACTGCAAATAGAACGGGCCGCGCTGATAAACGCCGTCGATGCGCGACGCCAGCAACTTGTCCGCGCGCAGCAAGGGATCGCCTGTCAGGAACTCGCGCGCGTCGGTCAGGTCCGGAATCTTGAGTTGGTTCCGCGCGATCGCGTCTCGCATTTCACCCAGTGTGAGGAAGCCGCGCTGGACGACACCGTCCAATAGCTCCTGCACAACCTTGCGAAAGGCAACTCGCTCGACAACGCCGTTCGGGACCAACCCCGCCTCCGTCAGCGCATCGGCGACGAGCGGTTCCATCTGCTTGCGCAACAAGTGTTCGGCCTGGTTGGCGGCGGAGTGCAACAAGCCATTCAACTCCTTGCGACCGGTCGCGTCAATCTGCACGACCGGCACGCGCAGGGCCGCACTCCGCAAATGCTTCGACATCATCACGACACGCTGATTGGGGAGCGGTCGCTTGAGCGAGTCCTTGCCGAATCGCATCACCCAACGGAGCAGATCGACTTTGTAAATCTCTTGCTCGTGATCGAGGCAGACTTGCTGGAGGTCGTACAGCAGCCGCGCGTTGGCGTTCCAGAAGCCGCGTCGCGCCGCCGGCAGCAATCGCTCGCACATCGCCAACCACGGCCGAGCCTCATCGTCGGTCAGCTCGAGCGCCGCCTTAACGCGTTGCACGAGGAGCTCGATCTCTTGCAACAACTCGCTCCGCGCGTCGCTCATCTGATCGAGCGGTGCGACATCGAAGGCCTGCCGCCGCACGAGAGCCGCTCGCACGTTGTTGCCATCCATGCGCAGGCGTTTCGCTCGACGGACGTAAGCCGCATAAGCGCGCGCCGACCGCGCGGTGAGGTTGAGCTGCGAGCCTTCGAGCAACGATTCGACCGCAGCGGCGGGGGTCGTCGCGACCGCAGCGACCGCCGTCAGCGACAGCTCATTGGGGCGAGTCGCCTCCAACAGAGAAACCGCATCGCAGTCAGCACCGATCAGACGCAACACCGCCTCTTCGTCAACGAGGGAAGGGAAATAGAGCGGCAACAACGTGGGGGCGAACGCCCGCAACTCGTGCCAGACCGCAACGAACTCGGCATAGACCAAGCGTGGATCGTCGGGCCGCACCAACATCTGCTCGGCTCGTAGCACCGCACGAGTTTCATCGAACTGCGTCTGACCGATCGCGTCGATGCGCCGCCGTAACTCGGAAGTCGGCATCCGGTCGAGAGTCGTCTTTGGCCCCAACTCAAAATCAATCCGCGCGTGAAACAGCAGACGCCAGTAGTACCGCAGTAAGTCCTCGCGCGAGAACTTCAGCAGTTGATCCTCTTCCGGACGCGCGATCAGGATCAAGCGCTGCGGCAACGGCGTGTCGGCATCAACACCCAATTCATCGCGAGCGACGAGCCACAACAAACGGTCGCGTTCAATCACACACGATTTGCGGTGCGGAGGCGGAACCCAAGGGCTGGCGATCTCCAACTCGTTCTGCCAGACGCGCCGCACGACTCGAGCCAGCACGAAGAACGCACCCGGCTCTCGCGCGCGAAAGAGTTGCTCGACCTCGGCCACCCATTTCTCGGTGTGAGTGACAGTCGTGCCCGTTCCAGCCGGCAGCACGGCTCGTCCCATCGATTCGGTCTGTACCATGTCGGTCGGGGCAGCGTGCGAGTTCGCCGCCGAAAAGCCTTCAGAACCAGTAGCATTCATCTCCGTCACGTCATCCACATCCTGCAAGCAGTGAGTCCCAAGCGCGGGTCGGAGATTACCCAGCGAGACAACGAGACGCCAGCCGCGCACGAATCGACACCCTGTTCGGAGTACCGCCGTTTCACCGCGTGGGCAACGCCATGCGTGACCCTGAAACGTAAGCTCTCTGCTTCCCGCTCCGAAGGTCGTCGGAATCACGCGCCGCACACGCCGGTAAGTTACTCGCCCTACAACGCCCCACTGCCGGTCAGCACGACGCGGATCGTACGGAACATGATTTTGAGGTCGTTCAGGTAACAGCAATTCTGAAGATACAGCAGGTCGAGGTTCACCTTCCGTTTGAAGCTCTCGATATTGTTGTCGTAGCCATTGATGACTTGCGCGAGTCCCGTCAGGCCCGGTTTGAGGCCCAGCCGGTTGATGTAGTTGGGAACCTCGGCCGACAGTTTTTCGATGAACTCGGGACGCTCGGGACGCGGTCCCACGAGTGACATCTCGCCACGCAGGACGTTCCAAAATTGAGGCAACTCGTCGAGCCGCGTCTTCCTCAGGAAGCGACCGATGCAGGTGACGCGCGGATCGCCTTTCACCGCAAACTGAGCCCCGTTCTTCTCGGCGTCGATCTTCATCGTGCGAAACTTGTAGAGCGTGAATGGCTTTCCATAGCCACCGTCGCGACGCCGATTGATCCCGGTTCCGCGACGCTCCACGCCGTCGGGAAGATCAACGATTTCATCTCGTTGACGGCGGTCACGCTTCTTCTGACGCAGATTCAAACCGACCCGCTTCTGGCTGAAGATGACCGGCCCGCGCGAAGTCAGCCGGACCGCAATGGCTACGAGCAACAAAACCGGAGACAGCAAGATCAGCATCGTCGCGGAGACGACCACGTCGTTGATCCGCTTCAACATCCGAGTCGTCTCACCCAAGCACCGCGTGTTGCGGCGCGGCCGTTCCAAGCGCAGGCGAGTCAGCCATTCCGTCGAAGGCAGATTGTCATCCGCGACATAGTGGTCAAACAGATCGGCGAACTCATCCTTGATGGGCGAGACCGCAGGCTCCAACATAGTCGAACTCATGGGGACGGACTCCTCTTAGAACCTGTCCAAGAATAATGTCGCGGTTTGCCTTGTCCCCTCGCCCCGGCTTTGCGGGGAGAGGGTTAGGGTGAGGGGGCTTTTCCGGTCAACTCAGAAACACGGAGTTATTCTTAGACCGCTACTTACCGAATGATCGGCCGAACCAAACGGATTCCCACCGCTGGCCTTACCGTCCAACATAGATCACGCCCCAGAGTACGCAGGGAGAAGTCGCCCCACGATGAGGCATTTCCCCAACGCCGCCCTCCCGGTTGCAACGACGATGCGGCTCGTGACACTTCCGGCCAAGGTAGCCCTGTCGCTCCGCGACAGGAGGCGCGATGGGGAGGCCGCCGCTGGCTCCGATCAAACGCTTGGCCACGGGACGGCTTGCTCGCCTCGCGCTTCCTGTCGCGGAGCGACAGGGCTACCTTGGCCTGCGGCCTTGTTGTGAGTCCTGCGATGGCATGGACTCTCTCGTGACCATTGGCGTTGTGAAAGAGACCAAACGAATGACCTCACCCGACTTCGACCTTGCCGCCGCCCATCGTCATTTCTCCGCCTCGTGCTTCAACGGCGTGTAGGAGTTGATCGACAAGCCCAACCGTTCTTCGGACGAGGACCGGTTGATGGTCTCGATGTGCCATGCCTCGCTGTACCACTGGCAGCAGCAGCCCGATTGCAACTCGCGCAGTTTGTCGATCGGCTACTGGCAACTCTCCCGCGTGTACGCACTGTTGGAGCAGGCCGACAACGCGCGGCATTACGGTCGTCTCTGCTTGGCTCACAGTCAGAATGAGGAACCGTTTTACTTGGGCTACGCCTACGAGGCACTTGCCCGCGCGGAGTTCCTCGCAGGGAGTCGAGCCGTCGCCGAGGATGTCCTGACACTGGCAAACGCACAAGCCACGAAGGTGGTTGAAGCGGGCGAGCGTGAGATGCTCCGAAAAGACTTGAAGACACTGAAGGCAGACGCCGATGTGGCGCTACCGGTCCTCATCAAGGATGAACTCGATGCAGTCCGGCAATCGCTGATCGCCGAGATTCACGACGCCTTCGCACAAGTCTCGCGCGAGGGGGGCGTTTCGTGGAGCGAGACCACGGTGATCGACGACTATGGCGATGAGGACGAATGCACTGCCGCACGGCTCAACGACAAAGACACTCATTGGTCGCAACTCGTTGATAACTCCAATTGGACCGAACGCGGTGTCGGCGGGTTCTCTTTCCTCGACCCGATTGGTTTTCGCTACTACCTTCCACCCGCGTTAATCCGCACTCTGCGCGGTGATGAGGACGTACCAGCAGACCTCTCTTTTCATCTGAATCTGACTAACTCCGAACACAGTCGGAATCAGCAATCACTGTTGGACAACCGCCAGCGACGCTGCGTGGCCAGGAGCCTGTTGATCATGGCTCGCGAAAACGATGCGACACCCGGTCACGATGTCGAATGGTGGTTATCCGTCCTCAACTCAGGCTGGCGAGAATCGCTGGACGGTTGAGGAACGAGTTGCGGGCCAGACAATGAGCCGCAACGAGCTTCTTGTTTTCGCGCCGAGTTGATTGAGAGGCCATCACCGATGAATCACCTGCGCTACGCCTGTCTGGCCATGTTTTATGTGACGGTTGCATACGCCACCTATCGCAACGAGCGGCTGCCTTGGACAGGCCGACCCGAATGGCCAGCCGCAGAGTTGTTGATTCATTTTGCCTGCGGGCTGTTGTTGTTGGCAGCCTGTGTGAGCGACGCAAAAGCCCGCCGTCATCCACTCACAAACGGCACAACATTGACAGCGTGCGCGACACTTCCACTCTCAATGGTGGTCTATCTGATCTGGTCACGAGGTGGACGCGGCATCCTGTGGCTGGCAGTCAACCTGTTCTTCTCCGTCGTAGTCGGTATCGCGGCGGCTTCAGTAGCCAATGCCGTCACCGGATGGCAGATTGAGGCCATCGACGCCGTGGCAGAACAGCAACCACCGAATGAGTGAACTTCCAATGCTCAAAGATGGTGACATGCTGCGAAACGCCACGAACGACAGTCGCGCACGAGCAAATCGCCGGGGAATGACGCGCGTCGATCTAATTGCTTGTGTCGGAGTAGTGAGTTTGCTTTTGGCAATTGGACTTCCGGCGGTGCTCCACTTTCGGGAATTCGCGCGAAGCCAGCAGTGCGTCAACGCCATCAAACAAACAATCATCTCCTTGCAGGCCTACCATGATGCCTTTGGCTCGTTTCCCGCCGCTCATTTCGTAGGCGCGAATGGCCAGCGATCTCGAAGTTGGCGTGTGGAGACACTCGCGAACGAAGGTGCCAAACCTCTTCGAGCGACTTGGAACGACGGCGAACCGTGGGACTACCCATCGAATCAGAGGTTTCAACAACTTGAACATCGCACGCCGAACTGTCCCACTGCCGGTAACACCGTCCTCGGAGAGACGAATCAGATGGTGATCTACGGCGAGGCGTGTATCTTCCAAGGAGCGAAGTCACGGTCTTTCCGCGACATCGCCGATGGAACGTCAAACACGCTGCTCGTCGGTGAAGTGATCGACACCGGAGTTCATTGGGCACGCCCGGTCGATCTGTTTTTCGATGACCTGACCAATGTCGGCCACTCGGGGAGCTTCAACAGTCGCCACGGATATGGTGTTCGGACGGTGATGGTTGACGGCACAACTCGCGTGCTCAGTCGCCAAATTGACTTTCGTTTGCTGCGATCACTCGTGACGGCTGACGGTGGTGAAGACGTTTCTGAATTTTGATCGCTTATCGTCACACGAATTCGATCAAAGCCGCTTCTTGGATTCGCGATGGTGTGGCTGGGGTCCGAGCTTCGTAGCCCCCGAGCGAAGCTCGGGCACGCCCCGAAACTGGGGGCGGCGAAGCGCCGCCCCCAGCCACACTTTTTGGCACGTTGACGCGCGGTTTGACGGTCTCTTGGACCCGGCCTACGATACGCCGCCGCTACAACCGCCTCTTGGAAACAGCATCTTGAACGATTCTTCACCGCACGATTCTTCGCTCGAGACGGATGACTGCGTCCATTGCTCGCCTGCTGCCAATGCGGCGTTGCCTGTCGAACGTCCCGTGGACTTGCCCCGCATAGAACGGGCCGTTCGCGAAATCCTCGCCGCTGTTGGTGAAGACCCCGATCGTGAGGGGCTGCTCGAAACCCCGGCTCGTGTCGCGCGGATGTACGCGGAACTCTTTGCAGGACTGCGACTCGACCCCGCTCGCCATTTGAAGCGGGTCTTTTCCGAGACCTATGACGAACTGGTCCTCGTCCGCGACATCAGCTTCAACAGCATGTGCGAGCATCACCTGTTGCCGTTCATGGGGACGGCTCATCTGGGTTACTTGCCGCGCGGCAAAGTGGTCGGTCTCTCCAAACTGGCCCGTGTGGTGGAAGAGGTCTCGCACCGCCCGCAGGTTCAGGAACGAATGACGCACCAGATCGCCGACTTGATGCAGCAGGAGTTGGACGCCAAGGGAGTGATCGTTGTCATCGAGGCGGCTCACACCTGCATGACGATTCGCGGCGTCCGCAAACCGGGCAGCGTCACCATCACCAGTGCCGTCCGCGGCCTCTTCAAAACCAATCAAGCCAGTCGAGCCGAAGTGATGGCGTTCATTCAGGGACGGTGAAACGTTTCCTCACGCGGCCACAGTTGAGACATGGACCGCGTGAGGTAATGCCTCGTTCGTGCGCCGACGATCACTGTTTCGGTGCGTCCCATTCGATCTTGCAGTTCGGCAAAGCCTGTTGCAGTTCGGCGACTCCGGCGGCGGTGACCTTGGTGCCGAACAGGTGGAGAATGATCAGCGCGAAAACAAAGGGGTCAGCGACGGTCTTGAGTCAGGTCATTTGTCCGGGATGAACGTGCTTGTTGCCGTGATGGCTCCGTCAACAATCCGCGTCTCTGCTTCAACCGCACAGCCACGTCCTCGAGTCGCCATTAAAGTTGAAGCAGTGGCACATCTTGTCGGAAGACCGACCGAGTCGCTTGAGCAGTGCTCAGGGTGATTGTTCATCGACCATTCTATCGTAGAAATCCATTCGCCGCCGCATCCCATCTTGCGTAATCAGACCTGTAGTTAACGAGGAATGTGTTATTTCCCATTTGTCTGGGGAAATCAAATCGCGGTGGTACATGGGTTGCTGAAACCAAGTACAGGGGCAAATCGCTATGGAAGTTGACGAGGTCAACGACTCTTGGCGGTTTGCTCAAAACAGGACAGAGTTTTTCGGTTCCATTTCAAGGGATTTCAACATGAGTCAGTATTTGAACGGATTTGAAGCGTTGGAGGATCGGGTTCTACTCGCGGGCAATGTTATGGTCGCGTACAACGCAGCGGGCGACCTCGTCGTAACAGGGGACAATGCTGCTAACGACATTTCGATCGTTGATACAGATGGCGACGGGCATTACGTTATCGTTGGCAACGACGGAGAGAATATTGAGTACAGCGACGAAGTCATCGCTGCGGGCGTTTTCGATCTTGATGCTAATGGTGTCAGCACGGACGATAACATGAATGTCTTCAATGCTCCCACCGCGGCGGTGGGTGACAATTTGATCGTCAACCTCAAGGGTGGCAACGATACCCTTACAGTTGTCGATAGTGGCACTGCTGGAGATCTCGGTGCCAGCCTTGATCTTCACGTCAACATGGCTACAGGCGACGATAACGTCAATATCATGGGTGCGGGTCAGATTACATTTGAGGACGTGAGTATCGATCTTGGCATCGGCCACGACCGACTGCTCATCGACAACGTTGCCGTCAACACGCTTAGAGTAGACGGTGGTGCTGGCAACGATGAATTTGGCATCACTAACTTCAACGCGCACCTCCTGTCGATGGCAGGCGGAGTTGGCACCGACAACATTAGCGTTTCGCTCTCCAACATCAATGATACGAGCATTAGCGGTGGGGCTGGAAGCGACAACATTGATGTTTCCAACTCTCTTTTAGGTGATTTGAGCCTCACTGGTAATGCGGGACGCGATCAAATCAACTTGGATAACATCTTCGTCACCGGCCGTACGAATGTGGGTATGAATGGCGGTAGAGATCTGGTTAACATCCAGAACTCAGTATTCGACGGAAGCTTCAGTTTGAAGGGTGGTAATGGCCGCGACGAAGTCTCGATTTATAACAACGCTTTCCACAGTGCGGTCTCCTTTAACGGTGGTGGCGGACGTGATGACCTGTACGGCTTCGACACAAATACGGGTGTGAGCCGCAGTGACATCAGGAGCTTCAGGATCAACTGATTAACCACGCTAAGCCGAAACTATTTGCCTGTGACGCGGTAAGCACTGAATGCAACATCTAGCGAGGTCGAGAAGTGAACTTCTCGGCCTCGTTTTCATTCGCACGACCACTGAAGTGGACCCCATAATTCGGACCACGGGGAGCGGTTTCTTAGATGGTGTCAGCGAGGTGGACGGCGAGCGGTTTGGTAGGCGTGCCAGGGTGTCCGATTGGACAGGCTCTGGTGGGGGCGTTCGTGGCAGTAG
>JAYVDI010000445.1:0-19601 GCA_043749505.1 Schlesneria sp. | reverse complement strand
CGAAGACGCCTTCAGCGTCATCATCATCGACGAGTGCCATCGTTCCGCCTGGGGCAAGTGGTCCGAGGTGCTCAAGCGCAACCCCAAGGCGATCCACATCGGCCTGACCGCCACGCCGCGTCAGCTTCGTGAGTCGAAGACCAAGACCGACGAAGACGCCGAGATCACCGCCAACAACCACCAGTATTTCGGCGAGCCGGTCTATGAGTACGCGCTGATTCAAGCGCAGGAAGACGGCTTCCTCGCCGCCTGCGAGATCATCAAGCGCAAGGCGACCATCGACGCCAAAGTCTTCACCAAGGCCGAAGTGCTCGCCACCAAGCCCACCAACATCAAGACCCTTACCCCATTCACGAGTGCAGCCTAAAGCAATGAACGAACTTGACCGATCCCCGATAAAAGTACGTGCGTCAAGAAACCGGACGCTGACATGCAGTGGGAATGAACTCGCAACACTGGCTGCTGGGCTGTTGCGACTTTCTGAACCCGCCGAAGCCTCGTCGCTTTCTAATGCCGTGGTTCACCAAGACGTTTTTGCAGCAATGCAGCATTTGCCGCGAGGCTTTGTTGATCTGATGATCTTGGACCCGCCGTACAACCTGTCGAAAGACTTCAACGGTCATCTGTTCAAGGCGAAGGAGAATCTAGAATACACGAAGTATTTCGCTCTCCTTCTTTCGCAATTGATGCCGACGCTCCGGCCAAATGCGACAGTTTATGTCTGCGCGGACTGGAAGACCTCTTCGCTAATCGCGCCGGTGCTTGAGGAGCACTTCTGCGTCCGCAACAGGATCACTTGGGAGCGGGAGAAGGGTCGAGGAGCTAAAGCCAATTGGAAGAACAACACCGAGGACATTTGGTTTTGCACCGCTGGCAACGATTACTTCTTTGATGTCGAAGCGGTCAAGCTGAAGCGAAAAGTCATCGCTCCCTATCGAGATGCCGAGGGAAGGCCGAAGGACTGGGAAGAGGGGGCAGAGGGCAATTTCCGGCTAACTCATCCGTCGAATATTTGGACGGACATCACAATTCCTTTCTGGTCGATGCCGGAGAACACCGACCACCCAACGCAGAAACCCGAAAAGCTGATTGCCAAGCTCATTCTGGCGAGCTCGCGGGAAGGATCATTCGTCTTCGACCCGTTTCTAGGTAGTGGCACCACCGCCGTGGTGTGCAAGAAGTTGAACAGAAGCTTTCTTGGGATTGAGCAGAATCTTGAGTATTGCTGCTGGGCTCTGAAACGCCTTGACCGAGTTGCGCTGGATACGTCAATCCAAGGATATTCCGACGGTGTGTTCTGGGAGCGCAACAGTCTGAGCGACCAAAAAGCGGACAAGGTGCCCGCCCGCGTGCCCGAACCAAGGCTCACCCTCTTCCATGAATAATCAACTTCAGGAATTTGTTCGCTTCGTTGAAGAGCGTCACGGTATCAATGACAAGAGTGCGCTCTCTCAAGCGGCGGCAGCGCACTTTGGCCTGACGAAAGATCGGTCGGTGTTTTATTGCGCCGACTTCGCAGTCCGGTTTAGTTCGTCAGCGAGTACCAGTTTTGGCAACACGGTTCTGTCGTTGTCGAATCTGAAGAAGTTTGACGACAGGCCATTTATCGTTTGCCTTGTCACGCCAACCGCGAACCACTGCTTTCTCGCCAACTCGACGCTTTTGAAGAAGATCAGCCACAGTTCCCACGAACTTCGCGAAAACAATATCAAAGGCAGCTTCAACGGCTCGGACATCATCCGAAGTTTTGAAGGTATTCCGAACAGTTCTGCCAATGTGGAGAGGCTGTTTGAGATACACGCCGGGATTGGCTTTGCTGGGAACTTGCCGAGATTGGTGGAAGCGACGAACAACATCTCGCCTTCGGGCGAAAAGTTCGCGGTTGGGCCTTCGGAACGCGAGACCATACTTCTTGCTCCCATGCGAGCGGAGAGCTTTGTGAATTCTGCTGATGCGAGAACTTTGAAGGCAGAATTGGACAAGCAAGTGGAGAAATTCAAGCACGAGATCCTGTTGGCATCGCTCATCGAGAACGTGAACGTTCGAGGTCGCATCATCGAGTATTTGATTGCCGGTGAAGATGAAACACTGCGGGGTGAGTTGGTCTACGCATTACAGAACCGCGGAAATGGAATCCCGGCTTTCAAGACCGACAACACCCTCGGTGACTACCAGCGCATTTTCGATGCGTACCACACGGAGACCGATGTTAAGACGAAGATCATGATCCTGAATTCCAATCCGAAGGCATACAACATCGACAAAATGCTGGAGTTCCTGGCCCATGAGAAATCCGTGTTCATGTTCTATTTCGTAGGAGTTGACGCAACCAAGATTGCCAACACCGTATTGGTTTCAATGTTTGAAGCGAACCTGTTGGGTTCCACCGTTGTTCTTCGCCATTGGGCCGGAAGGAATTCGAGAGGGGTGACGCAATTCGAGGGAAAAACGATCAACTCGTTGATACACACGCCCACGTTTGCGATCGATCAGGACGCTGCTACTGCCTTCCTCCGCAGCCTTGTCGCCCTGTAAGCCGTCATTTATTGAAGAGTTTGGACTCGCAACACTTCAGGCTTTGAGCGCATGAAGACCTGCTCTTGAAAATGGGCGAGAAGAACTCGGACGGCGGCCAGTTCTTCACACCGCGCGAGGTGATTCGCGCCATGGTCCACACGCTCGGACCAAAGCTGGGTGACACGATCTTTGATCCGTGCTGTGGCACCGGCGGCTTCCTGGCCGTGGCCTACGAGCACATCGCCCGCAACCTCGGCAACGCGCCCGCCAGCACGGACATCGACACGCTGAAGCACAACACCTTCTTTGGCCGCGAGAAGGAGAACCTCGTGTTCCCCATCGCGCTCGCCAACCTCGTGCTCCACGGCATCGACCAGCCGAACCTCTGGCACGGGAACACGCTGACGAAGCGGGCCACCTACGGCGCGCTGTTCGACAAGGCTCCAAAAACTTTCGACGTGATCCTCACCAATCCACCCTTCGGCGGCAAAGAGGGCAAAGACGCGCAGAAGAACTACGCCTACGCCACCAGCAGCACGCAGGTGCTCTTCGTGCAGGACATCCTCGGCGAACTCGCGCCCGAGGGTCGCTGTGCCATCGTGCTCGACGACGGCTTCCTCTTCCGCAAGGACGAGGCGGCCTTCGTGGAGACCAAGCGTAAGCTGGTCGATGAGTGCGACCTGTGGGCCATCATCAGCCTGCCTGGCGGCGTCTTCGTCGGCGCGGGCGCGGCGATGAAGACCAACCTGCTGTTCTTCACCAAAGGCAAGAAGACCAGCAAGATTTGGTATTACGATCTCACGCATGTGAAGGTCGGCAAGAAGTCGCCGATGACGCTGGCGCATTTCGGCTTCGGCAAAAATGGCGAAGTGCTGGACGACGCCGACTTGCCCGCCGTGCTCACCGAGCCTTGGACGGAAGACGAGAACAGCACGGGTGAATTCCCCAGCTACGCCCGCCTGCTCTCCGCACGCGGCACCCCCGCCGCCGAAAGCCGCTACTCCTGGACCGTGGATTTCGCCGCCCGCCGCAGGAAGGCCCGAGAAGATATGAAGCCGCACACGGATGAGGCGGCGCGACTGAAAGCCGAAGTCGTTTCCCTCAAGGAGAAGCTGAAAGCCCTCAAGGCCGCCAATCCCAAGGACAAGAAGATCGAAGCCCTCGAAACGAAGATCGGAGAACAAGAGAAAGCCGCCCGCGAATCCCAGTCCAAAGCCGACGCGATCGACGCCACCGTCTTCGACCTCAAAGCCGTGAACCCAAACGCCGTGGTAAAAATCGACACCCGCTCGCCAGACGAAGTCATTCAAAGCATCGCCGACCAAGGCCAGATCGTGGCAAATGCTCTGGAGACGCTGCGAGGATTGTTAAATGGATGAAGAGGGGATCGGATGCTACCGCTGCGACAGCTTTTCGGTCGGGTGCCGAATCGACTCGTCCGACTCAAGCCGTGCTTGATGATGAGTCCGCTCGCGGTCAGCACGTACCTGGAATCGCCCGAGTTTCAATTCGATGTCGTCATCTTTGACGAGGCTTCGCAGGTGCTCCCGTGGAATGCCATCGGTGCGGTTTATCGTGGACGCCAACTGGTGGTTGCCGGAGACCAGAAGCAGTTGCCGCCCTCCACGTTCTTCGACCGCATGGTCAACGACGACGATTCTGAAGACGACGACGGCGGTTCGGTTCGTGCATGTCCCCGATGGTCGCTGGCGGTCCAAAGCGGGATTCAATCCCATCGAAGCGAAACGGACTGCGGAACTCGTGCTCGAACACATCCAGTGCCACGGGAGCCGTTCGCTGGGAGTCATCACCTTCAACCTGCGCCAACAGCTCGCGGTGCTGGACGAACTGAGCGAACTGCGAAAAAAACGTCCCGACCTTGAGCCGTTCTTCCGTGAGGATCGTCCCGAACCATTCTTCGTGAAGAATTTGGAAAACGTCCAAGGCGATGAACGCGATCGAATCATTCTCAGCGTGGCCTACGGACTGAATGAGGCGACCGGTGGGGACAGTATGAGCTTCGGCCCGCTCAACCGAGCGGGTGGCGAACGCCGACTCAACGTGGCGGTCACTCGCGCCCGTGAGGCCATCACGCTGGTGAGTTCCATTCGATCCGATTACATCGACCTCAACCGGACCAAAGCCCAAGGCGCACGGCTATTGCGCGCCTATCTCGACTACGCGGAACGCGGACCATCCGCCCTGGCCTCCGAATCCGTTGAGGCCGGCCGCGACTTCGAGTCCCCGTTCGAGGAGGCCGTTGCACAAGCGATGATCAACCTTGGGTTCGACGTGCGAACACAGATCGGATGCAGTGGATTTCGGATCGACCTCGCGATTGTTCATCCGGAGCATCCCGGTCGTTATGTGCTGGGCATTGAGTGTGACGGCGCGACGTACCACCGCACGGCGACGGCCCGCGACCGCATTCGCCAAGAAGTGCTGGAGGAACTGGGTTGGAGGGGCAGGCTCATTCGCATCTGGTCCACGGACTGGATTCGCAATCCCGCCCATCAAATCGAACGAATTGCCAACGCCTTTCGCCAGGCATTGCTGCTGCCAGTGACTTCGCCGCAGGAAGTCCCCGAAGTCTCGCTACCATCGCCCGAAGCAGCGCCGATCCAGCGGATCAGGAACTTCGACGACGCCAAACCAACACCGCGTTTCGCGAATATCGAAGACGTTCCCGATGGCGAAATCGAGCGAGTCCTCTTGCGCCTCGCCGTCACGTTCGGTGTGACGCCGAGAGAAGACCTCATCACGAGCACGGCCCGCGAACTGGGGTTTGGACGAACGGGAAAGCGCATCTCCGCTCGAATCGAGTCGGTCGTCCAGAGCCTCGTGCAACAGGGACAACTTCGCGACGCGGGTGACGAACGGCTTGGTGCCTCGTCGTAGCTTCACCCAATGCACACCGCTCGTCGTGAGTTCAAAGATGGCCGCTCTTCTCCAGAGGGGCGAGAGGGAGCCACACAATTTGACCCCGCCCTCCCGTCAGGCTTCGATGGGTCAATCATTTGCCGGGTGTTGCCTCAGCGTGAATCGAGTCGGCGCATCAGCGCCAGAGATCGGCCATCAGCCAGACGGCGCTGACTGTCGCCAAGCCCAGCACGATGGACTGAAAGGTTCGCTGCGGTACTCGTTCGAGCAGCCACTTTCCGGACCACAACCCCGCGAGTACGGCCGGGATCAAGCAGACATTGAGCGTCAACGAGCCGACGTTGATGAGGCCGAGATGAACGCTGAACGGGACCTTTGAAATGTTCACCAAGAGAAACAGCCATGCCATCGTGTGGACAAACTGGTGCTTCGGCAGCGACAAGATGATGAGGTACGCCGAGGCAATCGGGCCAGCGGCGTTCGCGACCATCGTGGCGACTCCCGTGAGCAAGCCCGTGAACCAGGCGAAGATCGTCGAGTGAGGCAGCAGGGCATCGAAGCGAGGAAACTGCTGTCGCACCACCTGCAGCACGAGCATTCCCAGCACCATACTCCCGATGACGGGCCGAAAGGCCGCGTCGGGAATGATCATCAGCAACAGCCAGCCAATGACAATTCCCCAGCCGACGGGCCAAGCCAGCCGTCGAATCTGACTCCACTGAACATGCTCACGAAACGTGGAAGCGGCGATCACGTCGGCGAAGATGAGGAGTGGCAAGACGATGCCACTGGAGGCACGACCCGGAACAGCCGCCGCCATGAACGTCACACCGAGCAGTCCCATTCCTGCCAAGCCCGCCTTCGACACTCCCGAACAAAAGGCCGCGATCAGCACGAGAGTCCATTGCAGTACAGTGAAGTCAGGCATCGGGAGGGTTCAATTTCAAAACGGAACGGACAGTCGCACAACAGAGTTTCGACAGGCAAGGGACTTTAAAAGACGTCTGACACTGCGAGTCGCTCACTTCCCCAACTCAATGACCACTTTTCCGCTGGAGTCGGTCGAGGCGCGTGCCATTCCCGACGTGTTGAACCGCATTGAGATGGTCCCTTTGCCATCAACGGCGATCAGGCCGCCGATGTCGTTCGGCAACACTTTCTCGATCACATGCTTGGTGGCGTCGTCGAGCGATAGTCCCTTGTACGCCATCAGGGCGGAGACGTGAAACGCGATGCTGTTACGGATGTAGTACTCACCCGTGCCGGTGCAACTCACCGCGCACGTCGCATTGTTGGCATAGGTTCCCGCGCCAAGGATCGGTGAGTCTCCAACGCGGCCCATCATCTTGTTCGTCAACCCGCCGGTGGACGTTCCCGCCGCCAGATTGCCGTGCTTGTCACACACCACGCAACCGACGGTTCCTCGGTGAGACTTCGCGGCTTGAGCCTGCTTTTCTTGTTCCAATTCCAACCGACGAAGCTCCGTGCTGAAGTAAGTGTTTGGCACCCGTTCGATCTGTTTTCGGTCCCGCATTGCATCGGCGAACTTTTCGGCCCCGGCCCCCATCAGCAGCACATGCGGCGTCTCGGTCATCACCAGCCGCGCCAGCGAGATCGGGTTCTTCACGGTCGTGACACCCGCCACCGCGCCGCCCTGCCCGGTGCCGCCATCCATCACACTCGCATCCAACTCGTGTGTCCCCGCCGCATTGAAGACCGCCCCGCGTCCGGCGTTGAACAGCGGATCGTTTTCGAGAACCCGAATTGTCTGCTCGACGGCGTCGATCGCTTGGCCTCCGTCGGCGACGATCTTTCGTCCCACTTCCAGCGCCGCCGCCAGCGACTGGCGGTGCGCCTGTCGCTCGTTCTCGGTGATGTTGTCCAACTCATCTCCAGCCCCGCCATGAATAGCGATCGCAAACTTGCCACCCGCCGGTGGCTGTTGAGCCTCCACCTCGTCTTGCACCATTCCAAGCATCCCTCCCATCGCGAGCCAAACGGCATACCACCCGCCTAACCGATTGCAACAACGCGTGGCCATTGATGCAGGAGAAGGCCACGCTGAGAAAATGGAATTCAAAGAACGATCCTTTCAGAAAACAACGGCGATCAGTGTCAACGTTGACAGGACCCCAGAACAAAGACGGAGGTCGCGATCGGCTTGAACTCGTCCCGTACTTCGGCGGGAGCCTCCGGCTTGAGGCTGCGTCGTCGCGCCACCGAGCATCTGAGGGAGACCAAAGCCGCCGAGTGCCGAAAGTGATCCCGTCTTGAACGTCTCGCGCCGCGTGATCCCGTCGCAGCATCGCCTCGGACTTCCAAGCATCGTCAGCATGGAAGAATCTCCTCCCTGTCTGGCCTCACGAACGCATCGATCGTTGTGAGTCTAGCTTTGCCACAAATCGCCAGCCAGCAGGATTACCAGCCTCATGGACCACACGCTGCAAATGGAGAGGCAATGTCGCACCGCTTGCCGCCAGCCGGCGGGGCCTAGAACACGATCGCTCGCACATTTGCCAAATGCGGCGTTGGTGAGCAGGGTGCGTCAACTCCTGGACTCATACGCCTGAAATCCGGGGGCTGACGCCCACAGCGATTCGCTCGCGTCGCTTCGCGACTCCGGGCGAGGATCCACTTGGACGAATCAGACTGTGACGGCCCCGTTCAAAAGTGGTGTGAAGCAACGATGAGAGATGTCCCAGCGCCAGCGCCTTGTTGGGGCTGCGAAACCTGTAGGGTGGGACCAGTGGCGCTTCGCCGCGCCGGGCCACCATGATTTCTCACGAGTTCATGATGGTGGACCGGCGCTCGAAGCGAGCTTGTCCCACCCTACCTTGAAAAAGGCGATGGCCCTGGAGATGTCCCCGTCGCGCTTGCTCGACCGGGGCCATCGTTGCATCATCGGCAGGAGCTTCAGTGAGTAATCTCCGCCCACCTGACCGAGCGGCCGTCGATCAGCCAGCACACCACGGAATGACAATGAATACCGCTTCACCGACCCCAGCTTCCGCCACTTTGTCGCGCGAGTCTTCCATCCCTTCGAGCCGTTTCGTGCTGGCCGACTTCGCGCCGCTGATTAGCCTCGCCGCTTTGATCTTCGTCTTTGCGCTGATTGTGGAGGACTTCATCAGTTTGGGGACGGTGACGCTGGTCTTGAAGCGGGGTGCCGTGCTGGCGATCGTCGCGACCGGTCTGACGTTTGTGTTGCTTTGCGCGGAGATTGACTTGTCGGTCGGGATGCTGGCGTTGTTGGCGGCGTGCATCTGCGGCGTACTGTGGGAACAGCCGTTTGCGGCGGGACCGAAAGGAATGGGAGCGGCCAGCGCGGGCAGCCTCTGCGTGGTGCTGGCCGTTCCATTTGTGGTGACACTCGCGCTGGGACTGCTTTCGGGCTGGCTCACGGTGTCATCGGGGTTGCCGAGTTTCATCATCACACTGGCGATGATGAACATCGCCGTGGGACTCGCCAAGTTCATGACGCTCAGCCAGAAGTTCAACGTTCCGCCGCTGCTATCCCAAATTGGAAACGACGCACTATTCAAGGTCGGTCGGCTTGGCTTTCCCAACAGTGCGGCGCTGGCGGGGGTGGTGATGCTCGTTGCGCATCTCGTGCTGCAACACACGCGATTCGGCCGCTACGTCTACATGACCGGCGGCAATCGCCAAGCCGCGCGATTGGCTGGCGTGAGGACCGAGCGAATCGTTGTCGCGTGCTTGGCAATCGGAGCGCTGTCGGCAGCGTGTGGAGGACTCGTCAACGCGGGGCGATTGCAAAGCGTGAGTCTCGATCAGAACGCCGACCTGCTACTCGACGCGGTGGCGTGCGTAGTGCTGGGCGGAACAAGTCTGTTCGGCGGCGAAGGCGGGATCGGCCGAACACTGATCGGCGTGCTGACCTTCACCACGCTGAAAGTCGGTCTCGACCTGACGAACGTCGAGCGACTCATTAAGCAGTCACCGCTGCCACTCGCATGGCAACAGAGCTGGTTGAAAGCGAGCTGGGTGACGCAGTTCGATCTGCTGCGCCCGTTCCTGCTGGGGATCGTGCTGCTGCTGGCTCTCGTGCTGCACGGACGGTTGTCGAAGCACCGGAATGATTGACGAAGCGACCACCAATGAAAAGACTCGGACGGGTTAAGCGTCCGAGTCACTAATTTATGCCTCAGCGAGCAAGCACTACTTGGCGGCGGCCTTCTTCACTTCAAAGGCTTTCGCAAAAGCATCGTCCTTGAAGCAGAGGTCAACTTGCGCGTCGCCCTTGGCTTCAGCAACCTTGCCCTGACATTTTTCACAGCAGAAGGTGACTTTGACGCCGCCGACATCAACGGTTTTTTCGGCGTTCAGCGGACCACCCGACAACGGGCACTTTGCTTGCTTGGCCTGACCGGTGGCCACCAACTGGTGGTTAGCCTTGGTCGTGAACTTGGCATTGTCTTTGACGAACGCCGCCTTGCAATCGCCACAGCAGAAGTAAGCCTTTGCACCTTTGTAGTCGGCCGTCTGATCCTGCTTGGCGGGCTGGCCGCTCACAGGACAGGTGGCTTTGAATTCCTTGGCCTTCTCCTCGGCGGCATAAGCGACGAGGCCAACGGCCAAGACTGCGGTCAACATGACACTCAAATTTCGGATCGACATGGAAGAACCTCTTTCGTTTCGACAAGAACTCTCACAGGCGAATCACATTCAGGATCAAGACGCCTCACACTGAAGCGGCCCGGTGAATCGCAATTTTTCGGGGACACACGAGAAGTGGCGTACCCGCAGGAACGGTCACTCTGTCTAGTCATCACATTGTCTAGCCAAACGCCTGACACCGTGTTGAGAACAGACCAGCGACGGGACCGCATTACGTCAGCCAGCGACAGAGGCGGACGCACCGCCCCGCAGGGCCATCGAGTCCGTCCACGGCCATACTCGGCAACATTCGCGATGCGGCCATCCGAGCCTCGACCGTCCAAACGGGAGGCTTCGCGATGGTCATGCGGTCTCCATTACCGACCAGCTCTGTGAGAATCGGCTTCGTCAGTGTCGCCACGGTTGTCGCTTGATGGCAGCGGCACGACGAGACCGGTCGGCAATTCGACCGTTGCTGATTGGCCTTTGACTTGGCAATGGTTGTCGCGCACGAGGCCGACTTCACTCGTGCGGCACAGCAGGACGAAACTCTTTGTTTAGTCTCCGCCTTCTTCAGCACCGAACAGCAGGACGCGGCCTCAGCCCGTCGAACACCGCGAGTACAGCAGCAATCACGCAGCGCCCACGAAGGACACGCCATCAGCGCCGCGAGCAGCACCGTCAGCAGCTTCTGTATGAGGATCGTGCCGTGCATGAGACTTCCGCCGTCAGGAGGCCATCGAATCAAAGCAGCCCATTCTGGTTGCAATGGCTGCGGATTCGTTCGGGCCGGATAGTAGCCACCACACCCATCGCCGGAAAGGGGGGCCTTTCGGTGAGCGGGTTCTCGTGCTTCGTTACACCTGAGATTTCGAGTTGAGGCCATTAGCCGCAGGGCGCTAGCCCACGGTTCATTCGTGGGAAATATCGTGGGCTAGCGCCCTGCGGCTGATTTGCTGACCCCAATTCTTTGTCGTGACACAGCACTAGGGCCGTCTTCAAATCGGGCACTCTGATCGGCGAGGGATACGTCGAGGCACGTCGCAAATCTTCACGACTCGGAACGGGATTGCAGCAGTGCTTGGGACAACGCGGTTGAGTCCTTCCATGACAACGGTGCTTGGGCGAGCTGGAACGTGTTGAGTCTGCGCCAGTCGTTCGTGAGGCGCTGGTGGAATCGATGAGCCACGGGTTCTTCGGGTCGGGAGGCGATGAATTCTGCTGCCAAGCGGGAATGGCAGGTCTGCGGCAGGTTCGCGGCTGCGGAGTAGATCAGTGCTCGCAGGTCATCGGCGTGTCGAGCCGGTTCAGTCTGATGCGGAAGGTGTCTGGTGTCGAAGTCGATCCAGCGCGCGGACTGGGCTTTCGAGTGGACGATGACATTCTTAACCGTGGCATCTCCGTGGCTGATCGACTGCCGAATTCCGTTCCCCCAGTCGGCTTGGTGACGATGCAGTTGATGGAGCGCCGCCATCGCCCAACGGATCGCGGCGAACTTCTCATCGAGCGAGCATGTGCGATCGATCAGAATGTTCCGGAGCGGCAGACCGGGGCTGACGCGGCTGATCAGACCACGGAAGCTCTCGTGGGGACTCGGATGAATTGGGATGACGACGCCCCCGTTCGTCGCAGCCTCGACGGCCAACTCCCATCGCAACCATTCATCGTCTGTCAACACTTCCACGTCACTGCGTTGCAGACGCAGATACAGGTTGCCAACGACGACAGCGAGACCGCTGCCGAATCGACGCGATTTCAACACGGCCTCGACACCATCGACGCGAGCGTACCGAATCCGATGCAGCCGACAGCCTGCCAGGCTGCGGCCCGTCAGGCGTCGGGCTTCGTGCAACAGACGATCAACGCGAAAGGCGATCATTCAACGGACCCGATCCGAATAGTTCAGTCTGCCGCTTCGATGCAGGATTGCCCAGACATACTTGAAAAACGTTCGCGCGTATCCGAACGCCTGAGCCTCCATGCGACGACTGGAGCTGAGGGCCGTGATCGAGCGGTCATACACGAAGCTTCGGGGACGGTGGTGATAGAGACTGGCGAGGATCGGCCATTCCTCACCAATGGCGACCGCTTCATCGAACGGCCCGAACTCGTCGAAGACCGCTGCCGTGCAGAACATCAGCGCGGGCATCGCCTTCGCCCGAGAGAGCGGCAGACGACGAACGTGTTCCCAGAAGAGCCACCACAGGCGTGCTCGCAACCCACCGTCGAGTCCCGCCAATCGAGTGATCCCCGCTTCAATGCCGCCCTTTTCGCAGTGTTCAACGATGCGCTGCAAGCAGTCGGGGGAGACGTGCGTGTCGGCGTCGATGAACACCAAGATCCGGCCCGTGGCGTGTCTCCGCCCATGATTGCGTGCGCGCGCCGCTCCGAGTTGATCGAGCCGCAAAGCCGCGACACCGTGATCGGCCGCATAGCATTGGAGGACATTCCACGTCCCATCCCCGCTGTCGTTATCAACGACGATCACTTCCGAAGCGGTCGGGCCGAGATGTCGCATCGCCTGCAAGACGCAATCCAGCGTTGAGCCGATCAGCCGCTGTTCGTTCCGGGCGGGGATGATGACGGAGACGAGACACAGACTCATGACGTTTCCGGCAGAAGTAGAAATCTGATGAACCGGGGCCTTCGTCCGGACCAAGGGGTCCAGACTACGACTTCGGCCTTTGTCGGAAACGTCATTCATAACTTCTTCGAGTCCAGAACATACAGGTCGCGGCTGACACACAAGCCGAGCCACTCGGCAGGCTCACTCTTCACGACCACCAGCCCAGCCGCGTCAAACAGCCGATGCAGTTCAGGGCGAGTGAAGCATCGGCGCGGCGACAGCGGGCATTCAACAGGCTGAAGCACGCGTAAGCCAACGGCCACGCGCAGAGCCAAGCGCCCCCAAAGGAACTCACGCAGACCAAGCACCGTCCGTCCGCACCAACCGCGATAGACCGATTGAAGCACGATCACCGGGCCGCGTGAGGCTCGACGAACTTCCATCAGCAGCTCGTGCGGCGAGTCCAAGTACTGCAACACGAACAGCATCAACAGCCCCTCGAACGCGCCGTCTTCAACCGGGACTCGGTTGCCTTCGACGATCACCGGCCCCGGACCAACCCAATGCAAATCGGCGACATCGAACTCACGCACCGAGAGTGTCGTGCGACGACGAATCTCTGCGGCGTTGTGACCGGTTCCCGAACCGATGTCGGCGATCGTTCCCGATGCCGGAAGATGCGGGCGGACTCGGGCCAACAGCGAACAAGCTCTATGAGCCATCACACAGTCTGCCAGCCACCTCATGGAGTGCGCTCCCCCTCGGACATCAACTGCGTCGCCGTCGTCGGTTCATACCCCGAGTCGAGCAACTGGTGAATCACTCTCACCGCATGAGGCAAGCAACCGCGCGACACGTCCGCCGGATGGATCGCGATGCACGGAATCGCCGTCGGATCACGCCAACTCAACAGGCTGCCGATCAACTCGCCGCCGCGAGACAGCCAACCGAGACGCCCCCAGTCCCACGACCACGTCACCAGCGAACGGTCGCGGTTCGAGTCTCGGCAGCATTCGAGCCGACGAAACCTCATCACGAATCGCAGCGACGATAGCTCAGTCGAGCGAATTGGCAACTGCCACGCGGGGGGAAGCAGCCCCTGAGCGACCTCACCCGTCAGCACGGTGAACTCAGCCTGCGCGGCCTCGATCCGCTGAAGAATGATCGCCGCGTCGAGACCCCGGAACTCGTCCGCCCGCCCCGTCAGCAGCGATACCGGTCGCAGCGAGTCGCGGCTCTGATGCGTCCACCCGTGCAGCAGCCGTTCCTGTACAAAGTTCAAGAGTTGCCGATAACCCTCGTCCGAGTTTCCGACCAAGTTCCCCCGCCAACGCGGGACAACCGCCGCCGAAAGCTGCTGCCCCACGATCGGCATCAGCGTCTCGACGATCGTGCTCAGTTCCCGCAGAAACACCGGCGAAAAATCATGAATCACGACCAACATGGGCCGGGAAGGGGCGAGCGAGACCACGGGCTTTCGGACACCATGCTCCACAATCAGACCTTATGAGATGGATGCGAGATGATGAGCGAATTGATATTGAGAGTTCAGCCGCTCTTCGTAGACGCGGGAAGCCTTCTCGGCCACACTGTTCGACGCTGATTTGGGGGGGAATGAATCTCACCCGGAATGGGATGGAGTCGCGGCGATGATAGTCGCCGCTGAAGATTGCGTCTCTCCGAAACCGTGCCTCCCGGTACACCAATTACCTGCCCTTGCCTGTTGAAAGCATGCCATGCCCGAACGTCTTCGACTCCTTGCCACTTTGTTGTTGTCCTGCCTTGTCGCCACAAGTGCCTCGGCGGCGGAGATGCCTGCCAAGTTGAAGTTGCTCTATCTGGGAGACAACGGCCACCACCAGCCGGCGGTGCGATTCAAACAGCTTCAGCCCGTGATGAAGAAGCGGGGGATTGAGCTTACGTATTCGGATGTCATGGGCGACTTGAATGCCGCGACTCTCAAGTCGTATGACGGGCTGGTCGTCTACGCCAACATCGACAAGATTGAAGACGACCAAGCCCAAACGTTGCTGAACTACGTGGCCTCGGGCAAGGGATTCATTCCTCTGCACTGTGCGAGCTACTGCTTCCGAAACAACGACGAGGTGGTCGCGTTAATCGGGGCGCAGTTCCTGCGTCACGGAACAGGCACGTTTCGGACGACAATCGCTCTGCCCGAGCATCCCGTCATGCAGGGCTTCAAGGGCTTCGAGAGTTGGGACGAGACTTATGTTCACTCGAAGCACAACGAGAAAGATCGCACGGTCTTGGAGACGCGGGCGGAAGGGGACGGGCAGGAGCCTTGGACGTGGGTGAGAAATCACGGGAAGGGCCGCGTCTTTTATACGGCTTGGGGTCACGATGCCCGGACGTTCTCGAACCCCGGCTTTCACAACCTTGTCGAGCGCGGCATTCGTTACGCCTGCGAACAAGACCCGAGTGCGGCGGGTTCGTTCTCGGACAAGCCTGAAATCACGAAGCTCGCCAAAGACCTCAAGCCCTTCGAGTACATCGAGACCGACGGCGTGCCGTTCTATCCGCCTGGCAAGAACTGGGGGACGATGGAGCACGGCAAGCGGAAGATGCAACTCCCCGCGTCGCCCGAAGAGTCCATGAAGCACTTCGTCACGCCGGTCGGCTTCGAAGTGAAGCTGTTCGCGTCCGAGAAGAATTTTGAAGGCAAGCCGATCGCCATGAATTGGGACGAGCGGGGACGCCTCTGGATTTGCGAGACGTTGGATTATCCGAACGAACTCCAGCCCAAGGGCGAAGGGCGCGACCGCATTCGCATTTGCGAGGACACCAACGGCGATTGGGTCGCCGACAAATTCACGGTCTTCGCCGAGAAGCTCAGTATCCCAACGGCCATCACGTTCTATCGCGGCGGCGCAATCGTGCAGGATGGGACCGAGACGATCTACCTCAAAGACACCGATGGCGACGGCAAGGCCGATCTCAAGAAAGTGCTTGTCACCGGCTGGGGCATGAGGGACACGCATGGCGAAGTCAGCAACTTCCAATACGGTCTCGATAACTGGTACTACGCGATGCAGGGTTACAACGACTCGCGTCCGGTGCTGACTGATGGCAAAGAGGCAACACCGTTCCGACAAGGCTTCTTCCGGTTCAAGGTCACGGGCGAAGGGGATCAAACCGCGATCAACGAACTGGAGTTCCTCCGTTCGACGAACAACAACACATGGGGACTGGGCCTGAGCGAGGAGGGCCTTGTCTTCGGCTCGACCGCCAACGGCAATCCGTCCGAGTTCATGCCGATCCCGAATCACTACTACGAGTCGGTGCGAGGCTGGTCGTCCAGCGTGTTGGGCGGGATCGCCGACAGCAACAAGTTTGAACCGTTTGACGAGAACAAGGTGCGTCAGGTGGACCATCACGGTGGCTTCACGGCGGCGGCGGGGCACGCTCTCTATACGGCCCGCAACTATCCGAAGGAGTACTGGAACCGCACCGCCTTCGTCACCGAGGCGACCGGCCACCTGATCGCCACGTTTGTCATTCGCGAGGACGGAGCGGGCTTCCGTTCGAAGAACTCATGGAATCTGCTGGCCAGCAACGATGAATGGTCCGGGCCGATTATGGCCGAAGTCGGACCCGACGGGAATGTGTGGATCATCGACTGGTACAACTTCATCATCCAGCACAACCCGACTCCCGCCGGCTTCAAGACCGGCAAGGGACAAGCCTACGAGTCCGAACTGCGAGACAAAAAACGCGGTCGCATCTATCGGCTCGTCTACACGGGCAAGGGGGTCGATTCTTCCCCGGCCGCTCAACCTTCCGCCCTCAACAATCAACCTGCCTCCGAAGATGGCCAGATGATGGCGGGCAAGTCACTCGATCTGTCGAAGGCTGGCAGTGAACAACTGCTCGCCGCGCTGCACGACTCGAACTTCTTCTGGCGTCGTCACGCGCAGCGGCTGATGTTGGAGCGACGGCAGGCGGATGTCGTGCAGTCCCTGATCGAGATGGTGAAAGAGCAGTCGATGGACGAGATCGGTCTCGCCACCGACATCAATCACGCGCTGTGGGCGCTGCATGGGCGCGGGGCACTTGATGGACAGAACCGCGATGCACTGAAGGCGGTCATCGGGGCGCTGCGGCATCCTTCGGCCGGGGTGCGACGCAACGCACTGCTCGTGTTGCCGCGTAACGAAGAGGTCATCCTGCCGATCGTGCAAAGCGCTGTGTTGCGCGACAAGAACCCACAGGTACGACTCGCCGCACTGCTGACTCTGGCCGACCTGCCGCCATCGCTCGAAGCCGCGACCGCCGTGCGCGAGGCATTGGGTTCGCGCGAAGTGGCGGAAGACCGCTGGCTCAAAGATGCCGCGACATCCGCCGCCGCCAAGCATGACGCGGCGTTCCTGAAGGGTGTGCTGACGAGCAAGGATGAGAAACTCCAAAGTCCTCCCGCCGACGTACTGCTCATCGTCGCCGAGCATTACTCGCGCGGGGCACCGACCGAAACGATCGCGTCGCTCCTACCGTTGCTCGGCGGCGCGAAGGACGATGTGACGATGGCCGTCATCACCGGGCTGGCCAAAGGCTGGCCGAAGGGAAAGTCCGCGACACTCGACGACAAGGCCGAAGAGGGCCTGGTCGAGTTGCTCAAGAAGTTGCCTCCCGCCACACGCGGCCCGCTGGCCACGTTCGCCACACGGCTTGGCAGCAAAAAGTTGGAGCAGTACGGAGCCGAGATCGCGTCATCGTTCCTCGTCGTCGCGAAGGACGACAAACAAACTGAGGCCGCGCGGATTGATGCGGCTCGCCAGTTGATCGACTTCCGCCGCCTTGATGCCGCCGCCGCGAAGGACGTGCTGGCGATCATCACGCCCCGCAGTTCACCCGAGCTGGGCCGAGGCATCGTCGAAGCAATCGGTCGCAGCGAGTCGCCCGAAGTCGGCGCGAGTGTGATTGAGGGACTCGGTGCCCTCACGCCGTCCATTCGCCCGTCGGCCATTCGCGTCCTGCTCAGCCGTGCCGATTGGAGCGAAGCGCTGCTGACAGCCCTCGACAAGGGAGCCATCCAGTTCGGCGAACTGTCGCTCGACCAGAAGCAAAGTTTGACGGCTCACCCCAGTAAAAAGCTGGCCGATCGCGCGAAGAAGATTCTGTCGCGTGGAGGCGGCCTGCCCGACGCCAACCGCCAGAAGGTGCTTGATGAACTGATGCCCCTCACCGAGCGGATGGCTGATGCTGTCGCAGGTAAGGAGATCTTCAAGAAGCAGTGCGCGAAGTGTCACACGCACAGCGGTGTGGGAACCAAGATCGGTCCCGACCTGACCGGCATGGCCGTCCACCCGAAGAAGGAACTGCTCACACACATCATCGACCCCAGTCGCAGCGTTGAGGGAAATTACCGCGTCTACACGGTGGCCCTCGCCGACGGACGGACCATGAACGGGCTGCTCGCTTCGGAATCGAAGACGGCTATTGAAATCTTCGATGCCGAAGGGAAGAAGCATGCGATTCAGCGCGATGACATTGACGAGTTGATCGCGTCCACCAAGTCCCTCATGCCTGAAGGCTTTGAGAAACAGGTGAAGCCCGACGAAATCGCCAACCTGCTGGAGTTCCTCACTCAACGCGGCAAGTACCTGCCGATCCCGCTCGCCAAGGCCGCGACGATCGTCACCACGAAAGAGATGTTCCACGACGGCAACCACGACGAGCAGAAGCTGATCTTTCCCGATTGGTCTCCGAAGATTTTCCAGGATGTGCCGTTCGTCCTGATTGACCCGCAAGGAGACCGCATCGCCAATGCGATCATGCTGCACGGTGACAACGGCGACAAACCGCCGCGCATGCCGAAGAGTGTTTCTTTGCCCTGCAACGCTCCCGCGAAGTCGATCCATTTCCTGGGAGGCATCAGCGGCTGGGGCTTCCCCGCCTCACCGGCTGGTACGCCTACGCTGACCGTCCGTCTGAAGTACGCCGATGGCCAAGCCGAGGACCACATCACGAAGAACGGAGAGGTCTGGGGCGACTACCTCGGTCGTCGAGACGTTCCTGGCAGCAAGTTCGCCTACGCCCTGCGAGGCCAACAAATTCGCTACTTCGCTATCACGCCGAAACGCTCCGACAAGATCGAGACCATCGAACTCATCAAAGGCAACGACGTGACATCACCCGTCGTGATGGCCATCACGGTGGAAGGGCCATAGCCGCCCGTCCGTAGGATGGGCACTCCTGCCCGTCCGGATTTCGCCGTCGATTCCAAGCCGCAGCTACTTGGAATCGACGGCTCGGGTTCCCACGACAACATTGGCGATCTGTTCCATGCACGACACTCCCGCCACGCTACTTCACCGCCTGTGCGAGGAACCGGCTTCCGGCGATTGGGAGCGATTCGTTCGTCTCTTCACTCCCCTGCTCAGACGGTGGGCGATGCGGTTTGGCGTGAGCGACAGTTCGATCGAGGATCTGCTTCAAGAACTGTTCGTCGTGCTGATTCAAAAGCTGCCCGAGTTCCGGTACGACCCGTCTCGCAGCTTTCGAGCGTGGTTGTGGACCGTCTTTCGTCACTCAACCGTGGCTTGGCAGCAGCGGCAATCGCGAAGGGGATTGCTGCTGGAAGAGTTGGAGTCCTCGGAAAAGTTCAGCACTCCCGATTCCATCTTGGAAGCCACCGAAGCCGAGTATCGCCGCTACCTGCTGAGTCGCATCGTGCAGATCGTGCAGACCGACTTTCCCGAGACAACTTGGCGGATATTTCAGCAGGTGGTGATCGCGGGCCGTCCCGGCGCGGAAGTGGCACGCGAATTCGGCGTGACGGTCAATGCGGTCTATCTCACTCGCAGCCGCATCTTGGCCCGCCTGCGCGAGGAACTGGCTGGCTTGGACCAGTGAGTACAGGCCCGCGAGCTGAGGAAAGTAGGCGAGTCACTCCGTGACTCGAAGATTCCAGCGAGGCTCCACCTCAGATCAAAGTCGCCATCATCGCTCCGCGTGATGAGCATTTTGGGATCGGGCGTCTACTTGTGATAAGGCTCATCACGCGGAG
>JAYVDI010000444.1:0-10393 GCA_043749505.1 Schlesneria sp. | reverse complement strand
CACCCTAGCCCTCTCCCCCGAAGACGGGGGAGAGGGGACCAGAAGAGCCAACACGATCTGCGCCCGCTCCTTGTCGTTCAGCGAGACGACCGGCATCCGTGCGTGTTCGTTGAGTTGCGTCGGCTTGGCCAGCCACGTCGCCAGCCAATCGGCTTGCCGTCGCTGGCCGATCGCATTCAGCGACCCTCCACCAAACGGCGTGGCTTCACCGAGCTTGCCCTGCGTGTGGCAAGCCAGACAGCCGACGGACCGGATCAACGTCTGGCCGGCCTGCAAATCCTTGTCACGTTCCGCGCCCTTGAGCTTCGGAGGCGCATCGAGTTGGACTGGCTTGGCCTGTTCGATCAGGGCGGCCACGACCGCCTCGGCCTCATCGCGCGTGAAACCGAAATGCGGCATCTTGCCCTCGTCCCATCGCCACGGCTTTGCGGGGAGAGGGTTAGGGTGAGGGGTCTTCTCTTCTGCTGTCTCTTCCCGCTTTGAATGAACCCCCATCACTTTCTCGACCAGCCATTCCCGGTTCGTCCCCTGGCCAACATGCTTGAGCGAGGGAGCTGGGAGGGCGAGGCTCGCGCCGAGCCGTCTTTGTTCGTCACTCGTTGCTCGCGGCTCGGCGGGAGCCTCGCCCTCCCGATGGCAGTTCGCACAGCGATGAGCTTCAAACAATACGCGACCTTGCGCGGCGTGTGCGACCTCGGGTGCGGATGGTTCGTGGAACAGGATGTGGTACGGCAGCGGTTCAAGCGGGAACTCGTTCGACGACCAGAAGAGTCTGAGTTGTGCGGCGTCTTGCGTGCGAGTGAACGTCACCGCGAACGGCTTCTCGCCGAAGCCGGGATCGAACTCGTCGCCACTCACCCACGCGGTCTTCTCCGTTTCACCACTCACGACAACCTTATCGTCGATGCGCACCTCAACCTTGCCTTGCACGAAAGCGTGCCAGCGCGTGCGGCCTTCACCACGCAGCAGGATGCGCCCGGTCCACTTCGCGGTGAACGGCCCGGCGGTGAGCCGCTCGTCGGGCGCGGCCTGATCCCACACGAACGCAATATCCGGCTCGACGCGCTGCACCGAGTGGCTCTTCGTCGAATACGTCGCCAGCAATCCGGGCGGCAATTCGTCGTCATCGTCTTGCGCGAACGCCAACGATGTCATCATCAGCGAGAAGCAACACCAAAAACTCGTGCGCGTCATAGTCGATCCTTTTAGGAACACGGTCCGATCAGAAGACCATCCGGGCCGCAGATGTCATGGATGTCCTCTTTTACTTGCGTGGACAACGCCCCGCGAGTTGATGGACAAGTCAGGCTCAACGTGAGTGCCAGCGCGAACCGTCGATGAAAGCGAGACATCACTGGCCCTCCTGTTAGTTTGTCGTCATTGACCTTCGCAAACGACCGCCAATAGGAACTCGTGCCGACGGCGGCCTCAGCGTGGTTCGCGGCGCGACCGTGATGGATCTCATGGTCCTCATAGAACACGACGTTCTCCGCCAGGGAGGTCTGGCCGACGCCAAATTGCCAGAACGGCTTGGCCGATTCATCCGGCTGCGCCGCTTCCAGAAACAACGTCGCTTCCGGATTCGTTCCCTGAGCGACGATGAAAAGCGCACCGTCGATCAGGTGTTGTTCGCGGTCCTCGTAGCGATGGACGGGGGTGGGGAGCATCCGCAACTCGTGCCGCGAACCGTCGCCAAGCTCCCACGTCCAAAGTTGGTGAGCCGAAAACTTCTGCACGAACGCTTTCATCTGCCGCAGCCGCGCGGTTGGCGTGTCGGCGGGAACCGGAGCACCGGGCAGCGGCTGGAACTTCAGATTGTTCGACTTCGGCGTCCAGGTTTGTCCGTCGGGCATGGTCAACTTGATGGGAAGATCGGTCGTGGTGTGACAGGCCTGATGCCAGAGGCCGTCGTTCATTTGCTGGCACATCTCCAACACCGCGACCGGCCGCCCGCGCTGGCCCCACACCCACAACGTCCCGTGATGGTTCCCGAAAATCGGCGCACCGAATCTCAAGACGGGATTCGCCACCCGCTCGATCTCCACGCCTGTCTTCGCGAATTGAAGTTTCATCGGTGCGACATGGTCCAGGCAAAATTGCAACTCCTCGCGGGAGTGTTTCACCTCCTCGGACTCCGTCACCGGCGCAACCGGTTTGTCTTGAGCGGGCAAAGTCAGACAGCTCACCAAAAACGTGGCGATGACAAGCGTCATCCAACGGCACAGAGAATTCATGAGGATCACTGTCCTTGCAGAAGCATTGTTGTGAGAAAATTCCCCACCGATCTCATCCCGGAAAATTCTCGCCAGAGTCGAATTGGTACGGCGCTCGCCTTCACTGACGCTTCGGGTGAGTTATGCCAGCCCCACGAGTCGCCGCCAAATCCACTCGACGCTGAGCAGGCCCAGCAGCCAAGTCCACAGCCACCAGGTGCTCCAGAGCGGTGTCTTCTTCACGATCGGGGAACCGACTTTCATTGGCACGTCGCGCAACACCTCGGCCAGTTGCATTGAGTCGTTGATGACTCGGCCGCCGGAGTGTTTCGCGATCGACGCCAGCAGGTCGTGATTCGGGAACGGGTTCTGTTGCTCAAACGGGTCATGCAGGATTTGGATGTCGAGCGACGTGCTATCGACTTGAGTGAACTCTTCCATCGCGGTCAGTTCGATACGCAGCGATTGGCTGGCCGAGCCAACGGTCAGCGCATCCGCGATCGGCATCTCGAGCGCGAACGCGGGCTTGCCGCTCGCGGCGTTAGTGCGAGGCAGGTCGAACTCTTCTCCCCACGCAATGAACGGGCCGGACTCACCACTTTCGCGTGGCTTGCCATCGGGCCAGCGGATGGGTGAGTAATTCGATTCGAGATCATTCAGCGAGGTCTGCGGTTCGATCATCGACGTGATTTTGTAGGAGCCGGTTTGATTCGCAGCCTCATCGAACGCGGCCGCCGTCAACGAGATCGTTTCGCCGGGACGATAGAACTTCTTGTCGGCGGTGACCACGAGGCGACGGCGGCCGATTGACGAACTTTCGGTCAGCCAATAGACCGCGTTCCGCCAGAACTTGCCGTAGTACTTCGTGTCGCCACCCCACTTGGTCAGCAGGTCGTTGGCCCACGGCGGCGTGATCGGCATCGCCATCGCCATCGTACGGCCGCGACCGTATTGCCCCGCGACGATCGCCGGTTGGTTCACTGCGGTGGCATCGAGCTTTGCGTTTGATGAGCCGGAGGGCGCTAGCCCCCGGTCCTTTTCTTCGTTACCCAACCGGGGGCTAGCGCCCTCCGCCTCACCAGACGGTTTAGACGCGGTAGCCCCAGTTGGCTTCTTCCCCGTCAGGTTCTTTTGCAGCGAATCAAAGAAGCTCGGTGGTTTAGCGGGTGTCGGGGCAACGGGAGTCGCGGTTCCGGTGGGGATGTCAGCCGCCGCGAGGTTTGACATCGCGAGCACGCGCGTCAGATTCGGTTTCACGCCGGACCAGCGGTTCGCGCCGAAGAAGGATGGGAACTGGCTGACGATATCGCGGTTCTGTCGCTCGTCGGTGACGATCGTCCACAGCGGATGCGACATTGCCTGCGGTTCGGCCAGCACGCTGACCTGCGTACCGGGAAGCCAATCGTTTTCGCCGCGCATCTCAATCGGCAGCATTGCGGCGAGCGGCGTGTCGTCCCAGCCTCCCGCTCGAAAACTGCGCTGGCCGCCAACCATCAGCAGGCCGCCGCCACGTTGACCGACCCACTTTTCCAACCAACCCAGCTGCTGTTCGGTGAACGCATCCGCCGCGACATCGCTGAGGATGATCGCATCGAACGCGGAGAGTTCGGCGACCGTCTCAGGAAACCCTCGCCCTGTCACCGCGCTGCCGTCCGTCACGCGCGCCACACGCCCGCGACCATTCGGCGTGTGCAGTACGACGCACTCGATATCCTCGTCCTCGGTCAGCGCCCTCTGCAAGTCGGAGTACGGGCCGCGGACTTCATAGCGGGTTCCGGTTTGAACCGGCTGCAACGGCTGCGAACTCCCTTCGACATACAACACGCGAATCTTCGTGCGATCGATCTGAACCTCGGCTTTGAACGAGTTGTTCGTCGTCGAAACCTCATCCGGTAACGCCGACACGTTGACCTGCAACTTGCGAGTCTTCGCGTCAGTGCGAAACGACAAGCCAATCGACTGAAACCCGTCATGCAATGTGACCGGCACCGGGGGAGCCAGATTGCGATCGGCCTCCCCCTCTACATGGCTCGGCGCGATGAGCGACACTTCGCAGCGACGCCCGTCGTAACCGTAGCTTCTCAGGAAGACCTGTACCTCGACCTCGGCAAATCGCTGTGCGCGAGGCGGCACAACGCACGCGACGATCGCGACATCGCCCCCCTTTGCCGTGTCTCCAACCGGCACGACATGCACCGGCACATTCAACTTCGCGAACTGAGCGGCCAGTTGCTCAACACCCGATTCATCCCGCGCCCGCCCATCCGAAAACAACACAATCCCCGCCGGTGGCCGCCGCCCGAATCGACTCGGCACCTGCCGCAATGCCGTGAGCAACTGCGTGTCCGAATCCGTCGGCGCGAGCAATTTCTGTTTGACCTTCGACGAGCCTGCCACAGTCGATGTCGACTCCGCCGCCTGAGCCACCGCAGTCAGACTCAACGAAGTCGAACTGTTCAACCCGCGCATCGCATCAGCCTTCTTCTTCCCCGACTCCTGTCTCCTGACTCCTGCCCCCCGCCCCTTGCTCCACTGCCGCCAACCGATGCCCAAACCGGAACAGCTTCACCAGCGCATGCCCCTTATCGCGCGTCGCCTGATCCGCCTCGCGCATCAACCGAGTGGCGTGTTCAAACCGAGTCTCTTGATCTCCCACCGCCATGCTTTGCGACGAATCGAGCAGATAAAAAATATCCGGCCGATCAATCGGCCCCGGCGTCTGCGAGACATCCGACGGATTGAGCAGGATGAGCAGCAACGTCCCGACTGCTGCCGCCCTCAACCCAAACAGTCCCCACCGCCGAGCCACCGCCGCCGGTGGTCCACCCAGCCAGCGGAGCACTCCAAACCCAACCAACAAACCCACCGCGACCGCTCCAAAAACGGCGGCAGTCAGCGGCGAGAGAAATTGAAATGATGCCAACATGGTGTGAGTTCAATAGTCAGAGGTCAGAAGCATGAGATCATTTCGCAGTCGTCGATTTTTCTTCGTCCTTCAGCCACCCATTCACATACGAGTCTCGAATCGCAGGAGGATCGGCCTCCTTTTGACTCCACACTTCTCGCTCGTCGAGGCTGGCATAAATTTCGGCACCGGTCATCTGAGCCAAGCCGTAGGTCCAGATGGCGTCCTTCGTCGTGGCGTCACGTTGAGCCTCCAGCAACAACAACACTTCCGGGTTCGTGCCGTTCGCGAAGGCAAAGACCGCCCCGTCGATCACGCCGGTAGCTTCGTCGGCGTAGCGATAAAGCGGAGTGGACAACGGCCGCAATTCGACCCGACCGCCGAGGCCCTCTTTCTCGTGTGCCGCGAACCGCTGGCGAATTTGCCGAGCCTGTGCGAGCCGCTGCGCCGGTTTCTCGCCCGGCTTCAAATCTCCGGGAACAGGTTTCCGGATCACGCCCGGCTGTTTGGCCTGCCACTTCCAATCGCCGCCGCGAGCCACGCCGATTTTGGAGTTCGACAGCGAGACAATTTCAAACAGCCAACGCGGACCGCCCGGATCGTTCGGATAGAACTCGACCGCCATCAACGCACGGGGAAGCTCACGCTCGGTCCACAGCCACAGCGTCGATTCATGATTCCGCCGCGTCGAATCGTTGTATTTCAACAGCGGATTTGAATTGAGCTTCGCCATCACGGGCTTCGCCCCTAGCGCGGCCTCGACTTCAAATTTCTCGGCGATGCTCTTCATCCGACTGAGTTGCGAGGCGCGATAGGCTTCGTCGGCTTTCTCATCACTCAGTGCGACACCGACCACCACGGCGAAGACCAATCCGATTCCTCCGCGAAGAAGATTCCTCATTTCGATTTCTCCTGAGATCGCGACTTCGTTGTGGTTGGGTCCGGCTCAATCACCGCCTTGATGGCTTCGAGATCGAGCACGCCCGTCGCGCAGGTCACATAGTGATCCCGCAGAATGCGCGAGGCTTGTGAGGTCCAAAACTCGTTGTGTTCGGAGACACGCCACAATTCCTTGTCGTCGCGAGTCAACCAGACTTCGCGCCAAGTGAACCGCACCGGGGTGAAGTGCCAGCGCGGACCCTCCGCCGTCTTCAGGGCTTCCAGCAGCAGCAGAACCTCCGGATCGGTGCCGTTGTCCCACAGAAAGCTGAAGAGCGCCCCGTCGAGGACATCCAGGTTCGTACTCTGAAATCGAAACAGCGGAGTGGGAGTCAGCCGCAGCGTGTGAGTATTTTTGCCGGACCGCATCTGCGCCGTGAACTCACGCGCGAGGTTCCGCATCTGAATCAGACGCAGCTTGTCGGTCGCGGCAGGTTCATCGGCGCTGGCCAGCCGCTTCGGTTCGACACCCGGCTTCTGCGACTACCACGAACGAACCGTTCCGATCCCCACCTTTTGCAACGGCTTCAGTGTCAGCGCATGAAACTCATGAAAACCTTCGAGCTTACCGGACGGATTCACATACGCACCGAGGCACCCGATAACTTCCGCTCGTCCCTGCCGAGTCCACACCCACACGGCTCCGGAATTCCCATCCGCCGTCCAGCGCATGACGGGCTTCTCGACAAGCTCACACTTCTGTTGCCGAGCCTCGTCGAGAAAGAACTCATACTCCACTGCCTGCTCTTGGTAGTACGGCTCCAGCAGCTTGACGAGTTGCTTCTCATCCAACTTTGGCGTGTCACCTGCTTGGCCCAGCAGAGCGAGGCAAAAAATCAATGACGTTGTCATGGTTTCCCCACGGGTGTTTGTTGTTGGCCACGTGATGTCGAGTTCTCGGATTTCCCGGCCTTTCCTCCCTGTCGCGACAAGACTTCGTAGTACCGCTCGACAAACTCTTGGTACTTCGGCGGCGTCGCTTCGTCAGAGACGTTGCCGAGGTCGCCGAGAATCAGCGTTTGGATGCGTTCCTGGATGTCTTCCTGCAAATGAACCAGAGCGTGGGTGTAGGTCGCCGGCGCGTCGTAACGACCATCGACCAAGCTCCAGTCCAACGTTCGCTTGGCCCGATCGACTCCGACTCCAAAACCCGACCTTTTCATTTCGAGTTCGAGTTCTTCGCGAGCCTTTAGATTCACGCCGAGCTTGTCGAGTTTGTCCAACAGCTCGCGGGCTTCGCGATGCCACGCGGCCACCTGTGACGGCGTTTCGAGCTTTTCCAATTGCTCGCGCAGGTCTGCCAATGCCTGTTCGAGTTTCCGCAACTCCTCGTCCTGCGGTGCGACGATCCCGCGATAAGCTGCATCCAAACGTTGGGCCATGATTTCCAACCGCTCGGAAACATCGAGGCTCGACAGTTTCGCATCGTCATCCTGTTTGGAGCGGATCATGTTGGAGACCTGGCTCATCTCGGCGACGATCTTGTTGATGTCGATCTCCTTCATCACCGCTTGAATCTTGGCGACCGCGTCCTTGTCGTTCGGGTCGCTCGATTTTGCGATCTCGTTCAGCACATCCTGCAATGTCCTGCCTGACTCGGCCATCTTGTCGGCGCGATCGGCGACCATCTCGCGAAGCTGCTCGGGTGTCAGAGCAGCCCCGTCGCCACCGTGGCGATCTTTGTCTTTCATTTGATCCTTGCCGGAGCCGCCGCCGGAAGCATCACGCTGCTTGTCGTTCGGCTTGTCTCCGCCCGAGCCGTCTTGGTCCTCGCCCGGTTTCTTCTCACCCTTCTCATTCTTGGCAGAATCACTCCCGCCCGGCTTCTGCTCATCGCCGTCCTTCGCTTCGTCTTTGCCCTTGCCCGCGCCGCCACCGTTCGGCTTGTCACCGGGCTCCTTGCCGGAGCCACCTGCCGGCTTCTTCTTGTCACCGTCCTTGCCGTCCTCTTTCGAGTCGTCGGGCGTGTTGCCGGGACCGAGCTTCTGTTCGTCCCCTTTGTTTTTGTCATCAGGCTTCCCGCCACCTTGACCATCCGGCATCGGCTTATCGCCGCCGTTCTTGCCGTCTTTGCGAGGCTCAGTTCCCTTGTCGCGGGGTTGATCGGCGTCCCCTGTTTTCGGCTTCGGCTTCTCGCCGTTCTTGTCATCCCCGGTCTTGCCGTCTGGGTCTTTCTTCTCTGCATTCTTGTCGTCCTCGTTCTTCTTTCCGTTCTTCCCGCCGCCCCCCTTCTGAGCCTTCCCCTGACTTCCTTGCATCTTCTTGCCGTCTGGGTCGGTCAACGGCTGGACCTGCGATTTTGGATCGATCTTTCCCTTTCCCGATGTGGCCTGGGTCGGATTGAGTGCCCCCTGAAACTTCTCGGCAAACTCCTTCTCGGCCTTCGCGAGTTGCTGAGCCATCTGCCGCGCCTCAGCAATCCGTTGCGGAGCCTCTTCCTTGAGCAATGCCTCCAGTTGCTTGGCAATCTCCTTGAACATCTCCGCCGTCTGCTGAGCCTCCGCCCGCGCGGCCTTTGAGTCCCCCTTGTCGAGCGACATGGAAGCCGACTCCGCCACCTTGGCCGCTTCCGTGATCCGCTGCTTTGACAGCTCAGACGCCTTCTTGAGTTTGCCCAAGATGCGTTCGATATCGCGAGCCTCCAGCGACACATCAAGCTGCTTGTCCCGCAACTCAGCGCGAGTCGGCTTCGCAGCCTGCACCGGTTCCACCGCATCGGGCTTCGCTTCGTCCTGAGCCGAACCAATCCCAGCCTGCATGGCGACCAGCGCGAACTCAGTGGCGAACTGTCGAGAAAACGTGGTCATGATTTTGTTTTCCTTTTCCTTACCAATCCGCAGTGTGAGCGAGGGCGAACGTCGAAGACTCTCCCACACTCAACGACATTCGCCCTCGCTCACGCTATGTGAAGCTGCGAGATTGAGGATTTCAGCCCCAAAGGGGCGGTGTTATGCCAGCCCAGGGCAACGCCCTGGGTTGGCGGTTTCCATGAATCTCAAGCCCTGAAGGGGCGGCACTACTCATGCGTTTAACTTAGGGCTGCCCCGTTGGGGCGGAAATCCAAAAAGAGCGCAACTTCAAAACTCACACTGCGGGTTACTTGTCCTCTGCTTTTTCCAACTTCTGATCGCTGACCTCTGACTTCTGCGGTTCCGGATTCTCTTCCTTTGGTTCTTGGCTCTTGGTTCTTCCATTTCTTCTTCCAACCCGCTGACGACCGATGCTTCCTGGCCGATCAATTCCTCCAACCGCCGGATCAACTCGCGAGCCTCCTCCTTGTCGGTCTTCGGCCGTCGCAGCTTCTGAGCCTGCAACCGGTCGAACTGCCTCAGCGCGGCGAGTCGGGCGGGGTCTGGGTTCTTCATGATTTGAATTTGCAAATTTTCTCGGGCCTCGATGAGGGCCTTGAGTGCGTCCTTCATCTGGAGCGTCGCGTTCTCCCACTTGCCAACCGACAGCGAATCGACCGCCGCGAGCATCGCCGTCTCCGCCTGATAGAACAGCTCGACATCATCAAATCCGCGGGCGACCAATCCTTCAGCCGTCTCGCGCACGCTCCCGGCCAAGTCCTTCTCAAACGTCATCAGTTGGTCGAGCGTCGAGGCATCCGGCGTCTGTCCATAGGCGGCTCGCTTTTCGATCCGCATCGTGCCGTTGAGCGCATGACGCTGCCGCTGGATCAATTCTGACAGCGTCTTAAGACCACTCCCGCCACCCATGCCGGGCATCGGGTCGGGATCGACAACTTGGTACGTCCGCTTGAACGGGCGGATATCGATAAACCGCATCTCGGTCTCGGTCCGCTGAGGCTGATCTGGCCGGTTGTCCTCGGCGAACGCGAAGTACATCACGCTGTCCTTCTGAGTCAGCTCGAAGTACTCCAGCGGGAGCACCTTCTCCAGCGCCGCCTGCGTCGTGGGCGAGACCTTTCCTGTGGTCGCGACTTCATTCGCCGCCGCGACGACTGCCGCGAAGTCCTGCGCAATCAGCGGAACCTCCTGTTCGTTGTTGATCTGAAAAACAACCCCCGCTTTCGACAGACCGTAGTCGTCCCGCAGACGGACGCGCATCGGCAACTCGGCCAGCGTGTGAACCTCAATCGCATCGTCAGGCGATTCAAACGATACCTGAGGCGGCTGATCCTGACGGACACGAATGCGGAACTTGTTCTCCGGCAACCGAGTCCCATCCTCGGCGTCGGCCACGATGCTGTAGTTGCGGTCTTCGTTGAGCGTCAGTTCGACGCCGAACGTAGCCGTCACGCTCCGCGTGACATCAAGAAGTGTTCCCTCGTGGCGGATGCTGCCAGCATCCGAACCTACGCTGGCAGCATCCG
>JAYVDI010000443.1:0-3914 GCA_043749505.1 Schlesneria sp. | reverse complement strand
GGGGCGTTGCCCACGCGGTTAAACGACGCAGCCAGTACTTCTTCGCCAGCTTGCCCGGTCGTCATGGACCTTGCGACCCGACCGAGTTTGGTTGCAGGTCGAGCGGCAAAATGACGATTGTGCGGACTGGCACGACGCGCTCTCACACCAACCCGAAGCGTGAGCGAGGAACGGAGAGGAACAGCCACTCCTCGCTCACGCTTCGGGTTGGTGTGACCCCTGACCTGATATAGACAACCTCAACCCGCGAAGTGCTCCGCGCGTCGAGACAAGGATGCCCCGGCAATGACTGGTTCTGTTCGACTGATTCTCACGCTGCACAACCACCAGCCAATCGGCAATTTCGATGGCGTGTTCGAGGCCGCGTATTGCGACAGCTATGCCCCGTTCCTCGAACTGCTGGATGAGTTCCCCGAAGTCCCCGTTGTGCTGCACATCTCGGGCAGCCTGCTGGAATGGCTGACGGAGCGGCATCCCGAATACATCGACCGCGTGCGGGGACTGGTGGCGCGCGGGCAGATCGAGCTACTCGGTGGCCCGTACTATGAGCCGATTCTCGCGTCGATCCCCCGTCGCGATCGGCTCGGTCAGATGAAGGCGTACAAGCGACATCTCGAACAGACCTTCGCGACGCGCGTGCGCGGCATGTGGGTTCCCGAACGAGTCTGGGAGCAGTCGTTCGCCGGTGACATCGCCGAAGCGGGGATCGAGTACACGCTGCTTGACGACACTCACTTTCGCAATGCGGGACTGCATGACGACGAACTGCACGGCTACTACCTCACCGAAGAGGGCGGTCGGTTGCTAAAGGTCTTCGCGGGGGGCGAGCGGCTGCGCTACCTGATCCCGTATGCCGATCCGTATGAGACGATCAATCACTGCCGCAGCATCGCCGAGCGGTTTCCGAATGCGGTGCTGATCTTCGGCGACGACGGCGAGAAATTGGGGGTCTGGCCGGGATCGAAGGATCTCGTTTATCGAGACGGTTGGCTGCGGAGGTTCTTCACGGCGCTGCGCGAGAACCGTGAGTGGCTAAACGTCACGACGATGTCCGAGACGGTCGATCGCGTGTCGCCGCTGGGTCGTGTTTACCTCCCCGATGGCAGCTACCGCGAGATGACCGAGTGGGCGTTGCCGACTGAGAAGCAGACGCACTTTCGCGAGATGATTCGCGGGCAGGAGCAACGTCACGACTGGCATCGCGTCAAGCAATTCGTCCGCGCGGGCTTCTGGCGGAACTTCCTCGTGAAGTATCCCGAAGCGAACGAGATGTACTCGCGCATGATGCAGGTCAGCCAGCGGGTGGAAGACGCTTCTTCCAGCGAAGTCGATCCACGGATGAAGCCGCTCATCGAGGAAGCGCGGCGCGAGTTGTATCGCGCTCAATGCAACTGCCCGTACTGGCACGGAGCGTTCGGCGGGTTGTATCTGCCGCATCTGCGCAACGCCGTTTACTCGAAGCTGATCGCGGCCGACACGTTGCTTGAGGAAGCGGCCGGTCGCAGTGGACGCTGGGTCGATATCAAGGCGGACGACTTCAATCTCGACGCGCGGAAGGAGATTCGTCTGGCGGGAGACCGACTCGTCGCGTACTTGGCTCCCGGCAAGGGTGGCCACTTGTACGAGTTGGATGTCCGCGCGATCCGCACCAATTTGCTGGCCACCCTCAATCGTCGGCCCGAGCCGTATCACGATCGTATCCGCCAACATGCCGGTCAGGCTTCGCACGATGGCGGCGGCGGAGTCGATCCCAACGGCGGCGTTCGCTTCAAGCAACCGGATCTCGATCAGAAGTTGCAGTACGACGCCTGGCCTCGCAAAAGTTTGGTCGATCACTTCCTGCAACCGGGCCTATCGCGCGAAGCCTTCGTCAACGGACACGGTGGCTTGGGTGACTTCATTGAGGGCGTCTATCAATCGAAGCTGCGTCGCTCGGACGAGCGCGTCGAGGCGTGTCTGTGGCGCGAGGGCAACCTCGGCCCGTATCCCGTGAAGGTGACGAAGACGGTGGCTCTCGATGCGAGCGAAGGGGCCACGCTGGACGTGACCTATCTGCTGGAGAACCTCCCCGCCGGACTGCCGATTCATTTTGCGGTCGAGTTCAACTTTGCAGCGATGCCCGCCGGTCCTCATGACCGCTACTTCTACGGCGAGCATGGCCAGTCGTTGGGAACGCTCGACACGCGACTCGAGACGGAACCGATGTCGCGCATCGGTCTCGTGGATGAATGGCTCGGCGTGGACGCGGCCCTCGATTCGTCCGAGCCGGCCAGCTTCTGGACGATGCCGATTCAAACCGTCAGCCAATCCGAGAGCGGGTTTGAGCTGGTCCATCAAAGCTGCGCGGTCATCCCGCACTGGCAGTTCCAAGCCCCGAACGACGGTTGCTGGCGCGTGAGACTCTCGCTGTCATTCGATACGTCGGCGACCCAAGCGCGAGGACTGGCCGAGCGAGCATTCGGTCAGCGCACGACGGTCGATGCCACGCGGTGAGGCCGTCGGAAGTGAAACGTAGGATGGACGTGCTGTCACCGAGCGGCGGACGGACGAGGCGTCCATCCTACGGAGCAAAGGGCTTCCTTGCTGATCGCCTTAGAAGCTGTCCAAAAACAATGTCGTCTTTCGCTCCGCGAAAGAACGCCCTTTCGCGGAGCGAAAGGCGACAAACGGCGGCGTAATTCTTGGACAGGTTCTAAGCCCCGTCAATTCGCGTTACCGCGTTGGGTTGTTGTTCCCACGGGTGACCGACTTTTGGGGGGTGAGGATTTCCGTGTCCTTCAGCCCCGCGCTGGGACGGACGGCCCCGCCGACTCCGAGCAGTTCGGGATTACGGGCGACCTTGTCGCTGAACTCGCGCATGTCTCGCAGCACCGGTTCGATGTTTCTTAGCAGCACGGCCAGTGACTGCGAGGACCGATCCAGGTTGTCGTAGAGCGACGGGTCGGACGCGAACTTTTGGAGTGAGCCGTCCTTCGTGTTGACCAGCTTGGCGAAGCGGTTCAGTTCTCCGAGCAGTTGATCGAGGTTGGTCAGGCTGCTGTCGAGCTTGGCCACCATCTGATCGCCTCGTTTGCCGATCGGTTCGGTGACTTGAGTCAGATTCACGAGGTTCTTGTTCACGTTGTCGAGAACTTGGCGCGACGAGGCGATGGCGTTGCGAGTCTCGGCAATGGTTCGCTGCGTTTCGTTGACGAGCTTCGGCATCGCGATCAGCGTCTCTTGAAGAGCCTGCTGCGCCGCCGGGTCGCCGACGATTTTGTTGGCTGACGCCAGCATTTCATTCGCGTGCTTCATGGTCGTCGTGAACTGGTGCAGCGACTCGGCGGCACGCTCAACGACTTGGCCAAGGTTTCCACGATTGGTCTCCATCAGACCGTTGACGTTCTTCGCCACGAGTTGCCACTCGCGCGTGGTCTCACCCAACGCCGTGAGGACTTCGACCGCTCGTCCTTCCATGCGCTGGACCATCTCCAACGGATCGACCGCAAGCTGCCCCTCGAACCGTTCACCCGGCTTGAGAATTTGGCGTTCGCGGCCCGGCGTGATCTCGACGACGGTCTCACCCAGGATCGAGCGGATGATGATCGCCTTGCTATCGGCAGGAATGCGAATCTCTTCGCGTACTTCAATGGTCGCCACGACACCACCGCGCTTCTCGTCGAGTTGGACGGCGCGCACCGTTCCGATGGTGAGACCGGTCAGCGTGACAGGCGCGGTTGGATAAAGGCCCGAGCCGGAATCGAAGTGGATCGCCAGCGCGTACCGCTTGTGCAGAAACTGCTTAAGGTCGCCAAACTGCACGACCAACCAGCCGCCGATCCCGATCGAGACCAACACCAGCAAACCGACTCGAAATTGAAGCTGACGTTCCGTCGCCATGTCATCGTCCTTTTGAGCCTTGGTGAGCCGGGTGG
>JAYVDI010000442.1:0-1985 GCA_043749505.1 Schlesneria sp. | reverse complement strand
GAAACACCGGCGGCTAGCGCCTTGCCGCTCACGGAATCACCAGTGTCAATCCGGGAAGTTGTTTCGAACCAGTTCCTTAGCAGCCTGTTGAAGAACTGTAGGATGGACGCCCCGTCCGTCCGTTTCCAATTGGTTTTCGCTCGGACGAGGCGTCCAAGCTACGTTTTTCAACAGGCTGTTAAGTGCGGCTCTTGACCTTCGTTCGTCGCGTTCGCGGGGCTACAATCCCTCGCCGTCGCGGCAGTCTTGAAGCCGAGTGCTGTTCGCCGAACCGCGAGAAGGAGCAGGAAGCATGCGATTGAAAGTGATTCTGGAACCATCGGACGAGGGTGGCTACACGGTGTCCGTGCCGGCGTTGCCGGGGTGTATTTCCGAGGGCGATTCGCGCGACGAGGCCTTGCAAAACATTCGCGAGGCCATCGAGCTTTATCTGGAAGCGGATGATGCAGTGCCATCAGAAGAATGCGTCGTCGATGAGGTGGTTGTCTGAAGCTCATCCCGTGACTCCCCTGGGCAGTCGTCCGGCCATTTCTTCCACTCTCCACGTTGCCGCGGAACAGCAAGTGACTGCGGATCAAGTCCACGATGCCAAAGATCGGCACCTGACAAGCCGGACAGCGGACCGCAAGTTTGGGTTCGTGTCGGGTCATTCGTCAGTCTCCAACGGATGGGGGAGTTGTTCGAGTCGGCGTTGGATCAGGCGTTCGTCGGGCAGCGCGGTTTGATAGGTGGCGACGCCGGTTTTCTTGACGGCGGCGGCGGTCAGGGCGAGGCGGACTTGACCTTGTCGGCCGATTTGCACAGGACCAGACCGAGGCTGGGGTTCTCGTGGGGCAGGCGGAGTTGCTCGTCGAGAGCGGCACAGTAGAAGCGGGACTTGGGGGCTGTGCATTTTCTACTTCCGAGAGTTGGCGTCGGAGTTCAAGTAACCCGAAGCGTGAGTTTTGAAGTTGCGCTGTTTTGGATTTACGCCCCAACGGGGCAGCCCTAAGTTAGTCCAGGGCAAGCGACCATCGGGAGCGCCGCCCCGGGTAAGCGTCCGTCACAGATTATGAAGCCCTGAAGGGGCGGCCCGATGTGCATCGAATGAATAGTGCCGTCCCTTCAGGGCTTGGTATTCCCGACAATCCGCCAACCCAGGGCGTTGCCCTGGGCTGGCAAAACACCGCCCCTTTGGGGCTGAAATCCCAAAAGGCGCAACGTCAAAAAGCAAGGGCGGACGCGCCGTGGTCTCGTCGATTTCAGATCACCGTCGCCCGAAGCGTCCGCCCTCGCTCACGCTTCGGGTTACTTTCAGATCTCTCGGAACTTGATCCTGCACAGCCCCGTAAATCCGGGGCGAGGGGAGAGAATTGACGACGATGGAAGAACAGCAGATCAATGCGGAACGTGTCGTTGCCGACCGTGAGTGGGTACTCCCCGCCCAAAGTCGCCATCCCGCTCCGCGTGATGAGAGCCGGAAGTGGGAACGGTGCGGTGCGGACGGTTGGTGTCGTGCGCGCATTCGGCGCGGTTCGTTGCTCGGCCATCCTCACGTGGAGCGTGAGGGCTACATTTGCCGAACTCCAAGAAGGAGTCGCGCAGGTTGCCGAGAATCGCTTTGCGAAGCTGCTTTTCGGTGTGCCCGTCTTCGAGGCCGAGAATTCGGTTCATCGTTCATGCCGTTGTTCCATCGCTGATCGTCAGACTGTGGCACTCCATCCTTGTCGGTGGCTCGGACTTGTTCGCCAAGTCACGAATCACCTGTTCGGGTATTGACCGATCTCGTCGCTTGTTTTGATTGAGGATGACCGGGAACGGTGGTTCCACATAAACCATCTCGATCCGGGAACCGTAATCGGCGAACAGATCAACCCATCGTTGTCGGGTCTGACGCAGAAGATTCGTGGCGTTGAAGGCGAACGAAGTCTTGGCTCGCAGCAGTTCTCGGCACCGCTCACGAGCCATTTGGATCACCTCGCCTTGATTGTCGGTCGGATCGACAT
>JAYVDI010000441.1:0-3805 GCA_043749505.1 Schlesneria sp. | reverse complement strand
TCCCCAAGGCGGCGAATGCCGAGGAGTTTTGGTCGAACATTCGGCGCGGTGTCGATGCGATCACCGAAGTGCCGGACTCGCACTGGAACCCCGACGACTACTTCGACTCGAACCCGAAGACGCCCGACATGACGTATGCCCGGCGCGGGGGATTCCTCTCGCCGCTGCCGTTCGATCCGTTGGAGTTCGGCATCTCGCCCAACAACCTCGAAGCGATCGACACGTCTCAGTTGCTGGGGTTGGTCGGAGCGAAGCGGGCGCTCGAACACGCGGGCTATGGCGCGGGGAGGCAGTTCGATCGGTCTCGCGTCGGCTGCATTCTGGGCGTGACCGGGACATTGGAGATGGTCATTCCGCTCGGGGCGCGATTGGGACATCCTCGGTGGAGGAAGGCTCTCCAGGATGCGGGCGTGCCGGCTGACGTGGCCGAGGATGTCGTGAATCGCATCTCGGAAAGTTACGTCCCGTGGCAGGAGAATTCTTTTCCGGGGCTGCTCGGCAATGTGGTGGCGGGACGAATCGCAAACCGGCTCGATCTGCATGGGACCAACTGTGTCGTGGACGCGGCCTGCGCGAGCAGCCTCAGCGCGATGCACTTGGCCGCGCTCGAACTGTGGACCGGACGCAGTGACATGGTCGTCACCGGCGGCATCGACACGTTCAACGATATTTTCATGTTCATGTGCTTCAGCAAGACGCCCGCGCTGTCGCCGTCGGGTGATGCCAAGCCGTTCTCGGAAGACGCCAGCGGGACGATTCTCGGTGAGGGCGTGGGAATGGTCGTCTTGAAGCGGCTCGCCGATGCCGAGCGAGACGGCGACCGAATCTATGCCGTCATCAAGGGGATCGGCACGTCGAGCGACGGTGCGGGGAACGCGGTCTATGCACCGAAGTCGGAAGGGCAGGTGCGTTGCCTCGAAGATGCGTATCGCGTTTCCGGAGTTTCACCCGACACGATCGAGCTTGTCGAAGCACACGGCACGGGGACGAAGGTCGGCGACGCGACGGAGGTCTCCGGTTTGATGCAGGTCTACCAAGCCGCCGGTCAGCGGACACAGGGCTCTCCCAAGTCAAATTGGTGCGCGGTCGGATCGGTGAAGTCGCAGATCGGCCACACGAAGGCGGCGGCGGGCGCGGCGGGAGTCCTCAAGGCGATCCTCGCTCTGCAACACAAGGTCCTGCCGCCGACGATCAAGGTGAGTCAACCGCCCGCCGCGCTGTTGGGCGATGATTCGCCGTTCTACGTCAACACCGAGGCCCGCCCGTGGGTGAAGCCGGTCGGCCATCCGCGCCGCGCCGCCGTGAGTGCCTTCGGTTTTGGAGGGAGCAATTTTCACTGCGTCCTCGAAGAGTCACCGCAGTCGTTTGACGAACCCGAATGGGACGGCGACGTGCAGGTGGTGGCGCTGTCGGCGCTCTCGCTGAATGAGTTGGCGGAGAGTGTGCGCGGATTCTCATCGAACGTGCGCAGCACTCTTGTCCCCTCGCCCCCGTCTTCGGGGGAGAGGGCTAGGGTGAGGGGGCCGAGCGGTGAACCAGCATTCAATCTCGAACAGACTTCTTCTTCCGCTCGCCCCTCAGCCCTAGTCCCTCAGCCGTCGAAAGCCCCCCTCACCCTAACCCTCTCCCCCGAAGACGGGGGCGAGGGGACCGGAAAAGGCGAGGACAAAAGTAACGGCATGGACTGGCCCTCCGTGCGCAAAGCGGCTCATGCGAGCCGAGCCTCATTCCGCGTTGAGCATCCGCATCGGCTGCTGTTCGTCATCGAACGAGATAAGACTGACATCGCGAAGCTGGTTGAAGGTGCTCTGACGATGCTCGACAAGTACGCCGATCGAGCCTCGTGGTCGACGCCCGATGGTGTGTACTACGGTCGCGGTGCGCGGGCCGGTGCGCTGGGAGTCCTGTTCCCCGGACAGGGGTCTCAGTACGTCGGCATGTTGCGCGAGTTGGCCTGTCGTTTTCCAACGATGAACGACGTGCTGACCGAAGCGAACGCCGTTTTCTCTTCAACTCTCAACTATCAACCATCAACCATCAACCGCCTCAGCGACTACATCTACCCAACCCCCTCGTGGTCTGAAGAGGCGCGCGTGGCGAGAGATCTCGCGTTGCGGGCGACTCAGATTGCTCAGCCTGCGATTGGCGCGATCAGTCTCGGGGCGCTGGCGGTACTCGAACAGTTCGGTGTTCGAGCAGAGGCGGCGGCAGGACATAGTTACGGGGAACTGACAGCGCTCTGTGCGTCGAGGCGATTCGCTCCGGCGGCACTCTATCGGTTGTCGATGCTGCGCGGGCGGTTGATGGCGGAAGCTCAAGAAGTGGATGGCGGGATGCTGGCCATCGGCGCGCCGCTCACGCAGGTTGAGGCGGCGATCAAGGAGCTGGCCGTCGATCTGGTCGTGGCCAACTACAACAGTCCGAATCAGGTGGTGTTGTCCGGACGGTTGCCGGAGATCGACCGGGCGACGGCTCTGTTCACTCAACGCAACATGCGCGGAAAGAAGTTACAGGTGGCAGCGGCGTTTCACAGCCCGCTCGTCGCCAGTGCGAGCCGCGCGTTCCGGCCGGAACTCGATGGCATTGAGTTCGCTCCGTCGCAGATGCCGGTCTACGCGAACACGACGGCGGCGCAGTATCCGTCCGATCCTCAGTCTGCCCGCGATTTGCTGGCGGCTCAGTTGGCTCGGCCCGTCAATTTTGTGCGGGAAGTCGAACAGATGTACGCGGATGGCGTGCGAACGTTCGTCGAAGTCGGACCCGGCGGCGTGTTGACCGGGTTAGTCGGTTCGATCCTGTCGGGGCGCGAATTCCGCGCGGTGGCCATCGATTCGTCGAGCGGCAAACGAGGCGGGCTGTTTGATCTTGCGAGCGCCCTCGTGCAGGTGTCAGCATCCGGGCACTCAATCGACTGGACGAAATGGGATCCGCACGGTCGCGGCCCTGAAGACACCGGCAGCCCGCACCGGCTGCGCATTCCGATCAGTGGAGCCAACTACGTGAAGCCTCGCACCCCCATTCCACCACGTCCGCCAATGACACCTTCGTTCGATACGCCCGAGGTTTCGGTTCGTGCCGCACAGACGGCGAGCGAATCGACGAATGACTTTCAGTCTTTCACTCCCTCGCAGGGCCATGTCGTGCCCCCGAAGAGCCGCGTTCTCGAAGCCGATTCGTACAGCATGTCGAACATCAATGAGCCGTCGAAAGTTGAGAATCGAGCGTCGAGAACCAGCGAGGTCGAGACGTATCGTTCTCCAATGACGCCGTCGCGCGAGGCCGAGGGGCTGGCGTTGATTCAAGAAAACCTGCGGGCACTCCAGCGGATGCAGGAAGAAACGGCGCGGCTTCATCAGCGGTTCCTCGAAGGTCAGGAAGCGGCACTGCGGACGTTCGAGTCACTGGCACAACGGCATTTGGAGTTGGCTCAGGGGGCTCGCGGATTTGCCGCGCCGCCGGAGTGGCCAGTGGCCGGGGTCGCACTCCCGCCTGCGGTGGTGAATGAGCCATGGACGTGGGATGAGCCAGTGCGGAGTGCGGAGCGTGGAGTGCGGAGCGAAGAACCAGCAGCGATGCCGTTCGCGCCTGCTGTGGTCACGCCGCCTCCTGTGCCGGTTGTTACATCTGTCCCCGCACTTGTTCTGCCCCTCAACCTTCAACCATCGACTTTCAACCCGACTCCCCGTTCCTCGCTCCCCGCTCCAAGTTCCGCGCTGACCTCGACCGTGCTGGCGGTCGTCTCGGAAAAGACCGGCTATCCGGTCGAGATGCTGAACCTCGGGATGAGCCTCGATCACGACCTCGG
>JAYVDI010000440.1:0-25997 GCA_043749505.1 Schlesneria sp. | reverse complement strand
CCGTGAGGCCGCGGGTAATCGAATCACGGCAGAACCCGCGGCCTCACGGCACGCGGCTCGCCGAAAGAAACAATCTAAATTGCTCCCGCCGCTTCCATGCGGTGAGTTGGTTGCGGTCGGCCGGGGCGGAACATTTGGGTGTCGCCGAACGTGGCGGTGACACCGTGTGAAGCGCAGACTTCGCGAATGGTTTGCTCGACATGTTCGCCCAGCATCGCGGGGTCGCAGGCGACCCGGGCGTTCACCACGAGATCGACTTCGCGCGTCTTGGCGAACGACGGCAGCGACAACTCGGGCGGGAGGTCGCGGGTGACGAGGTTCGCGACGCCGAAGGCTGCGGCGCTCAGGCCGATCACCTTGAGATGGGCCACTTCCAAATCATCCGCTACGAGACGTTGCTTCAGGCCGCGAATCACGTCGAGCAGGAAATCGTCCAGCGGGAATTCAGCCGGGGCAGCCAACTGAATGCTGCTGTTGAGCCAACCGAGTTCCGCTTCGCCCTCGGCATAGATGTCGTAGTCGATGTCGAGGACGCGGCGACCGAAGTTGCCGGTTTGATCGAGGAACTCAAAGCAGGCTTCAAAACCGAGGCCGCTCTTCGCGGAGACCGCCAAGCGCGGCGTGTCGGGATACGCGTTGTCGAGCAGCGTGTGGAGTTCGGTCAGTTCGGCGGGCGTCATCTCATCAATGCGATTGATGAGAATCACATCGGCCTCTTCCAACTGCTTTTGCAGAATGTAGGCCGCCTTCGGGGAGAAGCCTGTCCCCGGCTCGTTCTTCAGAATTTTACGACCTTGGCTCGGCTTGAGGATCACGGCGTAAGGCGCGATCTCGAAACGTGCTTGGTAGAGCTGCTTGAGGGGTTGAATCACCGTCGCGACGAGATCGGTGCAGCTTCCGACCGGCTCGGCCAGAATGATGTCCGGCGCTTGAGCCAACCCCAGCTTGTCGATCGTCGAGATCAGGTCATTGAACCGGCAGCAGAAGCACGCGCCGGCCACCTCACCGACCTCGAAGCCCTGCGATCGGAGCGACTTCGTATCGACCAGATCGGCTGCCTGATCGTTGGTCACGATGCCGACGGACAAACCGCGATCCATGTAATGCCGCGCAAGCCGCGCGAGCGTCGTCGTCTTGCCCGCACCGAGAAACCCGCCAACCATGATGAACCGAACTGTCTTCGCAATAACTCTATTGGACATGCTTGCACTCACATCAGAAGGGGCCGTTTGACACGCTCCACAAAGCCGCCGCATAGTAGACCCGGCGGCATGAAGGACGGCAACCAACACCCACCCGAAGCGTGAGCAACGGGTGCAGTCGCTCATTGGTGGTCACTCAAAAAAACTGTAAAGCAAGGGTTTAGAGAAGGTAGCCCTGTCGCGGAGCGAGAGGAGGCGCGATGAACCAAGAGCATCGACCCGTCGAATCACCTCAAACCAACGCAATACGCCTGTCTGCGATCGCGCTTCCTGTCGCGGAGCGACAGGGCTACCACCCATGAGCGACTGCACCCGTGAGCAAGGACGAGCGTTTCAGGCGGATTGAAGGCGTTTGCGTCTTGGGGGGACACTCCTCGCTCACGCTTCGGGTTGGTATTTCGGTAGACGCGGACCAGAGAGTAATGGCGGCAACATGAGTGACTCGACACAGGAACGACTGGCTGAACTTCCCGCCATTTTGGGCGGCACGCAGGCGTGCGTGAGTGGCCCGCCCAGTTGGCCACTTCGTGACGAGCGTATTCAGGCGGCGCTGCGGAACCTGATCGAGTCGGGTGACTGGGGACGCTACCACGGGGAGCAGGTTCCCGCGTTGAGTCGCCAACTCGCCGAATACCATTCGGTCGAACAGGTTTTGTTGTGTAGCAGCGGGACGGCAGCAGTCGAACTGGCGCTGCGCGGTGTGGGAGTCGGTCCCGACGACGAAGTGATCTTGGCGGGATACGACTTCAAGGCGAACTTTCAAAACGTGCTGTGTCTGCACGCGATCCCGGTGCTTGTCGATGTCGATCCGCAAACGTGGCAACTCGATCCCAAGCGGCTGGCCCCGGCGGTGACTTCGCGCACAAAGGCCATCGTGGCGTCGCACCTTCATGGCGGAGTCGTGCCGATGTGCGAGGTACGACAATTCGCGGAGGCTCACAACATCGCGCTGATTGAAGACGCCTGCCAGAACCCGGGGGCGATGATTCACGGGCGACGTGCCGGAACGTGGGGCGATGTCGGTGTGTTGAGCTTCGGCGGCAGCAAGCTGTTGACGGCGGGACGCGGCGGAGCGGTGATCACGTCGCGCAGCGACATCGCGGAACGGATCAAGCGATACACGCAGCGAGGCAACGAGGCGTACCCACTCTCCGAGATGCAGGCTGCGGTCTTGCGTCCGCAGGTCGAACAGCTCGATGGGTTGAACGACAGCCGCCGCGTGGCCGTTCAGTGGTTATTCCAGCAACTCCGTGACATCACGGGACTCACGCCACTGCAGCCGCCGACCGACGACGTGTTGCCCGCTTACTACAAAGTCGGCTTTCGTTATCGGGTTGAGTCCTTCGGAGGTCTCTCGCGCGATCTGTTCATCAGATCACTTCGTGCCGAAGGGATCGCGATCGACGCGGGTTTTCGCGGGTTGCATCTCATCCATGCGAAGCGACGATTCCGAGCGGCCGATGAGTTGACCGAAGCAAGTCGGGCCGATGTGGGGATGGTGACTCTGCATCACCCGGTGTTGTGGGAGGGTGAGAAGTCCATCGACGAGATCGCAACCGCCATTCGCAAGGTCCGAGATTGGTCCGCAGAAATCGAACGCCGCATCCCAGCAGGCTGTGGCGATGCGGAGGTGGCGGTTTAAATAAGGAAACGGTACACGGCCCAAATTTCTGCAACTCGTTTCTCTCAATTGAGGTGATCCATGACGACTGACACTGAAACGAACTCCGTCCAGCCGGTGGCTGGCGCTGTCTCCGGTTCTCCGTTGCCGCAACCCATCCTCGCACTGTCTGAGGCCGTTGCTCATTGTCAGGTCGTGTTTGCCCACGCTTGGATGGTGCGGACGTTTGTGAAGCACAGTGAGACCGTCGAGGAATTTCCCGAGTTGATGCAGATTGTGCGGACGGTCTTCGATACGTCGCGGGCGTTGGAGCCGAAGGTCGATGATCCGGCGGCATATTTGATGACCCTCCGCAAGAAGATTGGAAAGCTGCGGGCGGCGGCAAATCAGTTTCGCGCGGACTCGCCCGCCGCGTCCGATCACGAGAACTTTCGGCAGGCGGTGATCTCGATGGACGGTTGCGTCGCCGAGTTGGAGCGGGTTCTCGCTTTGTTTCCGCCTCCGTCACCACCAAGTCTTCCCGCAAACTTTCGACGAACCACCCCGTCGAGTAGTGTAGGAGGCGCGAACGGCGCGACGGCGGTGGTCGATGGCAGCGTGTGAACGCCATGGGGCTGACGCCACCCTGCTCGGCTTGTTACCCCGTACTCACCCGCCTTTATTTCGCTAACAAACTTCCTCCGTTGATTTCCTTGCTCTGGGTCTGCCGCGATGTCTGAGCCGTTGGTGTTCATGATGGGCAAGTTTGAAGCGAAGATCCCCACGGATCGGCGCTATCTCGACTCGCACGTCTGGCTGGTACCGCAGGGGGCGAACTTTCGCGTTGGGTTCACGTCCTATGCCGTGCGTCTGTTGCAGGATGTTTATTTCCTCGACTGGCAGATCGATCCGGACACGGCTGTCCGTCGCAAGCAGACGATTGGTGAGGTGGAAAGTTCAAAGGCTGTTTCCAATTTGTATGCCCCCGTCGATGGACGAGTCATCCTGTTCAATGAGTCTCTGTTGAACGATCCTTCGCTCATCAATGCCGACAACTACGAACGAGGCTGGCTGTACGAATTTTCCACGTCGGCACCGCTGTTGACGCCCGAGGAATACATCCAGTCGCTCGAAGCGGGCTGGGAGCAGACGCAGCGCATGCTGAAGAATCAGTTCAATGAATAACTTTGCTGGCTGATTCATTTTAAAATCAGATTGAAGAAGACCCCTCACCCTAGGTTCTGTCGGAAAACGATCAGCCGCAGGGCGCTAGCCCCCGGTTTCCCGCGGAAACCGGACGCTAGCGCGTTCCGGCTGATCGTTTTCCGACAAAGCCTAGCCCTCGCCGCACAAAGCTGGGGCGAGGCGACAAGGCCAGCCACTTGTCAGACAAGACCGCTACCTTTCAGAAAGGGCCGACATGGCCGGACGTAAATTGACCGTCGTGATTTCACAGGCTCCGGGGAAGAACCCGGTGAAGCGGCATCTGGAAGAAGAGATCGCCACGCGACTGATGTTGTCGGGGACGGCGGAAGTGTCGGTCGTGCCGCATCTGTATGACCTGACCTCGGACCACACGGGCATGTTGTGGTTGAAGTCTCTGCGGGGAAACCTCGTCGTGTTGGGGTGGCTCTACCCGCGCGCGATTCGCTGGGTACTCGATCGGAATGGCGTGAAGGGGCAGGTCGGTGAGTCGCGTCTGAACGTGATCGAGAGTGACGAGGAGAACGATGACGAAGAAGTCCCTCCCGAGGCGGACGACTCCGCGCCGCGCGGTATCGGTGCGTTGAACGTTCCCAATCGAGCGATCTACGTGATCGATCTCCGCGATCATCCGACTCCCGAGACGTACCTCGCCGAAATCGAGCGGATCGCCGACATCAATTCGACGCCGCTCGTGCAATTGGGTGGACTGGGTGGCCGTTCGCTGTTGCCGATCCTGCCGAGCGATTCCGCGAGTAACGTCAGTTCCGCTCAGAATGGAGTCGCGAACCACTCGAACGGGGCAAGTCACAACGGCAACGGGCATCACGGCGCTGAGGCTCCCAAGGGTGAAGCCAACCACAATGACGCTCACGCTCATGACAGCGATCCCGTTGCGAGTGAGTCACCCGCCACATCGTCGCTCCTGCCAACAATCATTGCTGGCGACGACGTGCGGCGACGCTGGTATCCCGTCATCGACTACAGCCGCTGCACGAATTGCATGGAGTGCATCGACTTCTGCCTGTTCGGTGTCTACGGCGTGGATGGCGTGGATCGCATCCTGGTTGAGCAGCAGGACAACTGCAAAAAAGGTTGCCCCGCGTGCAGCCGCGTCTGCCCCGTCAACGCGATCTTCTTCCCCGAACATAAGACACCCGCGATCGCCGGTGCGGCGGGGGGCGGAGCGATCGACTTCAAGATCGACTTGTCGAAACTGTTCGGCGCACCCTCGCCGCTCGACATGGCGATCATGGAACGAGACACCGAACTGGTGGCTGACGGGCGCGATGCCGTCGGGGCCACAGTCGGCATTCCCAAACGTCAGTGCGGTCAACCTGCGAAACCTCGCGATGCACTCGATGACCTGATGGACGACCTCGATTCGCTTGACGTGTAACGGCGAGGCTCATTCATGTCAGCGACTAAAAACTGCAACTGAGACGGGACGTATCACAGCGTGGATGAACAATTGAAACACTACGAAAGCAAGCTCGCCTTTGAGACCGATTCATGGGATTTAAACGTGGCATTGGAGTCTGGTGAGAATGTTCTCGTAATTGATGCTCGCTCGTCTGAGGCATATCTAAAAGAACACATTCCAGGCGCAATCAATGTTCCCCACCGAAGCATGAGTGAGGAAGCAACAAAAGACTTCGACAAAACAACCTTGATTGTTACCTACTGCGATGGCGTTGGTTGCAATGCCTCGACGAAAAGTGCCCTAAAGATGGTGAAGCTTGGGTTTCGTGTTAAGGAACTCATCGGTGGGTTGGATTGGTGGAAGCGGGATGGCCACAAAACAGACGGACGTTCCTTGGCTGCCAAGGCAGCGGTCTGTGGCTGCGATTAGACATTGCACATCACTCCGCTCAACACGAGTCATCGTATTCATGTCAACGATTGAGAACGACTATCCCCAGCAGGCATCACCGCATGTCGAGTGAAGACCGCCTCCGTCGCGGATACGAAGTGGCGGCCAAGGCATTGCTCGACGAAGCGACTGCTTCCGGAACGTGGGTGGGCGAGTTGTCATCGTCGCCACTCTCGACAGCGACGGCCGTTACGGCGTTGATGTTGGTTGTGCGGCAGCAGTCGGAGCGAACGGTGGAATTGGAGCCGCTCATTCGGAGAGGGTTGATTTGGCTGGTCGCGCATCAAAACTCAGACGGTGGTTGGGGAGATACGGTTCTCAGCCACAGCAACATCTCGACGACAGCCCTAGCCTTCGCGAGCTTTCATCTCGCGGCTTCCGTTTCCTTGAATTCGTCTGCCGCGCTGGATGCTTCGATGACGGATGCGTTTGTGCGAGCCAAGTCGTACTTCGATCAGCACGGTGGGTTTGATGCCATTCGCAAGCGGTACGGCAAGGATCACACGTTCTCCGTGCCGATTCTCACGCACTGTGCTTTGGCAGGGCTGATTCCGTGGCGAGACATCACGCCGCTGCCGTTTGAGTTGGGGTGTCTGCCGCATTGGTTCTATCGTTGGATTCGGTTGCCGGTCGTCAGCTATGCCCTGCCCGCGTTGATTGCGATCGGTCAGGTGCGGCATCATCTCGCCCCTTCTCGCAACCCGCTGCTCAGGTGGATTCGTCGCGCCTCCGTCGCGCCGACTCTGCGCAAATTGGAGAGCATTCAGCCCGAGAGCGGTGGGTTTCTCGAAGCGACTCCGCTGACGAGCTTCGTCACGATGAGCCTCGCGGCGATGGGGCGATCGGACCACCCGGTCGCTCGGCGGGGAGTGCGGTTTCTGGTTGAGTCGGTTCGTCCCGATGGCAGTTGGCCGATTGATACGAATCTCGCCACTTGGGTCACGACGCTCTCGGTCAATGCGCTGACGAGTGACTCGTTGCCGGTTGCACAGGGCGAAGCGATCACAGCGTGGCTGCTCGGCCAGCAGCTTCGCATTGTCCATCGCTACACGAACGCCGCGCCGGGAGGTTGGTCTTGGACCGATCTCTCGGGCGGAGTCCCCGATGCCGACGATACGCCGGGGGCGATCCTCGCGCTGCTCAAGCTGGCTCCTCAGGATCCGAACGTGCTGTCGGCCGTCGAGGCGGCGATCACATGGTTGCTCGATTTGCAGAACAGCGACGGCGGCTGGCCGACGTTCTGTCGCGGTTGGGGAGCGTTGCCGTTTGATCGCAGCACTCCCGATCTGACGGCTCACACGCTGCGTGCGTTTCGCGGCTGGCTGAGCTTGGTGAGCACGGATGACTCGCCTCGTTTAACCGCGTGGGCAACGCCGCGCGCGGGAGGTGAGGATCAGGCGTCCATACCGCTCGACGCGCGGGGCGTTGCCCACGCGGTTAAACAAAATACTGCTCGCGCCGCCGCGTTGAAGCGGCGGGTTGAGCGAGCGGTTTCGACCGGGTTCGCGTTCCTCGCGCGGACGCAGCGCGCGGACGGGACGTGGCTTCCGCTCTGGTTTGGGAACCAGTTCGCGACCGAGGACGAGAACCCCGTCTACGGAGTCTCGAAGGGGTTGGTGGCCTATCGAGATTGGGATCGCTTGGAGGATGAACAGGCTCAACGAGCGATGGCGTGGTTGGTGTCCGCACAGAATTCAGATGGCGGCTGGGGTGGTGCGGTCGATACACCGTCGTCTACTGAGGAGACGGCTCTCGCGATTGAAGCGTTGCTGCCGGTAAAAACAGCAGAAGCGGCCTGTGCTCGCGGGTTGGAGTGGCTGCTCGACCGAGTCGAATCAGAAAAGTTTCGTGACCCCGCTCCCATCGGACTGTACTTTGCCAAGCTGTGGTATTTTGAACGCCTTTATCCAATAATCTTCGCGACCTCAGCGTTGGCTCGCGCGACTGAGCTGACGCGAGATCACTGACGAGCCACTGCCCTCCTTGCCCACCGAATTCCGCCAACGACTCCTCGGCCTTCCGAGTGCTTGATGCCCGCCTCCTGCGGCGTGGTTTGGAACCCTGAAAGGTCCGTTCATGATCGCGATGCCCCTCGCCACTTCCGACGCCGCCGTGATGACCGAGCCGAACGAATCGGTCGCAGTGGAGACTGCCATCGCTGAGTCGGCTCCGGAGGACACCGCTTCCGCCGAAGAGAAGCCCGAGGTGGAGGACAAGCCGCGGCGAGGTCGCAGCACCTCGCACCTCAAACTGGTTCCCGACACACTCGAACTGCGCGAACACATTCGTGAAGCCTCCGAGCGTTACGCGACGACGCTCGACAAGAGCCGCCCGTTCAACAAGGCGGCACTGGAAACACACGCCCGACAACTGCTCGATCAGATCAATCAGCCGGAGTGTTATCTCGGCTTCGCGATGGTGGTCGTCGGGAACGCCTTCTGGAAGCAGCAGTTCCTGGCGATCCCGTTTGAGCGGCGGCTGCTCCTGCTGCCGCACTGCCTCAAGCACGCTGATGGTTGTCCCGCCGACTACGACGAATTTGGCCTCGACTGCGAGAAGTGCGGTGCCTGCTCGATCGCCGACTACAAGGTGAAAGCCGAGCAACTCGGTTACAAAGTTCTCGTGGCGGAAGGCTCGCCGATCGTCCTCAAGATTATCGTGTCGGGGCATGTGGACGGCATTCTTGGTGTCGCCTGCCTCAACGTGTTGGAGAAGGCGATCGACAAGGTCCTGCTCGCGGGCGTGCCGTCCTATGCGGTCCCGCTCCACTCGGGCGATTGCAAGAACACGAAGCTCGATGAGTCGTGGGTCTGGCACTGCCTCGACAAGTACGTTCCGCTGGAAGTGCCGCGCACGTCGGGTTATGTCCCGCTGATGCGCGCGTCGAACGAAATGTTCGAGGAACAGTTCGACGAAGTGCTGCCTCCCGTGCGAGTTGGCGGTTCGGCGGCGGACTCATTGCTGGCTGAGACCGAGACGATCGCGCGGGACTGGCTGGTGAAAGGGGGCAAGCGGTTGCGGCCCTTCATCACGCTGGCGACTTATGACGCTCTGACAGGCGGCACGGGCTTGAGTTCCTCCACGAGTGATTCACTGCCGAAGTTTCCGCTCGAAGTCCGTCGCACGGCGATGGCGATGGAAGCCTTTCACAAGGCGTCGCTCGTCCACGATGACATTCAGGACAACGACCCGTACCGTTACGGACAAGAGACGCTGCATCGTCGGTATGGAGTCGGCACGGCAATCAATGTTGGCGACTATCTGATCGGGCTGGGCTATCGGCTCATCAGTCAGGGCCGCAAAGAAATGGGTGCCGAAGCGGCCGCCGATATTTTGGATCGTCTCGCCAATGCACACCTCAAGCTGTGCGAAGGTCAGGGGGCGGAACTCCGTTGGACAGGAGCCGACTCACTCAAGCTGACGGCTCTCGACGCGATGAAACTCTACGCACTGAAGACCTCGCCCGCGTTTGAAGCGGCGCTGTACTCGGGCCTGCGCATGGCCGGGACGATGGAGGCTTACGAAGCAATGGTCCCGGCGTTCTGTCGGCACATCGGCGTCGGCTTCCAGATTTTGAACGACCTCTTGGACTGGGAGGAATTCTCTCCGAACAAGCTCGTTGCCGGACGAGACGCCGAACTCGCCAAGCCGACATTGCTGCTGGCTCTCGCACTCGACCTGGCCAAGGGACCGGTTCGTGAAGAGTTGGAGAACACCATCACCGAGCCTCTGACCGCCGCCGTCCGCTCCGATAGGTTGCGGCGGCTCTATCAAAAGCTCGGCGTGTTTGAGCGAGCGGAAGCACTTGTCGAGAAATGCCGCAGCCGCGCGGAGGCACTCGCCGACGAAGTTCAGCCCGACGCGCTGCGACAACTCCTCTACTTCCTGATCGACACAGTGCTGGCTCACACGCCGGTCACGCCTTCGCCCGCATCACTCGTGCCGTTGTCCGGTTTGCTGCCGATCATCGGCAACGTGGAACATCGCCAGCACAGCGGGAGTCCTGTAAGCGGCTGATGGTTCATGGCTATCGCCTTTTCAATGTGGGGTGGGACCAGCGTCGCTTCGTCGCGCCGGCCCACCAAGATGAAATTGTTGGTAATCACGGTGGGCCAGCGCGACGAAGCGTCGCTGGTCCCACCCTACGGACGCCCCAGTTACAAAAAAACGGTGGCCCTGCTGATGCCTCATCCCTACTTATTCCGTCTGGATGATCGCGTCGCGCGTGGGCTGTCGCTGTGGGAACCGGCGCGGCGCGCGCGGCATCACCAGTTTCTCCTCACGCAGCAGAATGAGGACGGTGGCTTCGGTGGGCGCGGGATGCCTTCGGAGGAACCGGGTGCGCCGCCCGAGGGACGCGAGTCGGACCTCTATTACACCGCGTTTGCCATCCGAGCGATGTCGGCGCTCAAGACCTTCACGCCGGATGATGCCCGGCGAGTGGCTCAGTTTTTGGATGCCTCGCGCCACCAGCAGACCAGCGTGATTGACGTGGTCAGTTGGCTTTATTCATCGCTGATGGTTCAGGCGTCGGCGGGGATCGACTTGCTGGTGCAGGCCGAATCCAACTGGCCTGAAAAACTCGCGGCGATTCTCGAAGGCTTCCGCACGGCCGACGGTGGCTACGCGAAGACGCACGAAGGGTCGCTCGGCAGCACCTACCACTCGTTCCTCGTCACTCTCTGTTACGAACTGATCGGCCAGGCTCTGCCCGCCCCGGATCGGCTTGTCGGTTTTGTGCGAGACCGCCAGCGCGACGATGGCGGTTTTGTGGAGATCGGTCCGATGAAACGGAGCGGCACGAATCCGACCGCCGCCGCAGTCGCGGTCCTGACGATTCACTCGTCGATCGGCCCGCATCTGCGCGACGATGTGCTGGCGTACTTGAGCGACGTGCGCGGCGACGAGGGTGGATTCCAAGCCAACACCCGTATCCCGTTCGCCGACGCCCTCTCCTCGTTCACCGGCTATCTCACGTGCCTCGACCTAGACGCGCGCGACCGCGTGGACACGAGGCGGCTCGAACAATTCATCCTCTCCCTCGAACATCCGCTCGGTGGATTTCGGGCTGCCACATGGGACCAGGCCACGGATGTCGAATATACGTTTTATGCTCTTGGCACGCTGGGGTTGCTGTGGGATGAACAACCACCAGTCCGTTCTGTTGTTGATTGAGTGAACGGAGCAGCCCTCGACAGGTTCCATTTTCAGTCTGATGCTGAAACCGCAATGCACCGCAGCGAGGTACTGCTGCGGTGACGATCTCCAACATTAGCCACACAGTTCAGGAACTTAAGGGATGAAATCGTTTCAGAAGTTGCTCGTGACCGGTCTGACCTGCATGGGGTTGGTCGCCATCGCGGTCGTCGTTGTTCGTGCTCAATCGAATGAGGGGGCGAGCGATCAACCAACCGGCAAGTCGAAAAAGAAATCGGGCGACACTCAGTTGGCCGAGCGCTTCCGGGAACTCGACAAGAACAACGATGCCAAGCTGACACGCGATGAGTTGGGAGCGGGGCTATTCGAGTTTCTCAACGCCAGCGGCGACGAATTCGTCACGCTCGATGAAGCACGCGAGGTCATTCGTGAGAAGGGAGCCGATGCGCTGCGAAAGGTTGCTCAGGGCTTGACCACGCCGAACGTGCCGGGCGTTCCTGCTTCCGTTCCCCCCGCGAAGAGCGCTGCGAAACTCGATGCCTCGGTAAGGGACGACTCGTTGCGCGAGGGACCACAACGACTGACTGCGGGTGATCATGGTGTTGGTCGCAGGTTGCCCGATCTCAAGTTCACTGATATTGAAGGTAGAACGTTTTCGCTGAGCGACCTGCGTGATCGCCGCGCTGTGGTGATCGCATTTACGAATACCAGTTGCCCACTCTGCAAGAAGTACGCGCCGACACTCGCCTCGCTGGAGAAACGTTTCCGCGATCAGCAAGTGGCGTTCGTCTTCATCAATCCGACGAGCAGTGACAAATTGGACGCCGTTCGCGCGGCGATCCAGACCCACGGCTTCACTGGCTCGTATGTCCGAGACACCGACGGCGGGATCGCCCGCGTTCTCGGAGCGACGCACACGACCGACGCTTTTGTGATCGATGCCAAGCGGACGCTTATCTACCGCGGCGCGGTCGATGACCAGTACGGATTCGGCTACGCGAAAGATGCTGCTCAAACGGAGTACCTCGTCGCGGCAATTGAAGCGGTCTTGGCCAGCAGCCGTCCCGATGTGGCGGCCACGTCCGCACCGGGCTGCCCGCTTGATCTTGCTCCCGCCAATAAACCTTCCAACGATCAAGTGGTGATGAGCATCACATACCACAATCGCATCTCGCGCATCGTGCAGAACAACTGCCAAGCGTGTCATCGTGATGGAGGTGTCGCGCCATTTTCGCTCGGAACTTATGACGAAGTCGCCGCGCAGAGTGGTTCGATTCGCCGAGCGGTCGAAAAAGGGATCATGCCCCCGTGGTTCGCTGCCGCACCCGCCAGAGGACAGGTCAGTCTGTTCGCCAATGATTGTTCGCTGGCGGAAGCCGACAAAACGGACTTGCTCGCGTGGCTGAACAACGGCAAACCGGCCGGTGATCCGCAGGACGCTCCCGTGCCGCGCGCGTTCGCCAGCGACTGGCAGATCGGTAAGCCCGATCACGTCGTGCAGTTGCCAACGCCGATCGCAGTCAAGGCGACGGGGACGATGCCCTATCAAAATGTCATCGTGGAGACCGGTCTGACCGGCGACAAATACGTGAAGGCCATCGAAGTCCGGCCGACCGCGCGCGACGTGGTGCATCACGTCTTGGTGTTTGTCTTACCTCCCGCAAAACGTGGTGAGTCCAGCAACGCGGCCGAGAGTGATGGCGACCAAGATGAAACGTCAGGCTTCTTCGCCGCGTATGCTCCCGGCTACGACGCGCTCCGGTTCAACGATGGTTGTGGCAAGATTCTTCCGGCGGGATCGAGGCTCAAGTTTCAAATCCACTACACACCAAACGGCACCGCGACGACTGATCGGTCCATGATCGGCATGGTCTTCCTCGACGAGCGTCCCGAGCATCTGGTCAATGTGACCGGCATTGCTCAACCCCGACTGGCCATCCCGCCAGGAGCTGACAACCACGAAGTCATCGCGACGCGCCACGTCCCGACTGACGCCACGATCGTCGCCTTCTTCCCGCACATGCACCTCCGTGGAAAAGCCTTTCGCTACGAAGCGATCCTGCCGAACGGAGAGACCCAGGTGTTGCTCGACATTCCTCGCTACGACTTCAACTGGCAGTTGTCGTACCGATTGGCCGAGCCGGTCACACTTCCCGGCGGCTCCACCATTCGAGCCACCGCGTGGTTCGACAACAGTACGAAGAACCCCGCCAACCCGGACGCCACGCGCACCGTTCGCTGGGGACCGCAAACCTACGATGAGATGATGATCGGCTATATCGAGTACCACATGGACGATGGCGTGATCGGTCGCGGCGGCAAATTGCTCGGTTCGGCGAGTGCCTTCGATTTTGATGCTCTGTTCAAACGACTCAACAAGAACAACGACGATAAATTGACCAGCGACGAGCTGCCACGAATCGGCCGCGACAGGCTCATTCAGTTGGACGCGAACGGCGACGGCGACATCTCGCGAGAAGAAATTCGCCGTTTGAAGCGGTAAGGGCTGTGCAGAATCAATCTCCGAGAGTTCGCGGATGACGATCAGGCTCCAGACCGTAAAACGGCACGAACTACGATCTTTCTGCCACACATCTTTCTGCTGCTTCCTCAAAGAGCGAGGCAGAAAAATGTGTGGCAGGAAGAGGACTCAGAGCAGAGTCCGCCGTGACGCGGCAACCCTTGTGAACGACACGATCACTCCCGAAATTCTCGGGCGTAATACATGCACAGCCCCTAACGTTCGCAACGCGAGGCTCAGCCTCGTTTCACCCTCACACGCTCACGTTCGACCAGTCGCGAATCAGGATGCCCTGCCGTTCTCACCTTTTTCTTTTCAGGAGTTTGCTCATGAAACGTCGCCGTCCACTTTTGTGTGAGTTCTCAGTGCGTCGCAGTCTGACGAGTGTCGCGGCGATGCTGGCGTTGACTGCGACCGCCACTGCCGTGCAGGCTCAAACCATTGCACGCTGCGGAGCGGGCTGGCTCGAAAAGGTCGATGGCTATCATGTGCTGCACCTGAAGGGGACGCCTTACGAAATGGGCTTTCAGCACGGCGCGTTGCTTAAGGATCACGTTAAGCAGAATCTCAAGACGCTGCTCGTCGATAAGGCCAGTGAGGCGACGCTCGTCGATGCTGGACCGATCAAGCTGACGCCCCGCGCGGCCATCGAGATGATCGTGGCGATCCAAGAACCGCACATCGCTCCGCGCTACGTTGAGGAGATCAAAGGCTTGTCGGACGGAGCGGGTATTTCAGTGGCGGACGCTCGCGCGGCAAACTTTATCCCCGAGCTGTTTCATTGCAGTGGCTTCTCACTCGCCAAGTCGGCCACCAAGAATGGCAACCTGCTGCACGGGCGAGTCCTCGATTACGCCACCGATTGGGGTCTGCAAGATCACGCGGTCGTCGTCGTGTACGAACCGGAAGGCCGCTTGCCTTGGGTCAACATTGGCTACGCCGGGTTCCTCGGTTCGGTAACGGGGATGAACGTGGAACACGTCTCAATCGGTGAGATGGGCGGTGGTGGCCTCGGTCACTGGAACGGTCGCCCGATGACGTTGATCGTGCGCGAGGCACTGGAAACCGCGAAGTCACTCGACGAAGCCGTGGCCGTCTTTCGCGATGGGCCGCGCACGTGCGAGTACTACTTCGTTGTGGCCGATGGTGAGACGAACGACGCGGTCGGCATGGAAGCGTCGTGGAATGTCTTCACGGTCGTTCCTCCCGGCGAAGCACATCCGCTGCTGCCGACCCCGGTGAAAGACTGCGTGCTCTTGTCGGCCGGTTCGCGCTACAACGAACTCGTGAAGCGAGCCGCCGCCGGACACGGCCAGTTCACGGCGGAAGAGGCTCTGCGGTTGATGGACCGTCCGGTCGCCATGAGTTCCAACCTGCACAATGTTTTGTTTGAACCCGCCACGACGAAGTTCTGGGTCGCCAATGCTAGCACGGACAAACGCCCTGCCGCCGACCAAAAATACTTCTCATTCCAACTGAGCGAATTGCTGAAGCGTCGCCCGGCAGAAGAAAGTCCACAACTGCCGGCCGCCACGAAGTCGGCAAGCCTCAAAGCCCCGATTGCGCCGTGAGGCGAACGTCGTCTTGTTGCGATCCGGTTTCGTAAGTCCAAGAACGGGGGGCTAACGCCCGATGGAACTTACTTTGCCCGCAAAGTAGCAGGCACACTCCGTGTGCCGTCCGCAGATCGCCAGTTACGGCACATGGAATGTGCCTACTACTTTTTGAAGTGAGTGCCATTGGGCTAACGCCACCCGTCTCGCCTTCCTGGGCGCGGGGCGGCGAGGCTTCGTGGAGTCACGCTCCCGTGTTGACGATGGGTTGGGCTTCGGACTCACTGCATAGGACGATGAGCAGGTTGCTGACGAGGGCCGCTTTTTGGGCCGAGTCGAACGTCACGATCTGCTTTTGATCGAGATCCTTCAGTGCCATCTCGACCATGCTCACCGCACCATGCACGATCTTCTGGCGAGCGGCGATAATCGCTTCGGCCTGCTGGCGGCGCAGCATGACTCCGGCGATTTCCGAAGCGTAAGCCAAGTGTGTCAGCCGGGCATCATCGACCGTCACGCCTGCATGCTTGAGGCGGTCCTGCAACTCATTGCGCAGAGCGGCGGAGACTTCATCCATGCCGCTGCGCAGCGTGATCTCGTGTTCTTCGCCGTGATCGTAGGCGTAACTATTGGCGAGATGCCTCAGCGCGGTCTCACTCTGAATGCGAACGTAGCTGTCGTAGTCCTCGACATCGAAGACCGCTTGAGCTGAGTTCTCGACACGCCACACGACAACGGCACCGATCTCGATCGGGTTGCCCCCCTTATCGTTGACCTTCAGTTTGGCACCTTCAAAGTTGCGCGACTTCAGCGAGATTTTGCGTTTGGTCATGAACGGGTTGACCCAGTAGAAGCCACTCTCACGCACTGTTCCCACGTAGGGACCGAAGAAGCTGAGGACGATGGCTTCGTTCGGCTGCAACGTGAAATGGCCTCCCAGGCGGATCATCCCCGAAAGCCCCATTGCCACTCCAAGGACACAGAACAGCCCCGCCACCAGCGGTGCTCCCACTCGACTGTCCGCCATTCCGATGCCCATCAGAAAGATCACGGGGCCACCGAGAAGTAACGCCAGATTGAGAGGCAATTGAACCCAGCCGTTGCCGGCCTGCATCGGTCGTTCTTGAGTCATGGGATTGGTCTCCGAAAGAGGTTTCGACTTGCCGCCGGTGGGCGATAAGCCATCGACGACAGAAGTGACTCCGCTCCGAACGGGGCGAATTCGTTTCGGCTCACAGCAGAATGGCAAGTTCGCTTCTCTGCACACGGCTTGCCAAGAACATCGAACTCATGCCCGTTTGAGGCAACACGAGGCCGGCTCCGCTACGCAACGTGACTTCAGCCGCTACTCGTCCAATTCGATGTTCCAGTATGCCTCGCTGAGGAACTTGGACCAACTGGCGATGCGCATCGAGTGCCACGAGTACATCGGTTTCCACGTCGGACGGATGGGCGTCTTGGCGAGCGGCATCCGGGCTTCCGTCGGCGTCTTGTTGGCCTTCCGCTTGTTGCAGTCAATGCACGCCAAGACACAGTTGTCCCAGGTGGATGTCCCACCACGCGAGCGAGGCTGCACATGGTCGATCGTCAGTTCTTCGCTGCCCGGTTGGATGCCGCAGTACTGGCAGGTGTGATGATCGCGCTTGTAGATGTTGCGGCGGCTGAAGGTCACGACGTTGGTCGGAACGCGGTCGTAACGGGTCAGCGTGATGACCTCGGGAACGCGCATCCGAAATGTGACGGACTGCACGAACAGTCCGTCATCGGCGGGAGCGAGCCGCGCCCAGTCTTCCCATGAATACTGTTGGAAGTCGGCGGGATCGACGAACCGCGCCCGCTCGGAGGCGACCAATGTGAGCGACCTCGCCACGGAGACCACTCCCACCGGTTGCCAGTTCCGATTCAAGACCAGCGTCGGACGTTGCAGTGATGCGACCACTCTCAAACTCCTCTTGCACGGCGAGATCGTGAACCAATTCACGACAGCCTCGACACCATGACCTCGCCCCGACCTTACGGCGATAGTTCAACTATAGAAACCGATTGAAGCACGTTCGGCAACCAATCCACAGTCGCTGACGTGAAGTACCGCAAAAATTCATGGAAGGCTGAGAGGCGGGCTCCCGCCCCGGTGTGACACGTTTGAAGTGGTCACGGTTCGATTTGTGACTCGCAAATGATGTCGTGTGTGCGGCGTGATCTGGAACCGAGCGTGTCGATAGTTGGGGCAAACGGCAGCGACTATACTACGGCCCGGTACGCGGTCTGGTCTGGACGCACACTTCCTCAAACGGGTGGCAAATTCATGCAGCAGGTTGACGTGGTGATCATTGGCGGCGGGATTGTTGGTTTGGCAACGGCGTACCGGCTACTCGAACGGTTCCCCGGCAAGCAGGTGGTGATCTTGGAAAAGGAGCGCGAGGTCGCTCAGCACCAGACCGGCCACAACTCAGGGGTGCTGCATTCGGGCATCTACTACAAGCCGGGGTCGCTACGGGCGACGAACTGCCGCGAAGGAAAGCTCGCGATGGAAGCCTTCTGTACGGAAGAGAACATTCCGTTCGAGCGTTGCGGCAAAGTGATCGTCGCCATCACGCGGGAAGAGGTTCCTCAACTTGAGCGGATCTTCGAGCGGGGCCAAGCCAACGGGACCGCGTGTCAGATGATCGACGCCGCGCGGTTGAAGGAGCTTGAACCGCACACGGCCGGCGTTCAGGCGATCCATGTCCCGGAAGCGGGGATCGTCGATTATCGCCAAGTTTGCGACCGTCTCGCCCAGCGCATCACCGAGCGCGGGGCGACCGTCAAAACCAGTGCCAAGGTGACCGGAATGTTCCGTCGAGACAACCGCATGGTCGTCGAGAACACGGCGGGTGAGATCGAGGCGCGGCTGATCGTGAACTGCGCGGGGCTATACTCCGACCGCATGACTTGGATGTCCGGACAGCGACCCGATGCGCAGATCGTTCCGTTTCGGGGCGAGTACTTCGAGCTGAAGCCGTCGGCCCAGCATCTCTGTCGCGGGTTGATCTACCCCGTTCCCGATCCGAGCTTCCCATTCCTTGGGGTTCACTTCACGAAGATGATTCACGGCGGAGTTGAATGCGGGCCGAACGCCGTGCTGGCCTTCGCTCGGGAAGGGTATTTCAAAACGAGCTTCAGCCTGTTCGACACCCTGGAATCGCTGACGTATCCGGGCTTCCTGCGTCTGGCCTGGAAGCATTGGCGCGCGGGTCTTGGCGAGATGTGGCGATCATTCAGCAAGGCTGCATTCGTCTCGGCGCTGCAACGCTTGGTTCCGGAGGTTCAGTCGGAACATCTCGTCCCCGCACCGGCTGGAGTTCGTGCTCAAGCTCTCACGCGCGACGGCAACCTCGTCGATGACTTCCTGATCGTTGAGAACGAGCTGGTCATCAATGTTTGTAACGCACCGAGTCCGGCGGCCACGGCGTCGCTCAACGTGGGACGGTTGATTGTCGATCGAGTTGCCACGCATCTGACATGATGTGTTGATCACCACGCAGGTGTGACGCCTCAACGATTTCTGAGCGGGGCCGAAATCACTTCCCGACACTCGTAGTCCGGACTACGTCACCGTAAATCCGGAAGTGATGGCGGCTCAGTTCCTTGCTACTCAACCACGACGGTCGCTCGTTTCCAGAGAACTTCGGTCTGGTGTTGCTTCGGGGCGGAGTGCCGCAATTGAATTTGAATCGTTCGTCCGGCGAACTGGCTCAGATCGACGACCACATCGTGCCAACCGTTGGCACTCCCCGCTTCTTCGATCGTTCGTTCCAGCAGCAATTGGTTCTCAACGCGCACGCCGAGTTGCCAGCGTCGGTCTGGCTGATTGCCGACGCGCAGTCGCAGCGATGCCTTGCGACCGGCGGGAATTTCAAACTGACCGACGAGCGTCACATCGTGGGTCTCGACGAGTTTGATTGAGAGCACATACGACTCGCCGCGTGCATCGCCGACGATCAGCTTGTGATTCGCCGAGAAGCCCGTCGCGGGGAACCAACCGGACAGGATCAGGGCGAGGTCCGCTTGTTGCGTCTCCACGATGTCGGGCTGCCACGCGCCGAGGGCCGGGCCGCCGAATGAGCCGGGGACGAGCGGCGACGGAGCGACGAGTTCATTCAGCTCACGCTTCGGGTCTTTCCACCCCTGCCCCGCAAACGTCCACCACTTGCCTGCTGCGAAGACGAGCGGCCCGAGCTGGTTCTCTTCTCGCTCAACTCCGTCCACTTGAGACTGCGCCAATTCGCGGCCGGTGTTCAGATCGAGCCACATCAAAAACGGCTTCGACTTATTACCGACGAGCTTCGCGCGATGAGCAACCACGACGACCTTGCCATCGGCATGCAGCGCCTCCAACCGGGCGTCGAGCGGCTGAGACCACGCGACCGTTCCGTCGTCGGCTGACAGCGCGGTGAGCCCCGTCGTCGTATCAACGAGGACGCGCGAGTCGCTCACCGTGACCGCACCGCGCAGATCGGAGATCGGGCGTTCCCAGATAAGTCGGCCCGTCACGAGGTTGAGGCAACTCACCGCACGCACGCCGGGAATTGAAACCACGATTCGGCCCCCCATCAACACTGGCGTAAAGACACGAAAATCTTCGGACAGTTCATCGATCATTTTCGGTAGCCATGTGTGACGCCGCAGCCATTGAACCTCACCCGCTCCATCGAAGCAGGCGGTCGTGCCGCCGATCGTGCAGACGGCGACGCGACCGGCCAAAGTCAGTTGCGCGACGAGGCTTCGTTCACCCTGATCCTTCATCCGGAACAGCGGCTGCGACGACGTGGCCGCTCCCGTTTCAAAGTCGAACCGCGTCGCTTCGACCTGGATCAAGTCGTCGTCCACCTTGGCCAGTGTCAGTGCGAACAGGCTGCCGTTCCAGAAGACCGGATCGGTGAGAACTTGTGAGTTCGGGCGTTGCTTCCACAACACGTTGCCATTGTCGCATTGCAGACACGCCAATTCCGCCCCTGCCTTGGTGAGTCGCCGCACGTAGAGACGGTCTCCCGCGATGAGCGGCTTCATCGGCGCGAACGGCAGCGCGTACGAGTCACCCTGTTCGGCCCCCAATCCCTGCGCCCATTGCTGCTGACCGCCGGGCAACGCATACGCATTCACTTGGAACCGGTTGCTGACAAACATCCGCTGCGCGTCGGTCACGACAGACAGTTGTCGCGCGAAGGGATCTCCGAATCGGAACTCCGCCCGACCGGGATTGTTGCCCGGCTGACCATCGAATTGCGCGCGCGCTTCCAGCTTGAATGCGGCCGGAACGAGCGGCGGCGGTGCGGACGAAGTCGTGGTGACGACGAAGCGACTCGACGCGGAAGGCCGTGCGGAGAGATCACGGATCAGGGACTCAAACGCGGCGGGCGGGATCGCCGTTCCGCTCAGTTCGATCGGCTTGGTCGGTGTGACAATCGGCGACGACGGCTGCTGTCCGTTGAGGGCTGTCGCCAGTTGCAACCGCGCGTGAAGCGATTCGCGTTGGCGAGGCGAAGCGTGTTTGAGACCCATCAGAAAATGTTCTTCCGCCGCCGGAAAGCGACCCGCCGCGAGAGCACGATCGCCGAGCCATTCGTGCGCCTCCGCTGCGGCTTCCGTTCCGAAGAACTGCAACGTCGCCGCCTGCACACCGCGAACGTCGCCCGCATTGATTGCACTGCGCACGCGAATTTGACCGAGCGGCCCGAACTTCTCAGTCATCAACTTTGCGAAGTCGGGATGAGTCTGCATTGCACCGGCGATGGCCGTCGGCAGCGACACGAACAATTGGCGATCCTCCATGTCCGGGAGCATCCCCGGCCCGTCGTGGTCGCCGATTGACATCACGATGCGGCAGGCGTCCTCATACGTTTGCCCGACAAGTGCCGATTGCAACTCAGACCGCACGTTGTACGCCTCTTTATTCCACTGCATCGCCAACGGATGCCGCCAACCACCGGGAAAGGCTCCCGCCGTGCCGTCATCCAGTTGAGGAACATTTTCGATGGAGACGGCTCTCAACCAGTGCGCGTGCCTGTCGAGATCTTCGCTCCGTTCGGTCGGCTTCCAATCGGGATGAGCGCCCGTGTTCCAGAAGAGCGCGGTTTGACTCGACTGCCACGCATCGAACCAGTCGCCACGGTAGGCCGTCAGCAACAGCTCGCGCGAGTTCTGTCGTTCCCACGCGAATCGCAGCTTGCTGACAGTCCACATCGGCGAACGAAGGATCGCGGGGCGAAGCGTCGCGAGCGGATGCAACTCGCCGGTAGAGGCCATTTGTTCGGCCAGCAATTCGTAATGACCGGCATGAATCCGCGCGGCCGCTTCATCCCAGAGATCGCTCAACAACGCGGCGTCATCGAGTAGCCGCAGCCTCTGTTCGAGTGACGCTTCAGAACCGATGCCAACCGCCACCAAACGTCTCAGCAGTGGGACGCCCAACTCCTTCGCCGGCCCCTGACTCAACGCGGCCACCGCACACGCCGAGAACCAGCGCGACAAATCGACTCCCGCCGGGTGAGTCGCCAGTACGCGCCGCGTCCATTCTGCGATGTCTTTCAACTCATCACTTGTGAATTGTGGTGACTGTGCGATGAGTGGCCGCTCGGCGATCGAGGTCACGCCGGTCAGCTCGCGCACTTCGAGATGACTCAACCGAATTGAACGCGGAGCCGCGCCGGGCTGTCCGAACAGGCCGATCGTCGCGACGGGACCGACCAAATCGCGGGCCGGGTTCTCGACGAGATGCCCCCAACTTCGACCGTCGCCGCTCACCAGAATCTGCAACGTCCCAACACCCGCTACGATTTTGATCCACTGCTGTGGCACGTGATACGGCGGCGCGAAGCCATTCGGATCGAAGTTGGCCGTGTCGCGTTGTTCACCGGGTCTCAACACACCAAGCGTGACCTGTTGTGAGGCCGCATCTTTGAAGAAGCCGACGCGATGCAACGGCCGCCCGTCGATGTCGCCGAAGTAGAGGCCGGTTCCCGGATCAGCCGACTCGACTCGCGCGATCACTTCGTACAAGCCGCGCTGCCCGATGGGCACGCTGGCGATTCCCGCTTTCGTCGGAGAGTCGGTTGTCAGCGTGACCGAGCCGTCCGCGTTCGAGATCAGTCCGGCTGGCAACTCCGCCGAGAGCGACCACGGCAACTCCGCCACCGCGCCGCCGCCCATCACGAGTGGGTGCGCGTTCTCGGGGATGCTCGGAAGCGGAACGCTCTTGTGAACCGAGACCCCTCTCAAACGAAATTGGCCTTCAATATAGACCTCATCAGGGAGCGCGGCCATCGGCGCGGTGAGCAATGGCACGCCGCCGCGTGCGAGCGTGATTCCGCCGTCTTGATACCGCACTTCCAGCGTTGCCGCTCCCGCGCGGATGTAGCTACCGTTGTCCGTGGTGAGCAGCCCCGAGCGGAGCGGCTTCGGTGCCGAATTCTCGCGCATGATCGAGAACGCCGCCCATTGATGAGGCTCGCGCCGTGTGTAGAACCGGAGCGCGACTCCCCGTGGTCCGCGCCAGAAGTAGATCGTGAGGTCGGTCGCCTCGAACGGCGTCAGTCGCAACAAAGTTTCATTGGTCCACGGCGCTCGCAGCCGAGCCAGTCCCTGAAACCGGGCGACTCGTTTGTGCTGAGCGCCGTAAACATCCTGTGCCCAAGTAAACGGTTGTCCTTCGACCTGGCTGAACCAACGTTTCGCTTCGGTCTCGGAAAGCTCGTCGTGCCCGGAGGACTTGAAGTCGCGCGTGAGCTTCGGGCTGTGGGCGGGCCACGGTGCGACCTCGCGCGCCATCGCCGCCGTCCACGGTTCGACCACGGGAGGGACTTCCACCACGGGGGCCGGTTCGCCGGACGTCGTCAGAGGCATCGGTTGCTTGTCGCCGCTGGCTGTTGCGACGGCCGCTTCGGCAGAAACATCGCCGCCAGGTCGAACGACGTTCTCCGGCAACAGCGCATCCGCCACCGCGTTGGTCGAAATGGCGGTCACGTTGTCGTTCGTGGTTGTCGCTTCTGTCGTGTTGTGTTGTGCGAGTTGATTGCGATCAGCACGTTGCCCGAACCAAAAGACTCCGCCTGCGATCACAGCGAGCAACAAACTCAATCCGACCACCCAACGCCAGCCGCGCGAAGAGTCATTTGCCGACGGCCGTTTCCGTTGAGCGGCCTGTTTCAAAATGGAATCGACATCCAACGCGACGTGGCTCATCGCGCCCGCCAGTTGCGTTTCGAGATGCAGATGTTCGACGAGTGCCTGTCGCAATTCGGGCGACTGGGTCCAACGAGCGCGGAGAGCAGCCATCTCCACTGGTGTGAAGTCACTCGCCGGTTTGTCGTGCAGCAGTTGGATCAGATCCTGATCGGTCATCGCGATTCCTTGCGTCGGCGTTCGATGCAATCTTTAAGGGCTTGTCGGGCGCGGTGCAGCAGCAATTTGACGGCCCCTTCGCTGCGATGCAGTTGCCGGGCGATCTCAATCAATTTTTGCTCGCCCTTGTAGTGGAGTTCGATCCCCTGGCGAGCACTCGGCCCGAGGTTGTCCATGCAACGCGACAGGTGTAACAAACTGTCATCGTCGTCGGTCCACAGGGCATCGGCGGGGAGGACCGATTCCAGTTCGAGGCACAGTTCCGTCCAACCCGCTTCCTTGCGCCGCATCAACCCTTTGACGTGTTCGCGCAGCAGATTGCGTGCGATTCCGAGCAACCACGGTCGGACCAGTGCCGACGAATCGAAGCGGGCCTGTGTCACGTAGAACCTCAGGAAGACTTCCTGAGTCATGTCGTCGGCATCACTGTTTTGCAGGAGCCGCGCCCTCAAGTAACCATAAACCGCCCGCTGATGCCGCTCGACAACAGTCGCAAACGCAGCCCGGTCTCCCCGCCGAAGCTGCTCAATCAACGCTTGATCGACGGAAGGCAGCACGAGGAAGTCCGGGAAGGCGGGGGAATGATTGCGGAGAGTAACAAGGCCGCAGGATGGTACGGCGCGCTGCGAACCGAACGCAACCGCGTGGCGATTGCCTGCGCGTCTGTTCGGCCGGTAGACCGTTTTCTCATCGGTCTCTAACATCTCGCCCGCTGTCTTCCGTGTCTTATGAAGGAACATCATGTCCACTTCTACGAACTCCACCGCGACGCATTCGGCTGCGGGAACTGCTGGTGATGTGCCTCATGCCGAGACCGCTTCGGTGGTGATCTTCGGCGCGTCGGGAGACCTCACCGCACGCAAGCTGCTTCCGGCTCTGTTCGATCTCTGGAGCGACGGCTATCTGGCCGACAACGCGCCCATCGTGGGTGTCGCCCGGCGCGAGAAGACCGACGAAACGTTTCGCGCCGAAATGTACGAGGCCATCAACGGGCATGTGCGATCCGGTGCGGTGTCGCCCGAGCGGTGGAGCCAGTTCGCCGCGCGGCTGTTCTACCGACAGCTCGACATCGCTTCGCCGGATGGCTATCCGGAATTCAAAAAGCAGTTGGAGGCGATCGAGAATCAACAGGGTGTCAGCCACCGCCGGGTCGTCTACATGGCGACCTCACCCGACCTGTTCCTGCCCGCGATCGAGCATCTCGGTTTCTGCGGCATGATCCCGGATCGAGACTCGTCGCATCAGCTCCGAGTCGTGTTTGAGAAGCCCTTCGGCCGCGATCTCACTTCGGCGCAGGAACTAAGCGGCAATCTTCGGCGGCTGCTGCGCGAGGAGCAAATTTACCGCATCGACCATTACCTCGGGAAAGAGACCGTCCAGAACATCCTGTTGTTCCGCTTCGGCAACTCGATCTTCGAGCCGCTGCTGAACCGCAATCAGGTCGATCACGTGCAGATCACCGTCTCCGAGTCGCAGGGCTTGGAACGGGGTCGCGGCGGCTACTACGACACGGCGGGAGCGATGCGCGACGTGCTCCAGAACCACGTCTTGCAGCTTCTCTGCCTGATCGCGATGGAGCCGCCCGCACTGTTCAACGCGCGCGACCTGCACGACGAGAAGCTCAAGGTACTGAAGGCCCTCGCACCGGGAAACAAGGGGGAGGTGTCCAAGTGGGTGATTCCGGGGCAGTACTCGGCGGGCGTCGTCGATGGTCAAGCGGCGGTGAGCTACCTGAGCGAAGAGCGCATCCCGGCCGACTCGCGCACCGAGACGTTTGTCGCGATGAAGGTCCTCGTCGATAACTGGCGCTGGGCCGGCGTGCCGTTCTACCTGCGCACGGGCAAGCGGCTGCCGTCGCGAGTCTCCGAGATCGCCATCCAGTTCAAGCAGCCTCCGCTCAATCTGTTCAGCACGGTGGAGTGCGAGGGCGACATGTGTGCCCTCGTCGGCGCCCGGCCCAACAAACTGGTCTTCCGCATCCAGCCGAGCGAGTCGATCAAACTGTCGTTCTCGACGAAGCGGCCGGGGATGCAGTACCAGATTCATCCGGTGACGATGGACTTCAACTACAAGGAGACCTTCACCGAGGCGTTGCCCGAAGCCTACGAACGACTGCTGCTCGACGTGCTTCGCGGCGACTCAACGCTGTTCATGCGCAGCGACGAACTGGAAGCGGCCTGGCAATTCGTGACGCCGGTCCTCGACTACTGGGAGCAAAACAAGACGATCCCCGAACCGTACCGCTGCGGCTCATGGGGCCCCCGCGCCGCCGATGAACTCCTCCTCAACGATGACCGCTCGTGGAGATCGCCGACGGTTTGACAGCAGAGTGCGGCGTTCGCCTTTCCTGTCCCCTCGCCTTGGAGGGGAGAGGGCTAGGGTGAGGGGACTTCCGCCGTGTGGCCGTGGTTGGATCGCTTGAACTTACCCACATTCTTACAAAGTTTGCCAGTGTCGGTTCGCGGTGGCGGTTGCGTCTGACTCGTTTGGCGGCTTGGGGTTGCGTGTG
>JAYVDI010000439.1:0-11668 GCA_043749505.1 Schlesneria sp. | reverse complement strand
GTGATCGTCACCAGCGTGGGCGAGGGCGTCGCAAAGTTCGCGTTCCCCGTCATCGCCGTGACCACCTGCCGCAGGAATTGCACCTTCTGCGGAACCGTCAACTGTTGCAGTGCGAGCTTCACCTTGGCCATCGCGAGACTCCTTGGAAACGAGAGGGTGAGAAGATCGTCAACACGTTTGGATTCTCCGCCCGATCCGTCAGTGCGACGGACGTGATCTCGGAGGAATGTCTCAAGTCAATGATATGATTGCTGTTGCAGCTCAGAAGTGTCCGTCGAGCCAAGGCCGGAACTGACCCAAACCGGCGACAAATGGACTCAAATGGCCGACGTTTCGACTCAGACCGCGACGAAATGAGTCCATTCCCCGACAGAATGAGTCCGTTTCTTCCCGATGTCAGTCCATTCCCCGGCGATGTCAGTCTGTTCCGTCGCGAAGTCCGTCCATTTCACGCGGCAATCAGCCAAGATTCCCGCGCTGTGAGTCCACTTGGCCAACAGATGCGTCTACTTGGCCAAAGTGTTCGTCTGCCAGCCAGACCGTTCGATCAGAGTTGTGCGGAATGTCGTTCAGAGATGTGTGGAAACGATGCCGATGCCGCGCAGCCAAATCAAGCAATCGTCGCGGTAGGGTTGCTTCAACGGAATTCGTGTGTCGTGTGGCTGGGGTCGAGTCTTCGAGCCCCCAGCATTCGTGCCATCACACCGCTGGGGGCGGTCGATGACGCCTGACCCCAGCCACCCTGCCGCGAGAAAATCATAAAAAAAATTGACGAGTTCGTATTTATCTCGAAATGGGTAAAACAAATTCCTTGCTATTCCAGTTTCGAGGTTCTATGGTCACAGGCGTTGAGGATGCATGAGTTTGAAGCTTGCTCCTTGATCGCAGCGGAAAACTAAATAAAGAGCAACCCCGGCTCATTCGGGGGGGCTAATTAGAAAGTAAGCCGACGCGGTGGAATGCCTCAGGGTGTTCTGTCGCGTCGGCTTTTTTTTTCGCCGCTCGACAGCGGAGTGAGTTCACGGGCGGAATTTCCGCTCGGTGCGTGTGATTCGGTTCTCAGAGGGAGAGAGAAGATGAATTTTAGCAAAGTGTTCGTGATTCCGGTGTGTGGAGCATCACTGCTCGGCTTGCTCCTGGTTTCGCTTGGTGGATCGGTGGCGTACGCTGCCGGTCCAGCACCAGTAAACCTGAGGAGCGCGGGCAGCTTTGCGATCCTCTCGAAATCGGGGGTGACGAATGTTCCCACTTCGGCGGTCACCGGGGATGTGGGGGCGAGCCCAATCACCGGGGCCGCGATTCACCTCACCTGCAATCAAGTGGTTGGCAAGATTTACACTGTCGATGCCGCCGGACCCCTGCCATGCAGAATCATCAACGCTACCAAGCTCTCGACGGCGGTGAGTGACATGCAAACCGCGTACACCGACGCCGCCGGTCGGCCAGCTACAGTCACCGAGTTGGGCGCCGGAAATATTGGTGGTCGGATTCTTGCCCCTGGCGTCTACAAATGGAGTTCCAACGTAACGATCCCGACAAACGTCTATTTCAAGGGTGCCCCAGGAGATGTTTGGATCCTACAGGTAGCGGGAAATCTCGAGCTCGCCGACGCCCGGAGGGTTATCTTGGGTTACGGCGTAAACCCCAATAACATATTCTGGCAAGTTGGCGGCCAGGCGACACTAGGGACGACATCACAATTCAAGGGGACCATTCTGTCTAAGACGTTGATCGCCATGAAGACCGGCGCAACAATCAACGGCAGGCTGCTGGCACAAACCGCGGTTACGTTGCAGAAGAATGTTGTCAAGAGGCCGTACTAGGCCCCGCTAGAAAGACAGCAAGTCAGGTAGGGCCGGTTCCACCGGCCGCTTCTTGATTGCATGATGGCTTCAAAGGCCGTGGAACCGGCCCTACGTTTTCTATCTCATTTCAACAAGCCATCGAGCCACTCGTAGGCGGCTTTGCGTTCCGGTTCGGGGAAGTCGTGAGGGGCGTCGGGGGTGGTGAGCTTGAGGCGCACGTAAGGCGGCTTGGCGTCGAGTGGCTCGAACAGGCAGTAGACTTCCTCGGCCTTCGCGAATGCCTTGCGGACGCCGCCGATGTCGAAGTTGCTGTCGTGCAGCGGCGAGTTCGAGAAGAAGCTTCTTGGCGCGAGGCGGCCACAATTTCGTAGAAGTCGAACGGCAGCTTGTCGGCGTTGTTCTTGTAAACGTCGCGGATGCGGGGCATGTCGCGGTCGCTCGTCCAGTCCTGTAGGGTGGGACCAGCGGCGCTTCGCTGCGCCGGCCCACCATGATTTCTTGACGTTTCCCGATAGTGGGCCGGCGCTCGAAGCGAGTTGGTCCCACCCTACAGTGAAAAAAGCGATGGCCGTGTTAATCGATCAATCGTTCTACGCGCGCGATCCGGCCGTGGTCGCGAGAGAGTTGATCGGCAAGCGACTGCTACGTCGGAGCGTTGACGGACTGTGCGGCGGGATCATCCTCGAGACCGAAGCGTACCTGGCCGCGAACGACCCGGCGTCGCATTCGTTCCGGGGGAGGACTCGCAAGAATAGGACGATGTTCGGCCGCGCGGGCTTGCTCTACGTTTATCCGATTCACGCGAGGCACTGTCTGAATGCCGTGACGGAAACGAGAGGCGTCGCCAGCGCTGTCCTCATCCGCGCCATCGAGCCTCTTGTCGGCATCGAACAGATGCGACAACGCCGCTCGTCCGAGGATCGCGTCCCGGAACTCCGCGACCTGACACGCGGCCCTGCCCGCTTGTGCGAGGCCCTCGCCGTCGATCGGACTCTCGACGGCTGGAACCTCACACGCGGCTCACGCATCTGGATCGAAAGCCATGCCGAAGATCACATCGAGGAATCCAAGATCGCAACGTCACCCCGGATCGGAGTCACCTCGGCCCACGATCTGGAACTGCGGTTCTTCGTTAAGGTGGGAGAATACGTGAGCGGGCGAAAGTCCTGAAACAACCGAACCTCACGCGAGTGGATTTGAGGCTTCATCAAGCCGAGGCCGTCGTCAATTGGTGGTCCATCATGAACACAGTGTTCTTGAGAAGGTAGCCCTGTCGATCCGCGACAGGAGGCGCGATCCATAAGTGACATCGATTTGTCGAGTCACCTTGAATAAATGGCAAACGCGACTCGTGCGTTCTCGCTTCCTGTCGCGGAGCGACAGGGCTACCTTCAATCGGCGACTGCCCTCCATTGAGCTGCCTCACTGCTTCACGCCCGTCACGTTCACGCCGCTGCCGATGAGGAGGTTCCATTCGTAGATGGTGCGGTAGAGGCGGCCGGTCTTTTCAGGGGGAAGGACTTGCAGGTTGTCGAAGCCTGCGGCGCGGAACCAACCGCAGAGTTCTTCGACGGTGTGATGGTATTGGTACTGCGGGGCGAACCAGTCGAAGGTGTCGCAGACGCGGTTTTCTCGCGAGGGATGGGCGCTGAAGTTGACGAGCTTGTTGAGCGTCTGGTTGATGACCGGCAGTCCGCCGAGGAAGGCTCCCCATTCACACCAGCGTTCGAGTTTCTCGGGAGCCATCTTGGTCGTGCGGTTTCGCAGAGCGGTGTTGATCGCCTCCTGCCACCACTGATTGCGGCGGTAGAGCCAGACGGAATAACGGCCTCCCGGTTTGACCAGCTTCGCGACCGCATCGAACACCGCGCGCGTGTTGGCGTCGTGGTGCATGACACCAATCGAGAAGACGAAGTCGAACGAAGCGGGGTCGAGCGGGAGTCGCTTCAGGTCGGCTTGGACGAACGCGACGTGGGGCAGGTGTCCGCAAAGCTGTCGCGCTTTCGAGACCGCCGCGCTGTGATCGGCTCCGATAACCGTGGCCCCTGCTTCGCCGCAGACCTTGCTGTAGCGACCGCCACCGCAACCGGCGTCCAGTACGCGCAGGCCCTTCAACTCACCGAGCGTCACACCGGTCTTGGCCTGGAACGTCGCGCGGTCCTCGTCGTCGTGAGCGACCTCGTACTTGTTCCACTGCCGCCCGAAACTCGCCAAATGCTGATCGCCCGTAAATCGGGGGATGCCCTCCACGACCGGATGCGACTGTTGACACGTTGAGCATTCAATTCGCTCGCCGCTGGGCACTAAGACACTCCCGCACGCCGGGCACCGCAGCACAGCGACGAGTTCCAATTGAGCTGCCGCAGTGTCGTCCATCAGAACTCAATCTCCATCAGGTCTTCGGCCAGCGTCGTCTCCGGAAAGATGGCCCGTGCGGTGGCGAGGCCGATCGGGTCGTCGTCGGGACGCTGCGGGTCGATGTGCGTCAGGTAGAGCCGTCCAACACCCGCCTCTTTTGCCAACCGGGCCACCGCCGAGGTGTGGCTGTGCCCGGTCGGCTCGCACCACTGAACCATATCGTCGGCGAAGTTGCATTCGTGGATGAGGACATCCGCGCCACGAATGAACTCCGTGTACGAGCCATTCGCGGTCGTGTCAGTGATGTACGCGAGCCGCAACTTTCTCGAATGTTGACTCGTTGTGAGCGGCACGGCGCTAGCCGCCGGTTCTTCACAACAACCGGCGGCTAGCGCCGTGCCACTCAGCGGAGGCTGGCTCTGGTCGTCGATTTCAACGACGAACCCACGTGATCCGCCGGGATGCCGCAGCGGGCAATGAGTCACAACGGCGCGGCCGCCTCCAACCTCAATTCGCTCGGCCAGCGGCACGAACTCAAACGGCGGCAACACGGGAAAGATCGACTCGTCAAACAGATGCCGCTGCACGACATCGTGGACATGCGGTTCGGCGTGAATGCGACAGCGAGTGATCTCGCCTTTCATCATCGGAACGAGCAGAAATGTCAGCCCCATGATGTGGTCGAGGTGCGCGTGCGTGAGGAACAGGTCCAGCTCTGTCGACTGCAACCGGCTCGCCAACCGGAAGACACTGCTCCCCGCATCAAACGCCAGCCCCAGCTCGGGAAACAGCAAACAAGCCGTATGCCGCCGCTCATTCGGATGAAAGCCGCCGGTGCCGAGAAACTGCAATCGCATCGAGTGACATCCTCTCACAACCGGTCGCAGTGAAGTGGGTCTCGCCCCGCGCAGCCCGACACATTTTCAGGAACTCTATTGGCGGCGGATGATAGACCACTTCTTTTTCCGGCGATAGCGCGTCACGACGGAGGACAGGGCCATCGCCTTGTTGGGTCTGCGAAACATGTAGGGTGGGACCAGCGGCGCTTCACCGCGCCGGTCCACCCTGATTTCTCGACGTTTTCCGATGGCGGACCGGCGCTCGAAGCGAGCTGGTCCCACCCTACGTTGAAAAGGCGCTGTCCCTAGACGGAGGAGTAGAGCGATCGTCGTGGCTCAGACTTGAATGTTGATCTGTCCGCCGAGGAGTCCGGTGACGGGTGCGGCCATCTCGGACATCGAGACGGCGGGCGCGGGAGCTTGGCTGGGGAGCGAACCGGCCAGCAACGCAAACGACAGTGCGTTTCCGACATCGCCCGAAGCAGCACCGGGCCGATCTTCCGGTTTCTTTGCTTGAGCGAGCATGAGTGCGAGCAGAATTTCTGCGGTTGAAAACTGGTCGAGGAGTTGGACCAATTGGTCCATGCGCCCGAACGCAACCCCCGACATCGCTGTCGCACCGGTGGAAGCCTGCGGTGCTGTGAGGGCGCTCACCGCCGCAGCACCACTCAGCGCTGAACTGGCCATGAGACCCGACATGCCAATTCCACCAACACCGCTGATGTCCATCATTGCCTCGCCTTCCAGCCTGCCTGTTCACGAACATTCGTGTGAGCCAACCAAGCAAACGGCGAACCGAGAGGCATTCCACTCAATGCCACCATGAAATCCAGCGGATAAATTCAGCAACCCCGTAACGAGCCACGCCCTCAATGTCGCCTCTTCACCTCAACACCAACTCGAATGATGCCAAACGGCAACGAGCGGACTCTCACCACGATCAGGGAGATGTTCAGCTCATTGGCTTCTATCCGGTCCATTAACGAAGCCGCCCGTTCTCACCGTGAGAACGGGCGGCTTTTCAACGATCGTTAGCAAATGCCAAACGTGTCACCAAGTATTCATTCGACGAACATCTCACGTCAGCTTGCGTTCGCGGATCCAGTCGGTGTGGGACATCTGGCCGCGCGGCTTGTCGGTGCGCTCGTAGGTGTGCGCGCCGAAGTAGTCTCGTTGGGCTTGCAGCAGGTTGGCGGGGAGGCGGCCGTTGCGATAGCCGTCGTAGTAGCTGAGGGCCGCGCTGAAGACCGGGATCGGCAGACCAAGTTGCACGGCGGTCGAGATGACTCGACGCCAACCCGGTTGGGCTTTGTCGATGGCCGCGCGGAAGAAGTCGTCGAGCAGGAGATTTTCAAGCTGCGGGTTCTTGTCGAACGCCGCCTTGATGTCGCCGAGGAACCGCGACCGGATGATGCAGCCACCTCGCCAAAGGAGGGCGATGTTGCCGTTGTTCAGCTTCCAACCGAACTCCTTCGCGGCGGCGTCGAGTTGCACATAGCCCTGCGCGTAGCTGCACAGCTTCGAGGCGTAGAGCGCCTGACGAACGTCCTCGATGAACTGGACTTTGTCACCGGTGAACTTGGCATCGGCCGGGCCATTGAGAACGGACGAGGCTCGCACGCGGGCGTCCTTCTGAGCCGAGAGGCAACGGGCGTAAACGGCTTCAGTGATGAGGGTCGTCGGCACGCCAAGGTCCAGCGCGTGCTGGCTCATCCACTTGCCCGTCCCCTTCTGGCCGGCGGTGTCGAGAATCTTGTCCACGAGGTACTCGCCTGACTCCTTGTCCTTCACCGTGAAGATGTCGCGGGTGATCTCGATCAGATAGCTTTCGAGTTCTCCTTCATTCCATGACTTGAAGACTTGATAGAGTTCCTCGTTGCTCAGGCCGAGCGTGTTTTTGAGGATGAAGTAGGCTTCGCAGATGAGCTGCATGTCGCCGTATTCGATTCCGTTGTGAACCATCTTCACGTAGTGCCCTGCCCCGGCCTCACCCACCCAGTCGCAGCACGGGATGTCGTTGTTTGGCCCCACCTTCGCCGAGATCTTCTGAAAGATATCCTTCACAAACGGCCAAGCTTCGTGGTGTCCACCCGGCATGATGCTCGGGCCTTTGAGTGCTCCCTCTTCGCCGCCCGAGACGCCCGTCCCGATGAACCGCAACCCGGCCGCTTTGATCTCTTTGTCGCGGCGGTTGGTATCGACGAAGTCTGAGTTCCCGCCATCAATGATGATGTCGCCAGGCGAGAGGAGCGGCTTGAGCTGCTCGATCACACCATCCACCGGCGCACCGGCCTTCACCATGATCATGACGCGCCGCGGAGCCTTCAGGCTCCCGACGAACTCTTCGAGCGTGTGATAGCCCTTGATCCGGTCGGCCGTCCCCGTGTGAACCTTGTCCGCCGGTTCGCTCGTCAGCCCACCCACGAACTTGTCCGTGGTGTCCGTCGTCCGGTTATAGACCGCGACCGAAAAGCCATTGTTGGCCATGTTCAAAACTAAATTCTGACCCATCACGGCCAGACCAATCAAACCAATATCGTGCTGTGACATGAGAAGCTGCGGTGTCCTTTTCGAGTTTGTGCGAAGAGCGTTCAGTCCAAATGATGGCCTCGCATACGACGGGTCATCAGGATTCAAAAATATCCGCGACCGAGAACTTCAGTCCTGGAAGATCGGGTTCAACGGTGAGTTCCGCCGTCCCCGTGAAGAGTGCTGGCGGAAGATTCGAGCAGTGAACTTCCACCGTCTGAAAATGAGGGCTGACGATCCAGACCTGCTTGACTCCCACGGACAGGTACTCATCGACCTTGGCTTCCACCTCGGAAACACGGTCAGAGGGCGACAGAATTTCAATCGCGAGAATGGGGGCACCGTCGAACACCACCCGCTTGCCCTGAACGAAATGACCGACATCTTTGGACACGACCGCCACATCAATTCCAACGATTGTTGAAGGCTCCGCCCGCAGCCGAAAGCCCGCTTCACCGCAGACAACTTTGCACGACCGTTGTCCCGCTGAACGGAGCCATGCTGTGAGCAGAAATGCCAATTGAGTCATCAACTCACTGTGGAACGGATTTCGATAAGTCATCGGCTTCTCCCAAAGCTTGCCGCGAATCAGGAACTGGTCTCGTTTTCCGCCTTCGGGCAGGGATAGAAACTCCTCTGCCGTCATTAATGCGACACCGGCTTCTGGCAAAGTTGCGATCATGGGAAAGCCTCTTGGTGAACGACCTCGACACAAATTCTTGCATGAGAACTATCTCTGAATACGGGCCGAGCCACCCTTGGCGAAGGCTTCGACTTGTTCGACCGTGGACATCGTGGTGTCGCCGGGGAACGTGGTGAGCATCGCGCCGTGTGCCCAGCCGAGTCGCAGGGCCTCTTCGGGAGCCTTGCCCTTGAGCAAGCCGTAGATGAAGCCCGCCGCGAATCCGTCACCGCCGCCGACGCGATCGACCACGTCGAGGTGACAGGTCGGAGCCTGATACGTCTGGCCTTCGACCCAGCAGACGGCACTCCAGTCGTGGCTGTTGGTCGTGTGAACTTCGCGCAGTGTCGTCGCGACGATCTTCACGTTGGGGAGCTGCTTGGCGACATCGCCCATCATGCCGAAGAACGCGGTCGGGTCGATCTTCGACTTCGACTCGACATCCGGCCCCTTCAGGCCGAGGCCCTTCTGCAAGTCCTCTTCATTGCCGACGAGGACATCGACGTGTTCGCAGATGCGGCGAAGAGTCGATTGAGCCGTCTCCAATCCGCCGGAGATCTGCCAGAGCTTGGCGCGGAAATTCAAATCGAGCGAGGTCACGGCACCAGCAGCCTTCGCGGCTTTCATCCCTTCAATGACCAGTTCCGGCGTCGTCTTCGACAGCGCCGAGAAGATGCCGCCGCTGTGGAACCAGCGAATGCCACCCGCGAAGATCGACTTCCAATCGAAGTCACCCGGCTTGAGTTGCGCGGCGGCTTCGTTGCAGCGGTTGTAGAACACGACGGGAGCACGCACCCCCTTGCCCTGATCGCTAAAGACCGTCGCCATGTTCGGGCCAGTCACGCCGTCGTGCTCGAACGTCTTGTAGAACGGCTTCACGCCCATCGCGCGGACTCGTTCGGCGATCAGGTCGCCGATGGGATAGTTCACCATCGCGCTGGCCACACCGGTATTCATGCGGAAGCAGTCGGAGAGATTCGCTGCGACGTTGAACTCACCACCGCTGACGTGGATCTTGCACTCGGTCGCCTTGCGGAACGGGATGATCCCCGGATCGAGCCGATGCACGAGCGCACCCAACGAGAGAAAGTCCAAGGCACCGGTTGACGGGATGTTCAGCATGAGATTCCTTCAAGGATTGTTCGAGTAGACTTCGTTCGAGAAAATTTTCGTCCCCGTGGCGGCGGCTGAATCACCGAATTCAATGGACTTGATGTCCCTCGTTTAACCGCGCGGGCAACGCCCCACGCGTCGAGCGACGCGGAAAGCTGTTTCGCCCATCGACGCGCGGGGCGTTGCCCGCGCGGTTCACACCATTCGCGACCGCTTTGCCGCCCGGCACGGCGGGGCGGTATGATATCGGCCGCTGTCGGGCAGTTCAAAAGCCCGGCGCAGGTTTCTGTCGAGGATCAGGTTCTTCAGCAGCACTTTCTTCCGATCCCTGTGGTGAAGGAAATGGAACATGTTGATTCGAGTCGGCCATTGGCGTCGAAATCCTCTGTGGATTGCCGCGATCTCCTTTTTCGCCTTGGCATGGTTTGGCGAGCGGCCTCTCCAAGCGGCGTCCTCCGACGAGGAGATCATCGCGAAGATCAACGCTTTCATAAAACAAGGCTGGTCCGACAACGGAGTCACTCCGTCCGAACGAGCCGACGACGGCGAATACGCTCGCCGTGTGACGCTCGACACCGTCGGGCGCATCCCGTCGTACCAACGGCTCGTGCAGTTCTTGAATGACTCGTCACCGGACAAGCGGGCGCGGCTGGTCGATGAGTTGCTCGACGACCCCGACTACGCCGAGCAGTTCTCCACCATCTGGGGCAACCTCTTAATTGGTCGCGCCAACAATCGGCGGACCAATCGTGGCGTGCTCGAACGCTGGATCAAGCGGCAGTTCGAGAAGAACGCCCGCTACGACCAGATCGTCTACGACCTGATCTCCGCCGAGGGGAACAGCGAACAGAACGGAGCGGTCGGATTTCTGGCGGCTCATCTCAACGAGAACGCGGTCCCCGCGACGGCCATCACCGCTCGATTGTTCCTCGGGTTACAGGTGCAATGCACGCAGTGTCACAACCACCCGTTCAACGATTGGAAGCAGTCGCAGTTCTGGGGGATGAACGCCTTCTTCCGAGGAACCCGTCGTCAGGGCGCGGGCAATGCTCAACGCAACGACTTCGATCTGACCGACAACGACGCCGAGAGCATCGTCTTCTTCGAGAAGCGGTCGGGAGTTATGGAGGCCATCACACGACAGTTTGTGGACGGCACGCTGGTCGTCGGCGAGTCGAGCGATTCGCCTCGCAAACAACTCGCCAAGCTGGTGATCGACCCGTCCAAGCCGTATCTCGGACGAGCCGCCGTCAACCGGATGTGGGGTCATTTCCTCGGCAGCGGCTTCACGCGGCCGATCGACGACATGGGGCCGCACAACCCGGCGTCGCATCCCGAGCTGGTCGATTACCTCGCGCAGGAGTTTCAAGCTGCGGGCTACGACCAGAAGCGGCTCATTCGCTGGATCGCCGCGAGCGACGCCTACAACCTGACCAGCCGCTTTCACTCTGATGGCAACGGCAACACGGCTGACGACCCGGCGTCCGGCAACACGCCGCTCTTCAGCCGCGTCTACGTGAAGCCGTTCACCGCCGAACAGCTTTACGATTCGCTGCTCGTCGCAACGGAGGCTCACAAGGCGGGCCGCAACTACGACCAGTCCGAAAAGCAGCGCACCGAATGGCTCGGCCAGTTCGTCCGCACGTTCGGCACCGATGAGAACGACGAAGCCTCGTCCTTCAACGGCACCGTCCCACAGGCCCTCGTCATGATGAACGGCGAACTGGTCCGCAACGCCCTCAGCGGCGCGAACGGCAGCTTCCTGAGACGAGTCCTCGAAGGGACAGTCTCGAAACCCGATGACGCAGCCGACAAGAACAAGTCGTCTCGCACCACAGCTTCCGCCTCGAAGTCCAAGCCAACCGGGATCAAGCCGCCGAAGACGATTCCACAAAAAATCGAAGTCCTCTACCTGACAGCCCTCGCCCGCAAGCCGTCCCCCGCCGAGTTGAGTGCGCTCGACAAGACCTTCCAAAACTCCAGCCAACGCGACCCGATCCTCGGCCTGCAAGATGTCTTCTGGGCGCTGCTGAACTCGAACGAGTTCATCATGAATCACTGAAGTTCACGGTAACGGAATCCGCTTTGTCCCCTCGCCCCTCGCCTTGGAGGGGAGAGGGCTAGGGTGAGGGGTTCTTTTCTGAAGCGACTCGCCCCTCACCCTCTCCCCGCAAAGCCGGGACGAGGGGGCCAGAAAAGACAATTCCAGCCGCATACGGACACTCGCGTACAATCTCCGCATGGACGTTCCCCCCCCCACTGAATCGAGTCCGCCGCCTGCTGAAAAACCTCCACTTCTCCCGCTGGGAAATTGGTGGTGGAGGCAGGCTCGCAAACTGGTC
>JAYVDI010000438.1:0-16130 GCA_043749505.1 Schlesneria sp. | reverse complement strand
CGCCTTTTGAGAAGGAGTATTTCCACAAGGATGGCTCGCGCGTGCCGATCCTGATCGGCGCGACGACCATCGCGGATCAGCCCGGCGAAGGCGTTGCCTTCGTGCTCGACATCACCAAACGCAAGCAGACCGAGCAAGCCCTGCAAGCGTCGCAGGCCATGCTCAAACTCGTCATGGACAGCATCCCTCAGGGCGTGTTCTGGAAGGATCGGAACTGCGTCTATCTGGGTGCTAACCGGATTGCCCGCGAGGCGAGCGGCCTTGATCAGCCTGAGTCTATTGTCGGGCTGACTGATTTTCAGCTTCCCTCGCCGACGCCGGAAGAAGCTGCGTACTTCACGCTCAAGGACCGCGAGGTCATGGACTCCAATCAGCCCCAGTTTCGCATCGAGGAAACCATCACGCGACCCGATGGCTCCACGATCTGGCTCGAAACCAACAAGCTCCCGATGCACGATTCCGAGGGACACGTGATCGGCATCTTGGGGACATGGCAGGACATCACAGAACGCAAGCGGGCGGATGACGAACTGCGGGCCAGCCGCGAGCGGCTACAACTCCTCTCGCGCCAGTTGCTGAACGCGCAGGAGGCCGAGCGGCGGCACATCGCCCGCGAGCTGCACGATCAGATTGGCCAGTCGCTGACGGCGATCAAGCTGAACCTCAAAAGTATTCAACCATCCCCTTACGAGACGACGACCTGGACAATCTTGCAGGAGGCGATGGTCATCGTGGACCAGACGCTCGAACAGGTGCGAACCCTGTCGCTGGATCTGCGGCCTTCGATGCTGGACGACCTGGGCTTGGCATCCGCCCTGCGCTGGTATCTGGATCGTCAGGCAAGGCGGGCCGGATTCTCCGTTCAATTCGCCACTGAAACACCGGACAGCGGGGTCTCGAAGGAAATCGAAACGACATGTTTCCGCGTCGCCCAAGAGATCGTGACCAACATTGCGCGGCACGCTCACGCACGAAACGTGCGCGTGGAACTTCGACGGCTCGATACGGAACTGGAGCTGTTCGTCCAGGACGACGGCGTCGGTTTTGATTTGACTACGGCGCGCGAGCGGGCCGCGCGCGGAAACAGCCTGGGTTTACTGGGGATGCAGGAAAGAGTGATGATCGTCGGCGGGCGAATCGATATTCAATCCGCGCCGGCCCGCGGGACCGAAGTCCGAGTCCGCTTCCCGCTGCCCCCCCCCTCGGTTCTGAGGCGGGAAAACCGGAGGAGTGACTTACGATGACAACCATTCGAGTGGTACTGACGGACGATCATCCGGTGGTCCGGGCCGGGATTCGAGCCATGCTCGAACAGATCGAGGGGATCGTGATCCTTGGCGAGGCCAACAACGGCCGCGAGGCCTTGGCACTGGTCGAGCAGCTCCAGCCGCAGTTGCTGCTGACGGACATTGCGATGCCGGAAATGAACGGCTTGGAGTTGACGGCCCGCGTCACGAAGAGCCATCCCCAAGTGAGGGTCATCATCCTCTCGATGCACGCCGCCGAGGAATACGTCTGGCAGGCGCTGCGAGCCGGCGCGGCGGGCTATCTCCTGAAAGACACCAATGCCCGCGAGATCGAACTGGCCGTCAAAGAGGTTGCCGCCGGAAAGTCGTATCTCACGCCGGCCGTCTCGAAGCAGGTGGTCGAGAGTTATCTGCAACGCCTCGGCCCCGCAGCCAAGCCCGCCGATATCCTGACGCCACGTCAGCGCGAAATTGTACAAGCGGTCGCCGAAGGCAAGACCACGAAAGAGATCGCCCGAGCGTTTGGTATCAGCGGGAAAACGGTCGAGACGCACCGCGCGCAACTCATGGAGCGGCTTAACATCGACAACATTCCCGATCTGGTGCGGTACGCCATGCGGATTGGAATCGTGCCTCCCGTGAACTGAATGCCAATCCAAGAACCGCCTCAAACTTCCGAAGTCTCCACAGACTTCGGAAGTTTTGGGTTGCATGCCGATGTCGCGCCACCGTTTCGTAAACGCCTCAGTATTTTCGCGGGTGTCCCTCAGTCTTTCCCTGATGGCGCTTTCGATCATTTGAAGGCATACTCGGCTGACGCCGTACGCAATCCACCAGAGCGTGTTTCAAGCCTAGTGCGTTGTCACGGCTAAGAATTTGGGTTGAACCCATCAGCCGCCGGGCGCTAGCCCCGGTTGTTTTGTCGAGAACCGGGGCTAGCGCCCAGCGGCTAATTCGCTTTACGGGACAGAGCTAATTCTTCGAGGCAAAACAGGTTTTGAAATGTGTTCTGGGCGACTGGCAAATCGGGACGGACCCCACATGGGGGAGTCGCGTTGTTCCTGCCGCATGCCCGACAGCTTTCAGCACCGGACAGAAGAGACGGCCGACGCACGGATGTGGCCAGCGACCGGTCGCGAATCGGCATGATGCCGACTCTGATTTAGCAGACAGATGCTTGCGATCAGAGATTCGGCCGTCTTTTCTGTTCTGCGAACCATCGCCCTCAACAGGCGAGGCCGCGTCTGCCATGAGTGCCTGACCCGACCCGGATTGGGAGTTCGTCTCAGGCTGCTCACTCTGTGTTGGACGGTCTCGGGCATTTCCTGATTGGCAATGCACACACGTTTGCGGAGCTATTCTTCCGATAGTGAAGCATGGTGGCCGCAAAGCAAGACATCCCGGTCGTAGTGTTTCCAGTTGCTTTCGCCGTGATCACGCTTCAGGCCACCGGCCACCAGGGCTTGGGCACGAACACCAAATCAACGGACTGATGCCAGATGAAGACCGCCGCATGAACTCGATCAATTCGCGAAAGCTTTTTGTGATCTTGCTCATCATGGCGGCAATCGCGTTGCTGAATCTCAGCGCGTTCCGGCGTTGGAACGTCGAGAATTGGGAAGACGCCATACCAGAACTGCTGTTGCTCACCTCGATTGTCAGTTCTGCCCTACTTTGGCGGACGGCACTCAGCTCGCGGCGGGCGCACCGTAGTGATTGGGGTCAGCTCACGGGATCACTGCGAGGCCGAACGCCTGCCGCCGAAACTTGGAACACGAGTGCCACAGGGACAGAGGGAGTCAGGCGTCTCACGGATTTGAAGGTCAAGGGAAAAGTCCAAGTGCTGGTGTGCTTTGCGATCGCGAGTTTCGTCAGTTTTGGCGTGGTGCTGTACTGGACGCTCGAACGGATCAAGGTCAATGGCCCGCTCTACGCGGAAATCATTACCGGCAAAGACCTCTTGGCGGACGTGCTTCCGCCACCCGCGTACATCATCGAAAGCTACCTCACGGTGACGCAGCTTGTGGCGACCACCGACACGGCTGAACGCGGGTCACTCGAACAGAAAATCACGCGTCTGCACCAGGAATATGAATCCCGCCAGACCTACTGGAAGACTCATCTCCCTCCGGGGCCGTCGGCCGACCTGCTGGCGAAGTCCAGTCAACCCGCCCGCCGATTCTTCACTCTCGCCAACGAACGGCTGCTCCCCTTGATTCGCGAGGCACAGTTCGAGCAGGCCAGAGCCGTGGTCTACGGCGAGATGCGAGCGGCGTATGAGCAGCACCGATTGACGATCGACAAACTGGTCGTCGAAGCCAATGCCTACTCGAAGGACGCTGAGGAGCGGGCGGCCCACGAGTTGTCCTTCGAGTGGATGCCGATCCTGATCGTTGCGGGCGGGCTGTTGTTAAGTGCGATGCTGCTGACGTTAGTTCGGTCGCTGGAGCGCGACCGTGTTCGTGCGCTGGCCTTAGCCGAGGACATGACGGCGGAGTTGGCTTTGGCCAAAGAACGGGCCGAGACCGCTCTGCGCGAGACCGAGGCACTGCGACACACGGTGGATGAGTACGCCATTGTCTCCGTCTCCGACACTGCGGGGCGGATCATCGACGCGAACGACCTGTTTTGCCGAGTCAGCGGATACACGCGCGATGAACTGCTCGGGCAGGACCACCGGATACTCAACTCCGGTCACCATCCCAAGAGCTTCTGGGTCCAAGTTTGGCGAACCGTGGCCTCGGGGCAGGTCTGGCGCGGCGAGGTCTGCAATCGAGCCAAGAACGGCTCGCTTTACTGGGTGGACTGCATCATCGCCCCCTTCATTGGTGCGGAAGGGCGGATTGAAAAGTACGTCTCGATCCGCATTGATATCACCGACCGGAAAATGATGGAGGAACAGGTCCGCGCGTCGGAAGGGCTTCTTCGGAGCGCCATCGACTCACTCAACTCACACACGGTGGTGCTGGGAAGCGACGCGCGGATCCTGTCCGTCAATCGGGCTTGGCGGGAATTCGCCGTGAACAATGGCGGTGCGGGACGCGATGTCCTCGAAGGGGCCGACTATCTGGTCGCGTGCGACAACGCCGCTGAATCGTGTCCCGAGGCGATTCGGGTTGCCGAGGCCGTACGTGCAGTACTGGCGGGCATGACGGAACCACTCCCCGTCGAATACGCCTGCCATGCCCCCGATGAGAAACGCTGGTTCCTCTGTTCTGTTCGCGGCTTCTCGCGCGGGCAGGACCGCTTCGCGGTGGTCTCACACTTAAATATCACGGCGGTGAAGAAAGCCGAGGCCGAGGTTCGCGAGCGCAACGCCGAACTGGTCATCGCCCGGTCGGCCGCTGAGGCCGCCAGCCACGCCAAAAGCGAATTCCTCGCGAACATGAGCCATGAAATTCGGACACCACTCACGGCGATCCTCGGTTTCGCCGATCTCTTGCGCGAGGAGGGAAACAGAACCGATGCACCCACAGGCCGACTTCAGAACATCGATACCATTCGCGATGCGGGACGACACCTGCTGACCGTCATCAACGACATCTTGGACTTGTCCAAGATCGAAGCCCACAAGATGACCGTTGAGAACGTCGAAACACCTGTGATTCGCGTGCTAGCGGAGGTCGAGAGCCTCATGCGCCCGCGAGTGACCGACAAAGGCCTGTCGCTCAACGTCGTGCTCGCCAGCCCCATTCCGGATCGCATCCTGAGTGACCCCACTCGTCTGCGTCAAATTTTGCTCAACCTCGCGGGCAATGCCGCCAAGTTCACGCAGCAAGGTAAGGTCACGCTGACCGCGCGGGTTGAGCGGCAGAATGCGGCGGCTTGGTTGGTGCTCGATATGGAAGACACCGGGCCGGGCCTGACACATGAGCAGATCGACAGGCTCTTCAACCCCTTCAGCCAGGCCGATAACACCGTAACCCGTCGCTATGGTGGCACGGGTTTGGGGCTGACGATTAGCCGTCGCCTCGCCCGGTTGATGGGGGGCGACGTGACGTTGGAGCGATCCGAACCAGGCCAAGGCTCGTGCTTCCGCGTCCGGCTGCCATTGAGGCGGGCCGACGGTGCCGTGGAGGTCTCGACCTTCGCGGCGATTCGCGCGGAATCGATGCTGCTGGCCTCGTCATCGGCCGCCACGCTCTCGGGACGAATCCTGCTGGCCGAGGACAGCATCGTCAACCAGCGGTTGATCGCGTTTCTGCTCCGGAAGGCTGGTGCTGAGGTCGATGTCGCCGACAACGGACGGATTGCCCTGGAGATGCTCGACGGGGCGGAGGCGACGGGAATTCACTACGACCTGCTCCTGACCGACATGCAGATGCCCGAAATGGACGGTTACACGCTGGCGCGGACACTCCGCCGCCGTGGAAGCACCCTCGCCATCGTCGCACTCACCGCGAATGCCATGGCCGAGGACCGACACAATTGCATCGTCTGCGGCTGCGACGACTACGCGAGCAAGCCGATCGACAAGTCGAAACTCTTGGAGATCTGCAGCGCATGGATTGGCAGGCAAGGAGGCGACAGCTTCTCAAACCCAATCTCTGAAGCGGATTTTGCACCAGAATCCGCCGCCCGGTAGCCGTTCCCACTTTACGGCTTCCTTCCCGATAAGCCGCAGGGCGCTCGCCCAGATTTGTGCCATCTGAACCGGGGCGAGCGTTAGGCTTTGACCTCAGGTAAGACAACTCTTGCCGGTCGCCTTATTACGGCCCCGCTCCTGAGTTGGCGTTGCGGTTCGCGGTCAAGATCTCACTCAAGTTGATCCCGATTCTCGGCCACCCAGCGCAATACCTGATTCAGTTCATTACGGTCGAGCGAATTCTCGGGTAGCCTCTGACCGACCATCCCGAACTGACCCGTTCCTCGACAATCTTGAGACTCCATCATGAAGCGACGCACGTTCCTGCACACTTCGATTGCCACCAGCGGCCTCGCCGCGCTGCCCGCATTGACATCGGCCGCCCAAGACAAGCCGCAGCCTGCGCGACAACTGTTTGAGCTGCGAACGTATCTGCTGCGAGCCGACAAGCAGCCGTTGCTCGACGCCTACTTCAGCAAGGCGCTGATTCCCGCTCTCAACCGGCTCGGCGTGAAGTCGGTCGGAGCTTTCTCCGAAATCCCGGTCCCTCCAACAGGAACACCTCAGCCCACGACTCCGCCGCTATTCACTCCCGCCGCCTACCTGCTCATTCCCTATCACAGCGCCGAGCAGATGACCGCAGTGACCGCCGGACTGTGGAGCGATGCCACCTACCAGCAGGCTGCCGCCGAATACCTTTCGGTGCCGGCGACCGATGCCATCTACGACCGTGTCGAAAGTTCGCTTTACTCCGCCATCGAAGGACTGCCGCAACTGGCGACTCCGACCGGCAAGCCAACGCTGTTCAACCTGCGCATCTACGAAAGTCACAACGAAGCCGCCGCAAAGAAAAAGATCGAGATGTTCAATCAGGGCGAGCTGTCGATTTTCCGGCGAGTCGGCCTGACCCCGGTCTTCTTTGGCGAAGCTCTCATCGGCGCGAGACTGCCGAACCTCACCTACCTGCTCGCGTTCCAAGACGAAGCCGCCCGCATGACCGCTTGGAACACCTTCCGCAGCGATCCCGAATGGAAAGCGCTGCGAGCCATTCCTGAATACGAAGACAAAAAGATCGTCTCCAAGATCACCAACAAATTGCTCACGCCCGCCGAGTACTCACAGATTTGAACAGAAAAAGAGGGGGTTCGCCCCCTTCCTGTTTCTGCTTCGCTCTAGCCCGGCCACACAAATGTGATCCTGCGTTGCTCCACAAGGCTCATCCGGTGTTTCGTGGAGGTTTCAGTGTTGACGTTCACTCCCCAGTGCTACCCGTCTCTTGCGACGGGAGCGAACCGAGCTTTTCTGTTTTTAGCCCGGAGGGCGGCAGGTCGTAGCCCACGGCGTGAGCCGTGGGTGAGTCCGACGACAACGTCTTCGCCCGGAAGGGGTGGCACTTCCGTTGGGGCATTTGCGAGTGCCGCGTGATGCGTCGAACGAAGGTGCCGCCCCTCCGGGCGAAGACACAAGACTCCGCGCTCATGCGACCGTCAAGCCACAACGTCCCGTCGCAACGACGGTCTGCCCAGTCACTTGATGCGACCGACCTCCCCGAATCACCGGATGAGCCTAGTGCTATTCGTAGCTCACCGAGATCCACCACCAAGAATCCAAAGAGCCAGTAGCCTTGAAATTCAGAGTAACGACTTGTGTAAGAACCTGTCCAAGAATGACGCCGCCGTTTGTCGCCTTTCGCTCCGCGAAAGACGACATTGTTTTTGGACAGGTCCTAAGTACCGAGGAAACCCGACAGCACGCTTTTTATCTCTCGTGTTCTGGCCATCGGATCGTCTGCCAAGCAGCGAGTAGAAAAAGGATGGGACGGGCAAGAGTGCCCGTCCATAGAGTGAATCATCAGGCGGTCAGACATCACAAAGCTGAACAGCCTGCTTCAGACCGGCGAGCGGGTCGCGGGTTGGGATAAACTCGTGGCCGACGTAGCCTTTGTAGCCCATCTCGACAATCTTCCGCATGATTGGTGGGAAGTTGATCTCTTGGTTGTCGTCCAACTCGGCGCGACCAGGGTTTCCAGCCGTGTGGATGTGACCGATCACGTCTTTGCATTCTTCAAGGCGGCGGATCACGTCGCCGTTCATGATCTGGACGTGGTAGATGTCGAACAGCACCTTCACGCGCGGCGAACCGACGCGGCGTACAATGTTCGCCACGTAGTCGATGTCGTCTCCTTGATAGCCGGGATGGCCTTTCATCGGGTGCGAGCCATCGCGGGTGTTGAGATGCTCGATGCAGACAGTTACACCCATTTTCTCGGCGTGAGCGGCCAGCTTCTTCAGACCGGCAACACAGTTGTCGGCCCCTTCGGCGAGTGAGATTTCGCCGCTGGTCGGGTCGTCAGCGTTCTTCCATTTGTAGCCGGTGAAGGCAATCACGCTGGGGACACCCGCCGCCGCGCACTCGTCAATCGTCTTCATTGTCGTGGCGATCACTTCGGCCTGATAAGCCGGGTTGTTCAAGCCCTTCATGAACGGCGCACCGGGCATTCCGTTGGCGGCGATCGCGCACGTCAGGCCATGCTTTTTGATTGTAGGCCACTCGGCAGGCCCGCAAATTTCGACCGACTTGCAACCGAGGCTCTTCGCGATTGTGCAGGTCTTGTCGATGTCCCATTTTTCTCCGGCAACGTTGAAGCACCAGAAGACGACGGAGTGATTGATGTTCCCTTTCATGGCAACTTTCTGGTCGGCAGCAGCGACCGTTTGAGGACTCAGTGAGGACAACGTGGCCACCGCACCAGCGGCAACCGTGGCTTGAAGCAGTTCACGACGAGAAAGGCTTTCGTTCGACATCAGACAACCCCTGTGATGAAACTGTAGCGGACGTGGGGCGGAGTAGAGTCGGTCGCGTGGACGAAATCAATCGCCGTGCTTTTGACGCAGGCGAGGTGAGAGCCGCAGCATCAACTGGACTCGCTCGAACTCATTCAGCCAGTCCTGCGTGACATCCGCCAGCAACGACTGTCCCGGCGCGACCAACCCCGTTGGGCAAGCCGCCCCTTCCAAAGAAGTCGCCATGTTGCGGTACTTCGCCAACGTGCGGTCTCCGTAGCGACCACACGGCGCTCCCTCTTCCGAGAGGAAGAGGACCGAGGGGACTCGTCGCCCACCGCAGATCGACAGCATGTCGGCCAAGTCACCGTGATCGTCCCGATCGAAATAGCGGATCTGAATCCGATCCGACTGCCGCGCGAAGTGGTCGAGGATTGGGCACTGCTGAATGCAATCACCGCACCACGCTCCCGACACCACCATGATGAGCATGTCACGCCGAAAGCCTTGGAGCAGCGATTGCTGAGCGGGCGTCAACAAAACCCGCCCGTGCAGGTCATCCCACCGACGCCGCTGCTCGGGAGTGGCATAGCGTTCGAGAAACTCGGTATAGGCCAAACCGGTCGGCCACTGCTGCATGAAGTCCATGTTGATTGCACTTTGATGGGAAAAGTGTGAGTAGAACATCCGGGGGCGCGAACTTGCTAATACATCGCGAGGTTTGTGATCAGACATCCGAGCGGGGGGCTTACGCCGCCCCGCTCAGATGTCTCTCTCTGTCTCGCGCCGTCATACCGCTAGCCGTTCAACCGTGAAAGCTCTCGCAGGAAATCGAGAGCCTCATCGACTTCCATCACCGGCATTCCACACTGACGGCCGTCGCGGTCGCACTTTTGCAGCAACATCAACTCTTCGTAGTCGAGCGATTCGCGCAGCCGCTTGTTCGCCCGAAATCCGATCGAACCGTCACTGACTTGGTGAGCGTGCATGTGGTGTTCGATCAGCCAAGCCGTGCGTGGCGTGATGGCACCCTCCAACGCTTCGAGCGCCGCGGCAACGTGATCGTCCGGGTCAAGTCCCTTACCGACATCATGCAGCAGCGCGGCGAGCAGGAACTCTTCGTCGTAGGGCAACTCGTATCGAGCCAACTCGAAGACTTGCAGGCTGTGGTACAGCACATCGCCTTCGGGGTGATGCTTCTTCGACTGGCCGACCTTGTCGAGCGGCAGCAGTAGCGACCGAAAGACTTGGAATCGATCCAACTTGCTCTCGGCGTCAAGGACTTCCGCATCGAGTTCGATGTCGGGGTATTCGGCTCTCAGCAGTTGCTCGAACTCCGGCAACGTCGCCCGTTCAATCGCCTTCCCCGTGATCGAACTCTTGAAGGCATACGCGATCTTGTCGGTCGAATAGACCGTCAGTTCGATCGGAAAACGGTCCTGAACGTGGAAGTGCGTGTAGACTCGCTCCTCGCCCTGCTTGATGACGCGCTTGTGCTCGATGTCGTAGATCATCCCTTCTTGGTCGAGCGTCACCGCCACCGAGTCGATGCTGGTGGTGAAGACGTGCAGGTCGATGTCCGATCCGTGGCGCACGTGTCCCGTCAACGTGCTGCCGATGATCTTCGGTTTGAAGTCGCACAGGAGCCGCATCAACCGGAGGGCTTCCACCCGCATGTCGCGCAGCCGCTCGTGACGACCTTCGCCCTCGAACAGACACGCCATCCGCTGAATTTCATCGCGGATCTCGGCGTTGCTCGGCAGGTCCGATGGCTTGACCCAACCGCCGCCCACGGACCGCGCGGCCTTGAGCTTCGCGCGGTAGTACTCTTTCTCATGCCGCCGGTACATCAGGCGAGCCGCTTGGACAATGATCTGCCGCCGAAACTTTTCCCGCCCCCGCGTGCGATCATCGCGCCTTTGGCCATCTCGACCATGATCGCTCTCGCGCGGAGGCTTTTGATCGAAAATGTGGCCGGCCTGTCGGGCGTGCCGCCGCGACCCGCCTCTCACAGATTCCGCGTTGGCCGATTCGTTCCTCAACGACTCTTGATGGTCGTCTTCGCGGTCAGCATCGTCATCCTCAACCCAACCTTCTTGCATCATAAACGTCTGTGCCGTGATCAAGCCCATCAAAGCGGCACCGGGCTGTGGGTCGAGATAATACGCCCCGGCGTCGAGGACACAACCCGAACTACTTGGGTTCAGTACCGCAATCTGACAAATGGAGGAGGGGCACTCTTGCCCGCCCGGCTCTGACTCTTCGCAATCTTTCTACCGTTCTCTTTCTGTCTCCTTCTTCCTAGAGGGCATTTCAAAACCTGTTTTTGCCTCGAAAAACTAGCCCGCCGCGCAAGCGAGGCGGGCTAGTTTTGAAATGCGCTCTACAAAACCGAAGCAGGGAGACAGAAAGAGAGCGGCAGAAAGATAAAGATGAGGACGGTGAAGTCCGAGGAACTCTCGGACAGAGCAGACGCACAGCCTCTTGCTACTTCGTTGCAGTCTCAACCAGCAGTGACAGCACTGCCGACGCATAGACCCGGTGTCCGAAGTCGCTCGGGTGGTTGACGCCGTTGCCGGTGAGGTCGCTGTCTCGTTTGCGCTTCAGCATCTCAGTCCAAAGGGACGTGATGTCGGCGAGGGCGATGCCGCTTCCTTCCGAAAGCGACTTCAATGCGTCGAGGTACAGCGGGAACATCTCGCGCGGCGTGTGCTTCCATTGGTCGTTACCGAGCATCGTCGCGACGAGGACCACTTCCACATCGGGGTTCGCGGCGCGGAGGCGTTCGATCAGCTTGGCGACTCCCGCCCGGTAAGCCTCGGGGTTGCGATAGCCGACGTCGTTCATGCCGTAGGCGACGATGACCAAGTCCGGTTTGTGTTCGACCAGTTTGTCGAGGTCGTTCAGGCCGCTGTTGATGTTCCAACCGCCGACGGCTCGATTGAAGAGGGTGATCTCGGCTCCAAACGTCTCACGCAGTTGAGCCGCGACCAGCTCGGGATAGATCGGCATGAAGGGCGGCGCACCGACGAGACCCGAGGCGTTGAGGCCGAACGTGATGCTGTCGCCGCTCACGCCGATCGTCAGTTTTTGCTTGGCCTTCAACTTGGCGAGCGTCTTCGGCAACCGGGCCGCGTCGAACTGAGGGGTCTCGCCCGGCCAGTCGCTCGCCGCACGCTGGTATGTCACCTCGATCTGCTGATCGTGGAACCAGTGACCGTTGTTGAACAGAACGTGCGTTTCGGGATCGCCCGTTTTGTGTGACAGCGATTGCGGCCCTTCCGCCGCGCCGCCCGACCATAACGGCAGCTTCCCTTTGGGCGGGAAGAGTTCGTCCTGACGCAGGAACGGAACCGACGACTTCTCGGTCAGGACCAGTCGTGTGCCATCATTGCTCACGATGAAGTCGCGGCCCAACTCGAACCGCTTCGATCCGTCGGCCGCGTGGACAGCGACGATCTTTGTCGCGGGGAAGAGCAGCCTGCCATCGGCTGGTTTGTCAGCGGACTCCTTTACGAACAGCACGCTCTCGCGATGGACGGTCGTCGAACGCCAGAACGGTTCGAGCAGCTTGAGGTCCGGCAGCATCTGAGCCACCGTGACGGGACGGAGTTCGACGCGCCGCACGTCCATCACGGCGACGCCCTCTTTCTTTTGTGGCTTGATCGACAGCGTGTAGCGTCCCGGTTTGGTCAGCGTCAGTTCACCGAGGTCTTGCGGGACGAACTTTTGAAAGCCGCCAGTCGCGGGGACGGTCAGCGCGAGGAGCTGACGCTCGGGGGACGCTGTTGAGCTGGCGTTGTCGTCGGGCGAAGAACCGGGGGACTTACGTCCTCCGCTCGGAGCGACAGTGGCTGGGGCCACTTCAAAATGGACGAGGCTCCCGCCGTTGGTCCCACAGCCGACGTGCGGCACCAGACGGAAGCGGCCCGGCTTGGTGATCGTGAACTCGAACGAAGCCCAGTCCTCCTGGCGAACCCAGAAGCCGAGCGTGTCCTTGTTTGGGAGCGGTTCGTACCGCAGCATCGTCCCGAAAATATCGGCGGTGCTGGAGTGCAGCATCACCGAGCCATCGTCCTGCTGTTCATTGGGTGAGTAGTTCGGATTGGGCGTCGGCAGCTTCGCCCCGACCGACTCGCGCCATGCGACGAGTTTCGCGTGCAGGTCCTTCGCGATGTCGGCGTTCTGTTCGATCAAGTTGTTCGACTCGCGCATGTCCTTCGCGACGTTGAACAGCTCGCGCCGCCCGATCTCGTAGAACTCGATCAGCTTCCAATCGCCGGACCGAATCGCGCCACCGGGCTTGGCTCCCGCATTGCCGTTGTAGTGCGGAAAGTGCCAGTAGATCGCGTCGCGTTCTGGAGGTGTGGTTCCCTTCAGTGTGGCCGACAAGTTCAGACCATCAACTTTCGCATCCGACTTCACCCCGCACGCATCCATGATCGTCGGAAAAAAGTCGATGCTGGAGACGATCACGTCGCTGGTCGATCCCGATTTGGTGACGCCCGGCCAGCGGACGATCAGCGGGACGCGGATGCCCCCTTCGTAGAGGTGGCTCTTGCCGTCACGCAACGGGCCGTTGTTGGTCGGAGCAATGATCTGGCCGTTGCCGTTCGCAAGGCCGCCGTTGTCGGACGTGAAGATGACGAGCGTCTTCTCAGTCAGCTTGGCTTCATCGAGCCGCTTCAACACGCGACCGACGGCCTCGTCCATGCTCTCCATCATCGCGGCGTAGATCGGGTTCTGTTGCGAGCCATTCGGATCCTTCGGCATCGCGCCGTACTTGGCGATCATCTCGGCCTTCGCCTTCATCGGCGTGTGAACGGCGAAGTGCGGCAGATACAGGAAGAACGGTTCCTCCTTGTGAGCGTCGATGAATTTCTCAGCTTCGGCGGCGAGGCGATCCGGCAGGTACTCGCCAGCGGGAGCCTCCTCCAAGCCGGGGATCGTCTTGCCATTCGCTCCCGCTGTGTAAGGAGCGAAGTAACTGTATGGCGTTCCGGCGTCATCTCCCGCGATGTTGATGTCGAACCCATGATCGGTTGGCAGCGAACCGGCTCCGCCCAGATGCCACTTGCCGATGGAAGCACTGACATAACCAGCGGGCTTCAGAGCCTCGGCAATCGTCACTTCTTCGGCTGGCAACTTCAGCGGCACTTCGGGCGCGAGCAGCCTGTGATTCTTCTGCGACGGCTGGCCGGGTAACCACGTCGTGATGCCGCTCCGCTGCGGATACCGTCCCGTCAGCACGGCTGTCCGCGTCGGAGAGCAAACCGGACACGCGGCATAAGCCTGAGTGAACCGCACCCCCTCACTCGCCAACTTGTCGAGGTTCGGCGTCTTATGAAATTTGCTCCCGTAACACCCGAGGTCCGCCCACCCGAGGTCATCGATCAGAAATAGGACCACGTTCGGCTTGGCCTCCGCCGCGAGGCCGCCCTGACTGGTGAGCATCGATACCAGCAGGCCAACGATCCAAGTCACGCGATTCAACAGTCGGTACATCATGAGTGGAAGCTCCTGCAAGGCGAGGCTCATCGGTCGGGGTCGTGACCGCGAATATGGTCGCCCTCCTCCCGATCGGCAAGCCGGGACAGAGTTCCTAGTCTGGATCGACCAGCGCCCAAATCGTTACCACCAGCGCAACTCGCTATGCCGATGGCAACGATCCGTCTTTGCCGGTTTGACATCACTGTAGGGATCGGTCGATACTGATCCCCCGGTTCGAGATTTGGGCCGCCTGCCGGTTGATCCCGCCTCTGTTTCTTCTCCCGTTTGCTTTTCGAGGTCTTTCCGATGCGAAGTCGCTTCGTTGTTTGGGTTGCGTCTCTGAGAACGTTGGTACGTAGCGTTGTAGGATGGGCACTCTTGCCCGTCCGTTTTGAAGAACTCAATCTGAAATTGTTCGAGTTGGAAAGGCGAAGACCGGACGGGCAGGAGTGCCCATCCTACAGGTCTTGTTGTGCTTGGTCGGGCGCGCTGGTGTGCCTTTTCGTGTTGGCTGCGACAACAGTTCGGGCAGCCGATCAGAAGATCGAGTTCAACCGGGATGTGCGGCCGATCCTGTCGAACAACTGCTATCTGTGTCACGGCCCGGACCCGAAGACGGTGGGCGGCGGATTGCGGCTGGACAAGCCCGACAGTGCGACGGGGAAGCTGGAGTCCGGGCACACGGCCATCGTGCCGAGCGACCTCTCGGCGAGTGAACTCGTCCAGCGGATCACGTCGGCGAATCCCGACGAGCAGATGCCGCCCAAGGCCAGCGGGAAGAGTCTGACTGCGGCCGACATCGAGACGCTGAAGTTATGGGTCGCTCAGGGAGCGGAGTATCAGGGGCACTGGTCGTTCCTCGCGGCGGTTCGTCGTGATGCGCCGGCCACGAAGTTTACGAACAATGTCCGCAACGACATCGATCGGTTCGTGTTGGCGAAGCTCGAACAAGCGGGCCTCGAACCGTCGGGCGAAGCGGACAAGATCACGCTCATCCGCCGAGCGACTCTCGACCTGACCGGCCTTCCGCCGACGCCCGCAGAAGTCGATGCCTTCCTCGCCGACGCATCGCCCGAGGCTTACGAGCGCGTTGTGGATCGTCTGCTTCAGTCACCGCGCTACGGTGAGCATCAGGGCCGCATCTGGCTGGATGCCGCTCGCTACGGAGACACGCACGGGTTGCACCTCGACAACGAACGGTCGCTCTGGCCATACCGCGAGTACGTCATCAACGCCTTCAACCAGAACAAGCCGTTCGATCAGTTCACCATCGAGCAACTCGGAGGCGATCAGATTCCGAACGCGACCGTCGAGCAGAAGGTGGCCTCCGGCTTCAACCGGTGCAACGTGACGACCAGCGAGGGAGGCTCGATCAACGACGAAGTCCTCGTGCGGTACGCCGTCGATCGGACCGAGGCCCTCTCGACCGTGTTCCTTGGCCTGACGCTGCAATGTGCGGTGTGCCACACGCACAAGTTCGATCCGATCTCGCAGAAGGAATTCTATTCGCTCTACTCGTACTTCTATTCGATGAGCGACGCGGCAATGGACGGCAACGCCCTGCTTCCCGCTCCGACGTTGAAGCTCCCCACGTCCGAGCAGACTGCCAAGATGAAGCAGCACGACGACGAGTTGGCTGCGCTGCGGAAGTCGATCGTGGATGAACTCGCCAAAATTCAATACATCGATCCGCTCGTCGGGGCCGAGATTCCCGCCGACGCTCTCTCTGTGACCCGGCAGGAATTCGTCTGGTTCGACGACGACAAGTTTCCTCCCGGAACCAGCCTCCAAGGGGACACGCCCTGGAAGTTCGTGACGAAGGCCGAAGGACCGGTCTTCAGCGGTGAGAAGTCTTCGGCCCGCACGGCCCCCGGACTCTCGCAACACTTCTTCACCGGAGCCAATCCCGGATTGAAGCTCGGTGAGGGTGATGTTCTGTTTGCCTACGTCTATCTCGACCCGGCCAACCCACCGAAGTCCATCATGCTGCAATTCAACGACGGCGCGTGGGAGCACCGTATGAAC
>JAYVDI010000437.1:0-5355 GCA_043749505.1 Schlesneria sp. | reverse complement strand
CGAAGACGGTGCGTTCCGAGGACTCCACGCACCCTACGTCTGAATTTGAAAACGTGGTGTGAAGGATCTGGCATGTCTCTGATTGGCTTTGATGATCTTTATCGATTCGCGGATGGACTGCCCGGCCCGGTGCCGGTCGTTGCGGCCGGAGGAGCCGATGCGACGGTACTCGAATCGCTGGCGTTGGCTCAGCGACGCGGATGGGTTGAGCCAGTATTGACTGGCCGCGCGGACGAGATGCGGCAACTGGCTCATGACCTGAGCATCGACCTCACCGGTTTTCGCCTGGTCGATGGGGACGATGCCGCCATCGCCGCTGTCGCCGAAGTGAAGGCAGGTCGCGCGCGGTTGCTCATGAAGGGGCAGATCGCCACGCCGCTGCTCATGAAAGCGGTGCTGGCGCGCGAGACCGGGCTGCGGACCAATCGGAGCATCTGCCAAGTCGTGTTGATGGAAGTCGTGCGCGATCGGCGGCGATTCCTGCTGTCGGACACCGGCATCTCGATCCAGCCGTCGCTCGATCAGAAGGCCGATATTTTGAACAGCTTGGCGGAAGTCGCGACGGCGCTGCGCGAAGCGGACTCATCCAGCCGGCCGCGCATCGCGGTGATGTCCGCCACGGAGAAGCCGACCGACGCGATGCCCGACACGCTCGAAGCGGCCGAGCTGACGCGCCGCCACGCCGCGGGCGAATTTCCTGGAGCCATCGTGCAGGGACCGCTCTCTTTTGATTTGGCCTACGCCGCCGATGCCGGTGAGAAAAAGCGAATGGAAGGGGACGTGCTTGGAGCCGCCGATGCGATGCTCTTCCCCGATCTGCTCTCCGCCAATCTGACCGTGAAGGCGATCATGTACACCGCCGACAGCCGCTTCGGCGGCGTGTTGTGTGGAACGACATGTCCCGTCGTCTTCATGTCGCGCGCCGACACGACCACGACGCGCCTGAACTCGCTGGCGCTAGCCCTGCGACTTCTGACGCGCTGAAGCCGCTCGGCGCGGCGCTTCGACGAATGGCGCGAACGATTCCAGCATCTCGCGATGATGCCGGTTCGCTTGGCGGATGTACTGTTCGAGCGATCCCTTCAATTGCGGAGCGTCATCCAGCAGTTCGGCATCGAGGTACGACTGCACATCCTTCAGGCCCGTGTTCAGTTCGCCGAGCAACTCGCGATGACGATTGGCGAGTTCGAGGAGAGCCTTGTCGGTTGCAGGCGACTTTCCCGGTTCCGCCTTCGGCGCGACGACTCCAAACGCGGCGGCGGTCACCGTGACGCGGAAGACGCCGAGTTGCAGCGTGTCGCCAATGTCGAGCGGTGCGAAATAAACGGGACGGTCATTGACGCGCGTGGTGCCATCACCTGCGAGGTCGATCAACCAGCAACCGGATGTCGTGCGGACGAGGCTGGCCTGTACGAGCGGCATGTCGGGATGATTGAGTCGCAACTTGCACTGTGCTCCGCGTCCGATCAGTGTCAGGGCACGATCAACGGGCCATTGATTGTCGTCTTGTTCGACACCATCAAACTTCAACCGGACCTGCGGGAACTCGGCGGCCAGTTGCGGCGAGCGTTCGAGCGGACTGGCAGCGGGGGGCGATTGAGCCTCACCGCCGACGAGTGACATCCGGCACGGCCCGGCTTGCAGGGGCTGACCTTCCACCCACGGTCCGGCTCCCGTTTTGCGACGGCCCGATAACAGACCGGTCTCACTTTCCAAATCGGTGCAGAACAAATGCCCCGAGACCCATTGCAGGTACGCGTGGCGCGGACTGACATCGGCGTGATCGAGCCGCAGATCGCACGCAGGATCACGACCGATCAACAAGAACGGGCGGTCGAGTCCGATGCGAGTCGGTTGTGCGATACCGGGCAACTCGACCAACAATTGCACGCCTGCTCGACCACCACACTCATGAAAGAAGCGCTCGCTCGCAGCGGCCTGCGTGGCGGAGTCCATCGCCGCCAGTTCAACGTCGGTTTCGATGCTCGGTGAGGTGAGCTGTCCCGACGCCGGTTCGAGATCCGTGCCAGCGCTGACATCGTCAGCGGGCGTTTCGGATTGAAGCAGCATCAAGCGGCGGCGGCGTTGCAAAGCCATCGCGTCGCGCATGGTAGGGATTCCCGCGAGACTGAAGTTCTGTGGTGCGGGCCTCCGATCCGTCCGTAGCGCCCACCACATGAAAGACTCTGCGCCATGATTTGACCTCTGTCAACCTGATGCGATGAGGCGAAGGCGACCTGCCACTCGGACTGCAACGATTGGCTCGGTCGAGGCGACTGGAAGGCGCATCGTTGATAACTCGCGCGGTCTTTGAGGAAACATCCGAGCGAGGCGGCGTCAGCCCCCCGGTTCTTGGGATCAGTCGAGGTGTCTGTCAACGTGGAAGAACCAGGGGACTCACGTCCCTCGCTCGGAAAGACGGGGGAGGGCTGACGCCCTCCCGTCCCCAAAGTCATCCGGACGGGTGGACGCTCGAAAAGTGCGGCCTGCATGGTCTCTTTCAGAAAAATTCTTCCCGCTGGCAAGTTCTGCCGAAGTCAGACGGGATCAACATGGAGGAGGATGGGATTCGCGGTCGGCTCATTGAGAGTGACCTGCGGCGACCCGCGCGCAGGAGGTGCCACAGTTCAGGCTTGGCGGTTGGATCACCTCTGACGTGAACCACCGTTCCTCTTTGAGGCGAAGTCATGCGACAGTCGTCAATCATTCTCCTGTGCGGAAGCATGCTGGCCGTCGGGCTGATCCTGGGAGCGAACCTCGGTGCCCCGGCACTCTCGCGAACGGTCCATGCCGATCAGGCCGAGACCACCACATCGGAGCGGCTCTACCGGGAACTCGGTCAGGAAGGGTCGGCCCTGCAAGAAGGCAGCACACTGCTGGCGAAGATCGCTGCCGTGACCGCTCCCGCCGTGGTCCACATCCAAAGCGAACGCCGCATCCCCGGCAAAGGGAAGGAAGAAGAAACCGGTTCGGGCGTCATCATGACCAGCTCGAAGGCCAGCGGTTTTTATGTCGTCACCAACGGGCACGTCATCGACAAGACGGCTCTTGAATCGATCTCGATCCATTTGCACGACGGCCGCGTGATCCAACCCGAGCGTGTCTGGGCCGACCCTCAAACCGATGTCGCCGTGTTGAAGATCAACGTCCCCGACCTGCTCTCTGCGAAGTGGGGCGACAGCCAAAAGTTGAGCATCGGCCACATGGTGCTGGCGATGGGCAGCCCATTCGGGCTGAGTCGTTCAGTGACGCTCGGCATCATCAGCGCGAAAGGTCGCCGTCAGTTGAAGCTCGGGCAGTCGGATGTCCTCAACCAAGACTTCCTGCAAACGGACGCGGCGATCAATCCCGGCAATAGCGGCGGTCCACTGATCGACTTGCAAGGTCGCGTGATTGGCATCAACACGGCGATCGCGTCATCGAGCGGCGGGAATGAAGGGATCGGCTTCAGCATCCCGAGTCATCTCGCCCAGCGCGTGATGGACCAGTTGCTCGAGTTCGGGGTCGTGCATCGCGCGTGGATTGGCGTGAAGCTGGACGAACGTTTCGATTCCAAGGTCGCGGCGAAACTGAAACTGGCTAAGGCGCAGGGAACGCGCGTCAACGAGGTCTTCCCCAACTCGCCTGCCGCACGGGCGGGACTGCAATTCGACGATGTCGTGTTGAACTTCGATGGCGTCGATGTGCAGGATCACGATCACCTCATCAATCTCGTCAGCCTGTCGCCGATCGCCAAGCGAATCCAAGTCGTCGTCTGGCGCGGTGGTCGTAAGACGATGCTGACGATCATCCTCGCCGATCGGAGCGAGATGCCTCCGACCAGCGACGCACCGGGTCATCCCGAGTTTGGCACGCCCGTCCGCACGATGGGTTTGACCGTCACGCCGCTCGATGAAGAACTCGCTGAAGAACTGGGCTACAAGCCCGAAACCCGTGGCCTGCTGATCCTGAAAATCGACGAAGACAGTTCGCTCGGCCACCGCTTGGAACCGAACGATGTCCTCGAAGCCGTCGGTCGGACTCCCGTCGCCAGCCTCGACGATCTGGAGCAGGCTCTCGCAGAAACAGCCTCGCGCGAGTCGGTCGTCCTGCACGTCCACCGTGCCACCGACGATGAGGCGTCGCGAGAACAACTCATTGTCTGGCGACGCCCGCAATAAGGTGAGCGTGATAGCGCATCGTGTGCGTCATCGTCACTCAACACAGGAACCGACTCAGCTCCGCATCCTGAGCGGGCCGTAACAGCAGATGCCAGTGATTCGGCATCAACTGGTAACAGAACAACTGTACCGCGTATCGTGCAAGCCGACTCGCGGTGTTCTTGGTATCGACAAGGCCCCGTCCCATTCCGAACCACTCACCCACAAGAGGATCAAGTGCAGCAGACCGCTGGCCAGTAAGACCACGGTAACCGGCCCAGCAAGTGGGACATGCGTGAAGGGCGCGATGAAGCATGCTTTCCAAGAGGCGTCTGGAGACTCACGAGGCCGTCCCGTAACCAGGGACGTATACGGGTCGTTCACACCGCACTTCGCTTTCGAGCCAAGATGTGACCCAATCCCCCATCCACTCCAATGACCTGACCAGTAATCCAGTCGTTTTCGGGGTCAAGCAGCCATGCCGCCACCGATGCCACATGCTCTGGTTCTCCGAGCCGACCCAGCGCGTGTATCTCAGACGAAGCTGCCGCCGCTGCCGCGTTCTCCCAAATGCGTCGAGTCAATTGGGTGCGTATCAAGCCGGGGCTGACCACATTCACGCGAATGTTTGATGAGGCGTAACTGGCGGCGGCCGAACGGGCCAACCCGATGACTCCCGCTTTGGCCGCTGCGATGGCTTCATGATTCTGGATGCCGATCTCGGCTGCCGCCGAAGCAAACAGCACGATCGAGCCGCCCGATTCGCGGAGGCACTTTACTCCGGCCCGAACAGCGGCAAATGCCGTGAACAGGTTTGTTTCCACGACCTCGCGAAACTCGTCGTCCGATGTCATGTGCGCGGGCTTCAACAGCACCGATCCAATGCCGTTTACGATCCCCGAGTAACCGCCGGTTTGACCGGCAAAGCGTTGCATCGTGTCGAAGATCGATTGCGAATCATGGACATCAATCACGGAGGACGGCATTTCCAACTCCGATGACAACGCGGCCAGCTTGTCCGCATCCCGCCCCAACAGAAGCAAGCTCCGACCCGAACGAACCAATCGTCTGGCGAGTACGCTCCCGATGGTTCCCGTGGCTCCCATGATGACGATGCTCGTCATGCTTTCCTTCCCCTTCGCTCATCAAACCGAGCGACCACATTAGGCTCTGTCCCGTAAATCAGCCGCGCGGCGCTAGCCCCGGTTGTTTTGTC
>JAYVDI010000436.1:0-34081 GCA_043749505.1 Schlesneria sp. | reverse complement strand
AAGTAATTCTGTTTTTATTAAGTCGAATCTTAAATCTTCACTAGCTAATAAATCTTTTAATCTTCCAATAGTTAACATTAAACCATTGAATTCTTCAATAATTTTTTTCCGGTTCAGGTGGCACAAACCGGGGCTAGCGCCCTGCGGCCCATCGGAAAGGAATCACGGCCCCGTTCCCAAGCGGCTGCGCTGAGGATGCAATTGACGAACGCTGATCCATCTCGGTAGGGTCTGCCAGCAGAGGCAATGCCTCACACCTTTTCACCGTTGCTGGTTTCAGCAGTCTTTTGTCTCCATTTCTGGGGGAAGTCTCATGCGACGTCGAGGATTCACGCTGATTGAATTGCTGGTTGTCATCGCCATCATTGCCGTACTGATTGCGCTGCTGTTGCCGGCGGTGCAACAGGCACGCGAGTCTGCCAGGCGGACTCAATGCAAGAACAATCTCAAGCAGATTGGCTTGGCATTGCACAACTACGAATCGACTTTCTCGTTGCTGCCGCCCGGTTTTATCGGGACCAACGGAGCCTCAACTCATACGCAGCTTCTGCCTTACTTTGATCAAGCGGCGGCCCATTCTGTGTTCAATTTCGACAAGGACATCAACACGGATGTGACGAACCAGACGGCAAGACAGCAGAAGCTCGGGATGCTTCGGTGCCCTTCGGAGCCGAACAGCCCCGCATTCATTTTGGCCGCCCCGCAATGCCCCACGGGCTGCGGGACAACCAGCTACGTGCAGAGCTTGGGAAACAACGCCAACTATGCCACGGCTGACGGTCCATTCGGTCGGAACATCGGGTCGAGGTTTGCTGAGTTCTTGGATGGCATGAGTAACACGGCTCTCTTTTCAGAAATTCTGCTCGGTCCCTCAACCGGTTCTCCAACGACCGGCGTTGTAGCGGCGGGAAGCGTCGATGATTTCAGAGTGGCCACGAATCTGGCCTTCGCCACTTGGGATGCCAGCGCCACGGGAGATACCATCGCGGTTCCCGAGTGCCAGAATCGAGCCACTTCCGCGTATCTGTATCGCGGCAAGCAATACTACCGTGGGATCGTCGTGGCGACGTTTTATTCGCACACACTGACACCCAACTCCAGGCTCCGCGACTGCATTCGCGGGACTGGTGTTGATCGCGGCCACCTTGCGACGCGCAGCATGCACACGGGTGGCGCGCATGTCTTGATGGGTGACGGAGCCGTCAAGTTTGCTGGCGATAGTGTGGACAACTCGGTCTGGCGCGCCGTCGGCAGCAAAGCGAACTCTGATCGAGTTGGCGAGTTCTAACAGTGATCGGCAGGAACAGGCATGCTCTTGAAGCCTGACCCTTCGCTTGCACGTCAGGCTTCGTTCTTCAGTTCACACGCGACCCGCCCAGCCAAGCTTCGGCTGGGCGAGTCGCTTTCTTGTTTCCCTCTCATCTGAAACTCATGCCAGGAGTCAAACGCCATATTTTTTCGTATGCGGGTTGCCGCCGTGTTGACGCTGGTCGTACTGGTCGGCTGCGGGAAGACTCCCGGCCCCAAAGCCATTATCGAGAAGGTCGTTCCCGTGTCGGGGACTCTGACCTACAAGGGTGAGCCACTCGAATACTACCAAGTGACTTTTCTGCCCGTAGATGGCCGCCGCCCCGCGATTGGTGTGGCTGACGCGGCGGGCAAATTCAAGATGGGAACCAACAAGGCGGATGACGGCGCGCCCCCCGGTCCAACCAAGGTCGCGATTGTCTATGCCGGTCCCCCTTCAACTGACCCACCAGGTCAGGAGAAACAGATCGAGGATCCCGCGCTGTTGCCCCAGCCTAAAATCAAAATTCCCGAAAAGTACAACAACCCGGAGACCTCGGGGCTGACGCAAGACATTCCCAAGTCGGGCCTTCTCAATCTGAAGATCGACTTAGAATAGTCCGGTTGCACTTCGTCGGTTCGCCCTGTCACGAAACGTCACCGCGTGCCATTACGTTAAAGCTCACACGGCCCAGTCGGGCAACTCCGCTTCAAACGTCATTCGTTCGCGCGTCATCGGGTGCGTGAACGTGATGCGCTGGGCCAGCAGGCAGAGAGGCGCGGCATCGACCGCGTGAGTCTGCGTGTCACCGAGTTGCCTCCCGGGCAGATAGGTCGGGTCGCCGACGATGGGCCAGCCGAGATGCCAGAGGTGAACGCGAATCTGGTTGGTGCGGCCCGTCAGCGGGACGACCTCCAGCAGCGCGGTGCCATCCGAACTTCGCTCGATCACGCGGAAGTCGGTACGTGATGGCAGGCCGTCCGTCTCATCAATCGCGCGCGAACCGAGATCGCTCGAAACGGCACTGATCGCAGCGTCACATGTAAACCGTTCCTCTGAGGGATGCCCGATCACGCGGGCGAGGTACGTCTTTTCGATCTCGCCCCGTTGGAACTGCGGCTGCAACAGTCCGGCGATGTGCTTGGTGCGCGAGAGTAAAACAATACCGCTGGTGTTGGCGTCGAGACGATGCGCCGCACGCGGATTGTGCGGGCGATAGACCGTTTCCAAAATATGTTGCAGCGTGTTGCGATTGAACCGGCCACACGGGTGCATTGGCAGCGGTGCCGGTTTGTGGATGACAAGGATCGCTTCGTCCTCGTACAGGATGCGGATGTCGGCGTTGACCTCCGGCTCGATCGTCTCGGGCTGACGTTGCAGATATCGCTCGCCGGTTCGCACGCGGTGTTCGGGACCGACAGCGTGGTGGTCGGCGTGCAGCAGGCGGCCTTGTTCGCAGCGCTGTTGCCACTCGTCGCGCGGGATGTGATCGAAGAGGCCCGCCAAGCAATCGAGCAGCGTCTGGCCATCAAACTTCGTCGGTACCTTGACCGGACGGAGGTTCTCGTAGGAGACGCTTCCCGGCAGCGGTGTCGTCGCGCGACGCAGGGCCTCGTGGCGAGCAGCGATAGCGGCGGCTCGCTGTTCGTCATCGGATCGAAAACAATGAGGGCACGATCGGCCAGGAATGTGGCGCGGATCCCGTTGCTCTTCAAAACTGAGAGGCGATTGGCAGACGAAGCACTGATCGCTGGCGGTTTCTTCCAGATGAGGATCGACGCCGACGCGCTGGTCGAACACAAAGCACTCGCCGTCATAGTGAGCGGCCCCACAGTCCTCGAAGTACTTGAGAATGCCGCCGTCGAGTTGAAAGATTTGCTCGAAACCCTCGCGCTGCATGAACGGCCCGGCCTTCTCGCAACGGATGCCGCCCGTACAGAACATGACGATCGGCTGCTGCTTCATCGTGTCGGGGAGTTGCTTCACGGCCTCAGGGAATTCGCGAAACTGATCGATCCCCACGGTGACGGCATTCTTGAACGTCCCCAATTTCACTTCGTAGTCGTTCCGCGTATCGAGCAACGTGACCGGACGCCCTTCGTCCAACCACTGCTTCAGCTCGCGAGGACTCAATTTCGGCGAGGGCCTGCGCGCCGGATCGATCCCCTCGACCCCGAAGGCGATGATCTCCTGCTTGATCTTCACCAACATGCGGTGAAACGGTTGATGGTTGCTCTCGCTGAACTTGGCTTGCAACTCGGACAGACCGGGAACGCCGCGCAGTTCGGCCAACAGTGCGTCGATGTCCGTGCGCGGCCCAGCCACGAAGAGGTTGATCCCTTCCGTGCTGAGCAGAATCGTTCCTCTCAGCCCAGCCGATTTGCACTGCGCCAACAACCGTTCTCGCAGTGGCTTGAGTTCGGAAAGAGGTGCAAACTTGTAGGCGGCGATGTTTGTCGTGGCGGGCATGATGAGGGCTGGACATTCGATGACGGTGAAGCCCTCGCTTGCGCGTCGGGCTAGTTTTGAAATGTGCTCTAGGTTGCAGGCGGTGGAGCCGAGTTCGCTTCTGTCATGGGTGCCTTGCGGTAGATCTCACTGTTCAGCGGAAAGAGCAGCATCAACATGGCGATTCCGCTGCCGCCGAACTCCAATAGCTCGCCTCGCTTTTTGTTGGAGACCAACAGGAACAACACGATCAGGACGATATACGCGATCGAGTGGCACGGTCGAGGGATCGGAATCGCAGAATGATCGACCAGAGTTTTCACGCTCACAGACTTGCGGTACAGGAATGGCAGGCCGAAGAAATAGAAGACGATACCGACCGTCAGCGCCTTACCGAAGAGCAGTTTGTTGATCTTCACTCCACCGAACTGCAGGTTGTGCAGGTTGGCTTCCCCTTGAGAGTTGTGCTTGGCGATCGACTCCGGCGTGGAGAAACCAAACAAACGTTGTCCCCAGGAGATTTCTTCACCGACGCCGAACAGCAGCACAAGCGCCGCCAGACAGAGCATGGCCGTGAACCATTTAGAGCGCACTCGGGCCAGAGTCACGGCACGAACAGCGCAGGCCACTGCCCCCACAAACAGCGTCAGCACCGTGAACCACTCGATGAACCCGTCCTCACGGGCGAAGACTCGCTCGAAGTAGTCTCCTTCGCCACGCGAGACGACAACACCAAACAACGAAACCACGGCCAGGAACGCGAACGCAATCGGCTCCAAGTATCTGCGGGACATTTCCACGAGTTCGCTGCTCCACGCTGGAGGAAGTGCTTGACTGGCTCATCTGAACGAGGCGGGAAGCTAGCTCACCAATTGGTCCGTTTGCAATCGCGATCAAGCGGCGTCCATCCTCCACCCCGGTCAATCGAACAACGAAGGTCGTGTTACCGGAGTCGCAGCGGCAACAGGCGCGGCGACCGGTTGAGTGAGCAGCGATTCAAAGGCATCTTCGTCGAGAACCGTCACGCCGAGGTCGCGGGCTTTGGTGAGTTTGCTGCCGGCGTCGGTCCCCGCAACAACGAAGTCCGTCTTCTTCGAGACGCTGTTCGACGCGCGGCCGCCGTGTTTTTGGATCAGCTCCTGAATCTGATCGCGTGTGAAACGGGAGAGTGTTCCCGTGACGACGACGGTCTTGCCGAAGAGAATGCCCGCCGCTTTGGCTGCCGCCGTCGCTGCGGCTTCGACCGCGTTGCCCATGTTCAGGCCGAGGCTCGTCAGATCGGAGACGATCTGCTGGCCGTAGTCGCTCGCGAAAAAAGCACGCACCGATTTCGCGATGACATCACCGACTTCATCGACATGGGCGAGTTCTTCTTCACTGGCACTGGCGATCGCGGACATCGCTCCGAATCGTTCGGCCAATTGCTGCGAGGTCCGCACACCGACGTGTCGGAGATTGAGTGCGGTGAGCAACCGCCAGAGCGGCTGCTGTTTCGAGGCTTCAATCCCGTTAAGCAGGTTGTCGATGGATTTCTCACCAACGCGATCCAGTTCGAGCAATTCAGCCCGACGATCAGCCAACCGATAAATGTCCGCGAAGCTGGTGAGCAATTTCTTGTCGGTCAGTTGCTCGATCAGCTTGGCTCCGAGTCCTTCAATGTCCATCGCGGCGCGAGAGGCGAAGTAGCGCAGGCCCTCGCGCAGTTGAGCCGGACACGTCGGGTTCGGACAGCGAACGTAGACGCCTCCCTCACCCTGTTCGACGGTGGTGCTGCATTCGGGACAGACGGTTGGAAATTCAAAGGGCCGCTGCGAGCCGTCGCGATGATGGGCTTCGACACGCACGACATGCGGAATGATTTTCCCAGCCTTCTCGACCACGACGCGATCGCCGATTTGAATGCCGAGCCGCGCGATCTCATCGCGATTGTGGAGGCTCGCGCGGGAGACGGTGGTTCCGGCGATCTCGACCGGTTCGAGGCATGCTACGGGAGTCAGCGTGCCGGTCTTGCCGACTTGAATCAGGATGTCGGCGATGCGAGTTTCGGCCTCGTATTTCTCCCACTTGTAGGCGATCACCCAACGTGGCGACTTGCTCGTCGAACCGAGTTCATTGCGCTGAGCGAGATCATCCAGCTTGATGACCAGCCCATCGACCTCGAAGTCCAGCGTGTGGAGTTCGTCCATGAGTTGATGAGCGATGGCCAGCGTCTCATCCATGTTGGGGAGCGTGGCACAGCGCGGCGTGGTGGGAATGCCCCAGCGTGTGACTGACTGCAAGAATTCGCGGTGCGTGCGGTACGTGGTCCCTTCGCTGTAGCCGACGCTGTGCGCAAAGAACCTTAGCTTTCGGGCAGCACATTGTTTCGGATCGAGCAGCTTGAGCGCCCCCGCACACGCATTACGCGGGTTCGCGAACGGAGTCTCGCCCGCCGCGATTTGTGCGGCACGCATTTGGGCGAAGTCGGAGTTAGCGATGTACGCCTCGCCCCGAATTTCGATCACGGGGGGAACATCCTCGCCGAGCAACCTGAGCGGGACGCCGCCCATTGTGCGGGCGTTGTTCGTGACATCATCACCGCGGCGTCCGTCGCCGCGCGTGAGTGCCCGCGTTAATCGACCATGCTCGTAGATCAGCGCGAGTGAGACACCGTCGATTTTGAACTCGATCGAATACGCCGGTTGCACGCCGAGATCCTTCTGCACGTCCGCGTCAAATTTGCGAACGCTCGGCTTCTCTTTGCCTTTCTCGTCGAACGCGACTTCTTCAACGTAGACGTTCTCGATGGAGAGCATCGGAACGCGGTGTTCGACGGCGATGAAGCCTTCGATCGGCTCGCCCCCAACTTTGCGCGACGGACTGTCGTCGGAGGCCAGATCGGGGTGTTCCGCTTCCAACGCGATCAGCCGATGCATCAGTTCGTCGTACTCGTGATCGGCAATCACTGGAGCCGCGTGAACGTAGTACAAGGCATCGTGCTGACGGATCAGGACACGCAACGAGTCGATCTCAGCGCGGGGTGAAAGTGGATCAGACATCGGAGAATCACCGTTTTAGAGGTCGTGAGACCAAATTGCGGAATCGGCTCTGTTCGAGAACCAAGGGGCGAGATCGGCGCGGGCGGGATGATGATCGGAGACGGTGCGAGTGTCGATGGACAGACCGATCCGTCAAGACCGTCTCTGGCCCCAATACATGGCAGTGACTGAAGGCGTTGTCATTTGACGACTGAGCGACCAGTGGGATGCAGTCGCCCCTTTGGTGGTAGCCCTGTCGCTCCGCGACAGGAAGCGCGAACGCACGAGCGGCGTTGGCCACTCATCCGAGGCGACTCGACAGATTGATGTCTCCAGTTGATCTCGCCTCTTGTCGCGGAGCGACAGGGCCACCTTCGATCAGCGGTATCCGCCTCATGGTTCAAACGCCAGCCCCCTGTTACTCTCTCTCCGCATCACTCCCCCCACGCCACGCACACTCTCGACAGGACATTTGGAATGATTACGGTCGGCATGAATTACCATGTGATTGAAGGCAAGCAGCAGGACTTTGAAGATAAGTTTGCCGGAGTGATCGACGCTCTGCGAGCCGCCGACGGACACACCAGTTCGACGCTGTGGAAAGATGTCAGCGACGGCGCGTCGTACCTGATCACGAGTGAATGGTCGGACGAAACCGCCTTCCAAACCTTTATCCGCAGTGATGCCTTCCGCGCCGTGACGACTTGGGGCAAGGAGCAGATTCTTTCCGGGCGTCCGCAGCACAAGGTCTACAAGCACTGAAGTGGGTGGGCAACAAGTAGGGTGCGTGGAGTCCTCAGAACGCACCGGCGTTGAGACGCGAACTCACTCTCCTGCCGGTGCGTTCCGAAGACTCCACGCACCCTACGGTCTAAGGTCTGTGAAGCCTGACGCGCAAGCGAAGAACACTCGACAACCAATCCTTCGCTTGCGCGTCAGGCTTCGATCTGTGGGGAAGAAAAAGCACCCCTCACTCTAGCCCTCTCCCCGCAAAGCCGGGGCGAGGGGACAAGGCACGAGGCAACGCTTACTTCGCGGCTGGAGGTTGGCGGCGTTCGAGACGCTGCCGGCGTCGCTCGTCGATTTGTTTGCGACGTTCTTCACGCTGGCGGACGGCTTCGGGCGACGGCGGTTGTTCGAGCTTCTTGAACAACTCGTCCGGAATGGCCTGCTGAATACCGTCGGGGATCATGGCCTTGATAAACAACGGAGCCAACTTCCTCGCGACTGCGGCGGCAACCGGCTCTGGCTTCTGGGCGGCAGGCTCGACCGCGGCTGCGGGAACGACCTTGCCATCGGCCGCTCCGAGTCCCGCGTTCCATTGTGAGCGACTTCGCTGGCGGCGGGCTTCCAAGTACTCGTTGTAGTTCGGCAGGAACCAAGCCTTGGCCGAACCGATGACCGCTGCCGTCAGGATCGCCGTGTGCGGGTTCTTCGTTTCCAGCATCAATCCATCCGGCTGTCTCACGACAACAAAGGTCGAGTCGCTGGCATACGGCAGCAACGCGGCGGCTGACGGAATCGAGAAGGCATCGAGCGGGAAGCCGTTGCTTTGCAGGTGGCTCAATACCGACTGACCGTAGAATGGCGAGATCGCGCAGAGAGCTTGTATCGCTCGCTGGCCGTCGAGTGTTCCGAACGCGAGCAACTCGCCAGCAGGTCGCGTGAGCTTCTTGGGCAGAACGCTGTCGAAGCTGGGGCGTTTTGCAGGGCGTTGTCTCAAATGGGCCTTCAACGCTTGCGGGTGCAACGCGAAGAGAATGTGTTCGCCCGTCAGGCTGAAAGACGGTGTCGTCGCGGCTTCGGAGCCAAGTTCCCAACCGACCGTGTTCACATAGCAGATCGGATGGCCGAGAAACGATTGCCGCTTGAGTTCGACGGCCTTGCTCTCAAAGTCCGGATCGACTTCGGTGGCGAGAGACTCTCCGACCAGCTTCATCAACCGCTCGAACAGCACCTCGGCGAGCTTCGCATCGCGGACCTCGACCGCCACGATCAAGCTCGTCCCGATGAGACCACCTTCGGAGGGGGAATCGAACGCGGTCCAGAGATCGCCGATCACCGGATAGATGTCCCGCTCCAAGTTCAGCCCTAACTCCGACTCCAATTGCTTGATCGCTTCGTCGAACATAGCGGCCGATGGGGGGGTCGTTCGGCCGACCAACGCGCGCGCGCCGCGAATGGTCTGCGCGAGATTCAGGCTTCCGGCCGCGACCAGATCGCAGTCAGCGGGAATATGTTTGAGTTGCTCGGAACGGATCGCTGGCCCGCCCGCCAACAGCAACAGACCGTCAGTGCGGCCACTCGTTGCAAGGAACGATCGCTGGACAATGTTTCCGTTTTCAACGCCCGTCCCGGTGACGAGCGACTCCAACGCATCGGCTCCCAAACCACGCAACATCGGCTGGAACAGCACGCCCGCCGGTCCGGCCGCGCGCGTGGCGGTTTCAATCGCCCCCTTCAGATCGAACCAGCCCACCGTCGCCACGCGCGTCGGTGCGACTCGTTTCCAGGCGGCTTGAAACTGGGGACTCGAATCGAGACCCGGCGCATCGCCCTTCAAACACGCCAGCAGCTTCGCGACGGTTCCTGCACCGAACCCGATCAGCACACGATCGGCCTCGCGATGAACGGTGAGCTTGATCGCGTCGCCCAATGTCTTCAGTGAAACTTCCTCCAACTGCGGTTGCTTCCCGAGTTCGACTTCAGCCAACTGGCCAAACGCTTCGAGCAGCGCCTCCGCATCGCTTCCGGCTGACGAGACCAGTCCAATCCGAAACTGTTCGGTCAACGATTGCCGCTGGAATACATTGAGCAGCGCCTGGTTTGGCGGCAGCGTTTCAAAGCCGATTGACAGACTGCCGGGATGAGCCGTCAATAACTTGATCAAGCGGGGCAGGCGCTGCTGCACACGCAATTGGTCTTCGTCCGCATCGGGAACATCTGCCTTGGAGATCGCTTGATCGAGAGCCTCAAAAAACGCGACCACTTCCGGATCGGTGGCCAGTCCGTCAATGCCCGCTCCTCCCGGCTGCCCCGCCCCGCGACCGGCCCATTCCAAATAACACAGCGTCTGCTGCGGAGCGGCCTTGAGTAGCGCGGCATCACGCTCGCCAGGCGGCATCCCCAGCAAGCCGCTTCCCCCCAGCAGGACGATCAGCAGTTCGATCAAACTCACGCCCAACGTCGGTGTCGCCACCATCGCAAACTCCATTCGTCAACCGAGCGGCTCACGACATTGCGCGCCTGCCGACTGACGGGCGAGATCGTATCGCCAGCACCGTGGCCGCTCCAGACAAGTGGACGCTCCAGCAGGGCCAATGCATTTTTGAAGCTGGACAGGATGTAGGGTGGGACCAGCGGCGCTTCGCCGCGCCGGCCCACCAGCAATTCTCGATGTTTCAGGATGGTGGGCCGGCGCTCGAAGCGAACTGGTCCCACCTTACGTTGAAAAAGGCGATGGCCCTGCCGCTCCAGCGGCGATGAAGAACTGGTTTTGACCTGCGCTTTCGTCTACCCCTATAATCCGCTCGCCACTCGATTGCCCGTTCGCGGCAACTTGCGAACTGATGTCAATGTCGCCGAACGTCCTCGCTCGATCCAATCCAAAGGCCATCGTTGATGAACATCCCTGAAGTCGAAGCCTTTTGTGAGGCGGGTCGAGCGGCGCTGAAGGCCCGCGATCATGCCTCCGCCAACGATGCTTTCGAGAGTGCGATCGCCTTGGATTCGGACTGTATCGACGCCTACGAAGGCTTGGCCGCGGTGTCCTATCTCGATGGCGACTTGTCCGCCGCAATCAAGCACTACACCAAGCTCACGATGCTCAAGCCGATGGAGGGCCGGTTCCACACGAACATCGGGGCCATCTACAACCGACTGGGCGAACATCAAAAGGCGTGCGACGCCCTGCGCAAGGCCATCCAACGCGACAAGAAGTGTGCCGAGTCGTACTACAACTTGGGGATCGCTCAGCGCAAGCTCAAGCAAAACGCGATGGCGGTCTCCGCATACAAAGAGGCGATCCGGCTCAACCCGAGTCTGGCGGAGGCGTATCAAAACCTCGGCAATACGTACGTCGATATGGGCAATTTGCAGATGGCGATCGTCAACTTTAAGAAGGCGTTGGAGATCAGGCCAAACTTCGAGAAGGCGCGTCACGGACTTCAGAGCGCCGAAGCTCTGTTGGTCCAATCCAAGGCGGGCAACAATCCCTTCGGTCGCTTGGTCGATGTGAACGCCAAATCCGTGACGGCGAAGGTTCCCTCAACGGGTGGTCGCAAACTCAGCGATGAAGAACGGCAGGAAGAGCGCGCCCGCGTGAGGAGCCTCGCGGAAGAGATCGAACGCCTCGGCAAAGGTTGCCTGGAATACCTCAAGCAAAAAATGGCACCGGCCGTGATGGAGGTCGAGCGTGCGACGGCGCAGGGTGCCGATGCGGCTTACACGCTTCCCGTTGCCGCAGAAACGTTCCGCACGTCGATGTACCAATGGTCCGCGCTGCGCAAGAGCCTCAAACGGAAAGTTCAGGAATTGAAGGCTCACGAAGACTTCATGAACGCCCCCGATGTGAAGCGGTGAGTTTCATGTCCGAGACAACCCCCTCGAACCGCCGTGACTTTCTCACCGGACGAGCCGCGCGTGCTGAGTGGGAGCGAGTTCAAGACCGGCTCGCCAATGAGATCGCCGCGCAGCGAGACACTGCGCAACGAACGCCACCCGGGCGCGGGCCGACTTTGTTGCTGCAAGCGACCGCGATGGCTTGCGACTTCGACGTGATGCTCAACCCCGACGGCCCAGACACGCAAATCGAGTCGGCTTCGGCGGCGCTCGAACTCGTCCACGAACTCGAGCAGTTGATGAGCGTTTACCGCGACGAGGCTCGTCTCGCGACGATCAATCGGGCGGCGGCCACAACGACGGTGGAAGTCGATGCCGAACTGTACTCACTGCTGCGGCGAGCCGAACTGATCGCGAGCCAGACCGACGGCGCGTTCGATCCGGTGGCGGGTTCGCTCGTCGCGCTCTGGCGTCGCTGCCGGAGCGAGAATCGAATCCCAACGGCTGAAGAAGTCGATGCGGGTCTCGCCAACAGCGGCTGGCGTCACGTGTACTGCGACGATGCGAGTCGGACAGTGCGATTCGATGCCGGCGGCGTCGAGTTCAATCTCGGCGCGATCGGCAAAGGGTACGCAGTCGATCGCGCGGGGGAGTTGCTTACCGAGCGGGGCGTCTCGAACTGGTTGGTGCATGGCGGACGCAGCAGCGTCCGGGCGCAGGGGACTCACGCGGGACACGATGGCTGGCCGGTTGGTCTGCTCAATCCGCTCTTGCCAGACAAGCCATTCGCGACGCTGCTGCTCAAGGATGCGGCTCTGTCCACGAGCGGTACGGCAGTGCAATGGTTCCGCCACCAGGGAAAACGGTACGGCCACATCCTCGATCCGCGCACGGGTTGGCCGGTCGAGACGATGCTGTCGGTCAGCGTGATCGCGCCGGATGCCGCTCTCGCCGATGCGCTCTCGACCGCTTTTTTCGTCCTCGGAGTCGAAAAAGCCATCGCCTGCTGTGATAATTTCCCGCGCGTCGGTGCGATCTTTTTTCCGCCGCCGAAACAGGGGCAGGTACTCGAACCGATCGTCCACAATGTGGCGATGGATCGGCTGTTTGTGGCGGGGTGAAGATGCGGTTCGCCCTCGTTTAACTGCAAGCCAAAGGCGAGCGTTTCGACTTGGCGTGCAATCGCGCTCACCTTATGGCTTGCGGTTAAACGACGAATTTGAATCGATACGGAAAAACACGGGCAGGTGACAACCCCGCCCTACGTAGGAAGAGAGTGATCGAGTGTCTGGTGATTTGCGAAAAATCTCGTTGTTGGCGGTGGTCTTGCTTGTGCTGCTTCGCATCTCGATCGGGTGGCACTTGATGTACGAGGGGCTGTGGAAACTGAGCACGCTCAAAACATCCACGCCGTGGTCGGCCGAGGGGTATCTCAAAAATTCGACCGGACCGATGCGCGGAACGTTCCGGGCGATGACCGACGACCCGAATGATCTCAAGTGGCTCGACCACGACCACATGACGGCCAAGTGGAACGACTGGCGCGAGCGGTTCTCGTCGCACTACGATTTGGACGAGGCTCAACGGGGGCGGCTGGGCCTGATGATGGACCCGTTCAAGTCCTTTTCGGTTTCCTTGCCGAGTCTGCCTCCGGGGTTTGAATTGGAGAGTGTCGGTGGCATCAACAAGAAGGCGATTCGTTATGACACCAAGGAAAAGACGCTTGTCGTCGATGGCAAGCTGCACCTTCTTCCGGCCGAACGCGACAAGCTCATTGAGGCCGCTCAGAAGGCGAAGCTGGAAGCCAGTGAAGGCCATGAGCAATTCGACGCGTTCATCAAAGCGGTCAACGCCGCCTACAAATCCTCGTCGCGGCTGCGGTTCCACGAACGACTGACCGCCCTGTTGAAGGGCGACCCCGAGCGAGTCGGCGTAATGATGCAATCCAAGCCAACCGCGAAGGGTGCTGCGGACGAAGCCGCTGCCGATGGAGACGGCTCATCGTCGAAGTCGCAACCGGTCGTGATTGGCGATGTAGATAAATACAAGAATTACCTTGCCTACTACGAACGAAACTATGCGAAGGCGAAGACGAAGTCTGACTGGGACCATCTCGGCAAGCAATGGATCGAGATTCAGCAAATTCGACGCGATCTGGTCGGGCCAGTGCAGGCTCTCGAACAGGAGTTGTTCACGTCAGCGGAGGAGTTGCTGAGCGTCGAGCAACTTGCAGCCGGTCCCGTTCCTCCCGCTGCAACTCCGATCCGCAGCATCAATCTCCGGACGATGTGGGGTCTGACGATCTGCGGTTTGCTCCTGATGCTCGGTCTGTTCACGAGACTCTCCGCGCTCGGCGGTGCCGCGCTGCTCACGCTGTTCTATCTGGCAATGCCGCCGTGGCCCGGCGTGCAGGAGATTCCGAGCATCGAGCACAATCTGTTCGTCAACAAAATCTTCGTCGAGATGGTTGCGCTGCTCGCCATCGCGGCGATGCCCAGCGGGAAGTGGTTCGGTCTCGACGCAGCAGTCTCGGTGCTGTTTACACGACGACCGAAGAATGAGCCGAAGCGGTAGTCCGGCCCCCTAGGTCCGGACGAGAAGTCCTCGCACCGTGATTTGATGACCTGATTTGTTCGCTTCGCCCCATCTCGTCCGGACCTAGGGGTCCGGACTACCGCCTACTTTTTCGGACGGGCAAGAGTGCCCATCCTACGACTGACACGAAGGAGAACGCCATGAAATTGACACCGGAACAAGAACAACTCGGCAGAGAGAATTTCCATGAGGCGGTGTCGTTCACGCGACGCCAGTTCCTCGTCGGAGCTGCGGCGGCCGTGCCGACGCTCGGCGCGGCCTACTTCGGTTACGGGGCCATTCAGGGGAACCCGGTCAAGGTGGGCTTCATCGGCACGGGTGACGAAGGTTCCGTACTGCTGACTCAGCATCCGCCCGAGTACATGGACATCGTGGCCTGTGCCGATCTACGGCCGAAGAACCGCGTGCGTGCCTTGAATGGAGACGGCAACGAAGTTCGCTGGGGCTTGATCCGCAAACTCGGGCGCGAGTCGGCTCTCAAGGTGAAACTCTACGCCGACCACAAGGAGCTGCTGGCGAAGCATCCCGAGATCGAAGCGGTCGTTATCGCCGTGCCGCTCTGCCAGCATGCCGATGTCGCCATCGACTGTCTCAAGGCGGGCAAGCATGTTCTGACTGAGAAGCTGATGGCGCACAACGTCACGCAGTGCAAGGAAATGATTCGCATCGCGCGTGCGAATAAGAAACTGCTCGCCGTTGGACACCAGCGTCACTACAACGTCCTCTACGACAACGCCAACGCATTGATGCGCAGCGGACTAATGGGCGACCTGAAGTTCATCCGCGCGCAGTGGCACCGCAACAACAGCTTCCCTGGAGTCGATGGCTGGCGACCAGGTGGGTACACGGCCGAGTCATTCAAGAAGAAATTCGCGGTCGATATCGAGGAACTGACAGCTCGCGCCAAGGAGAAGAAACTGTCGGTCGATGAGTTCCTCCAGAAGGACTTCGGCTATCCATCGATGGAGCGGCTCGTCAACTGGCGGCTGTACAACAACACCGGCGGCGGATTGATGGCGGAGTTGGGCAGCCACCAACTCGATGCGGCGAGCATCTTCCTCAACAAGGTGCAGCCGATCGCCTGCTTCGGTTACGGCGGCAAGAACTATTACGGCGTGAAGGGGATCGGCACGGCTGACCAACAGGGTGACGACCGCGACGTGGACGATCACGTCTACATGACATTTGAGTTCCCCGGCCCGCACTACGCCGAGGACAAGAACGATGTCTGCATCGTGACGTACTCGTCGATCAACACGAACTCGTTCAGTGGCGATCCGTATGGCGAGACCGTCTTCGGCAGCCGGGCCACGCTGGTGATGAAGCAGGAGACGGAAGCGATGCTCTACCGCGAGGGCGTCGGCTCATCGACCACCAGCGCCGATCAGCGGTTGTACGTCCTCAACGGCAACGATGGCCAACCGTCGATCAGCGCCAGCGCGAGCCTTGGCCCCTCCAAACAATCGGCCGTCGCCGACATCGGCAAGGTCAGCCGTGGATACACCGAAGAAATGGAGCACTTCGCGCACTGCATCCGCACCAACAACTTCGGCAAGATCGCCGACGGCGGCCTACGCTGTCCGGGCGAGCAGGGGATGAAGGACGCCATCATGGCGCTATCGTCCAACATCGCGATGAAGAGCAAGAAGCGAATCGTCTTCAAACCAGAATGGTTCGACGCCGACAATGATGCGGCACCCGAGACGGACAAGGAACTGATGGGCTGAGGTGGCCTGCTCTTCAAGGTAGCCCTGTCGCTCCGCGACAGGTGGCGCGATAAAGGGTTATCCCTCCGATCTCGCCAACCCTTGTTGGATCGGTCTGCCGCGCCCGCGCTTCCTGTCGCGGAGCGACAGGGCTACCTTGGGAGCGTGCAATTCCAGCCGCGATTCGACGCGAGCGATCTCGCTGAGTCGCGGCCTTTGTGTTTGAGGAGCTTCGCCGACATGGCACGCTGGCCCGACGATCGCAAAGCCAACCTGATCGCACTCGCGCTGGTGTTCGTCCTGTTTCCGCTGCTGTGCTGGCTGTCATGGTGTTGGTTATCATCGCCCTAGCAAAGAGTGTTCGTGCCCGCGAGTCGCGAGGAGGACAGGCGATGATCGATGATGAATTTCCTGGGTGGTCAGACGATGAACCGCTCGATCATCTGCTGGAGTTCGTCGCGGCTGGATCTCGCGTTCACTACGACTACTTTCCAATGTCGGAGATTAAGACGAGCTTGGGACACGGCTTGCAAATCGGCCCCGTAATCGGAGCCGTTCGTTACTCAGACAAGCACGAATTCATCCTCGGATTGAGGATGACGCACGTCGATTGCGAGCAACAAATCCAAGGGAAATGTCTGTTGGAGTTCGACGAACTGGTCGCTTTCATCAAACTATTGGAGTCATAGCTCAACGCCGTGTGTGTCGAACGGCCGACAGACGCGCCCCGTGTAAGAGCTTTCCATTACGAGACGCAGCATGGATTGGTCCTTGAAACTCAACCGTCTCGTTTGGGCGAAGTCGCGAGACTGAGTGTTGCTTCCCTTCAGACATTGATGCTGGATGGAGCCAACTTGGAAGAATTGCTTCGCGCTTGCCAATCAGTAAAGGTATTTTTGGACGGGTATCGTTCCTAGTGTTGTTGTTTTCGTGTGTCCGCGAGTTGATCGCCGTCAATAGAAGTGAGTTTTTGTGTCCAGTTCACGAATGTCCCGCAAACCGCTGCTCATCATCTTCATCACGGTCTTTATCGACCTGCTCGGGTTCGCGATTGTGTTGCCGTTGTTGCCTCGGTACGGGCGACACTTCGAGGCGACGAAGCCGGTGCTGGGGTTGTTGATGGCGTCGTTCTCGGCGATGCAGTTTCTGTTTGCTCCGCTGTGGGGACGGCTGTCGGATCGGATCGGTCGACGGCCGGTGCTGATTGTGGGGCTGGCTGGTTCGACGATTTTTTACACGCTGTTCGCGCTCGTGACTCAATACGGAAACGCGGGGCCGATCCTGGGCCTCAGTCCGTTGATCTGGCTATTCATCACGCGGAGCGGAGCCGGGATTGCGGGGGCAACGATCCCCACGGCTCAGGCGTATATTGCCGACTCGACGGATGAGAAGTCGCGTGGCAGGGGAATGGCGATCATTGGAGCGGCGTTCGGGATCGGCTTCACGTTTGGACCGTTACTCGGCGCGTGGTTTGTCTCGAACGATGCGGGAGGCGTGCCGAGTCCCGCGCCGGGTTATGTCGCCGCCGCGCTGTCGGCGCTGGCGACTCTGGCCGCCATCGTGCTATTGCCCGAGTCACTCAAGTCCGACGTGGCAAGTCGTCCCGCGCGGAAGTGGTTCGACGCGGGCGCGTTCTCGAAAGCGATGAGTCGCCCGCATGTGGGCTTGCTATTGGCGACGATCTTTCTGACGACGTTCGCCTTCGCGCAGTTCGAGACCACGCTGTCACTGCTCACAAAGGAACTCGGCGTCGGCGACCGCGCGAACTTTTATGTCTTCGCATACATCGGCCTCATCCTTACGCTCGCCCAAGGAATGCTTGTGAGGCGACTGCTTCCCAAGTTGGGGGAGTTCCGCATGGCCATGATCGGGACGTTCTTGATGATGACCGGCCTGGGGCTGATCGGAGTCGCAGCCTCGAACGGTGGGATGTCGCTGTTATGGTACGTGCTGCCGGTGTGCGTGGTTGGGTTCTCGTGTACGACGCCGTCGCTCAACTCATTGCTGTCACTCAACACGCGCGACGATCAGCAGGGAGAAGTCTTGGGCGTCGGTCAGAGTGTCTCGTCGCTGGCTCGCATTCTCGGACCGATCGCCGGGCTATCGCTTTTGGAATACGGCCGCAGCTTGCCGTACTGGATGGCAACCGGCTTGATGGCGGTTGGGCTGTTGATGGTATTCGGCCTCCGCTCGGCCGGGACCGGTTCGAGTGAGCAGCAGCCGTCGTAGAGCATTGTCTGACTGAGGGTCCGTCGCTCTTGGGCGTCAGCCCTCGACCTGTTTTCCGAGCGGGGTGGCGTCAGCCCTCCGGTTCCTCAATGCGGCAACGAAGGGACTGACGCCCAAGAACCGGGAGCTGATGCCCCCGCTCGGAAAATCCTGAGAGCGAACGGGCACTCGCAAAAGATCCCCAATCGTCAATTCAAGAAGTCGGCCAGTGAGAGCGAGTTCATGCGGGCGGTGAGCTGGAGACTCATCTGGTAGAGGTTCTCTTGTTTTTGGACGGCGGCGATGGTGCTGGCCACGTCGATTGCTTCAATGCCGTCAGTGGCTTTTTGAATGTCGAGTTGCACGTCGGCCGTGCGGGATTCCAGTTTGGTCAGGTACTCCGCTTGAACCGATTGCCCGCCGAGAGCATCGATGACATCGTTGTTGATTCTGTCGAGGGCCGCGATGTGGCGACCGAGCGCTTTGGAGCGGTCGAGCGTGCTCAGGCCGTTTACGTTCCGAATGTCGTCGCGTAGCGCAATCAGCACTTGGAAGGTGTCGGTTGCCCCCTCGTAATCGAGTCGGTCCGTGCCAGCGCGGCGAATCTGCGTACTATCGACATTGGTCATCGCGCCGGTGCTGCCATCCGTCACGACTTGATTCGCATCGAAGTTGATCGGCTGCGACGTGACTCCTCCATCGACCGACATCGATCCCGTGGCCGTCAGCGCCACCGTGCCGCTGAACCCCGGTGTGATAGTCGTCGTATTGAGAAACACCGCCTCACCGTTCGGCCCGGTGACGCGCAGGTTGGTCCCCGAGTTGGTGAACGCGACAGACGGCCCGCCGTTCAGTGACACCGTGCCGCTGGCTCCCGTCCCGCTGGTATCGACGATACTCAGTGTGTGTGCGCCGCTGGGGCCGATGATCGTGTCACCCGTGGCGGAGGACGCTCCCGTGGTGAGTCCCGACGCGCCGGCAATCGTGGTGAGCGTGTGCTGCACCACGAGCGACCCCGGTTCGACCGCGCTATCGGTCCCTGTGCCGGCACGCGCTCCCGTGGCACCGGTGAAGGCCGTGGTGGCGCGATGCCGCATCTGAAAGACCTGACTGCCGGGGATCAGCGTTCCCACGCGGATCTCTTTGCCGACGACCGCCTCCGATGCCTGATCGCTCCCTCGGTAGACCACGTCTGTCGGACGTTCGGCGCTGTCCACAGAAGTGACTTCAAACGGCGGCGCGTGACTCGCCGTCCCGCCGAACAGGTAGCGTCCATCAGGAAGCTGACGGTTGCCGACGCGCAGCATCTGATCGATCACCACGTCGATCTGGTGAGCGAACGCCTTGTCCGAAGCCGCGTCGTGTGCGGCGCTGTTCACTTCGATGGCAATTTCCTTGGCGTGCGTCAGGACTTCACGCGATTCGGTCAGTGCATCGACGCCGGTTTGCAGGACCACGCTAGCATCGCGAATCGTCTTGAGGTGCGTATCGAGCCGCAAATTCTCGGCGCTGTTCTGCCGAATTTGAACGATCTCGGCGGGTGACTCGGACGGCAGCTGAATGCGTTTGCCCGACGCCAGTTGTTCATGGAGTTTGGCCAAACGGGCATAATTCGATTGAATGAAACGCAGCGTTTGATTGCTCTGCATTTCCGAGGTGACTCGCATGATCGGTCTCCGTGGGCATTGATGGGACATCTGAGCGGGGCGGCGTCAGTCCCCTGGTTCCTTAAAAAACTGACTGACGCCCAAGAGCCAGGGGACTGACGCCGCCCCGCTCAGAAATGCCCGCTCCAATTGCCGTGTGAGGTCACAACGATGAAACACAACCGCCAACTTCTTCATTGCAGTCGCAGCAACTCATCGAGGGTCTGATTGACGGTGTTGATGTACTTGGCCGCCATTTGAAACATCCGTTGGTACTTCAGCACCTGCACCATCTCTTCGTTCGGATCGACACCCGACACGCTTTGAATTTCATCGCTGATGCGATTGGTCAGCAACTGGTTGGTCTCATCGAGTTGATTGAGGAAGCCGACTTCGGATCCGATCTCACCGAGCGTCTGATTGAAGTACTCCGTGAACGTGGACTGCCCACTCATGGATTGTCCGTCGCGCAGCGAGATAAGTCGTTGCAAGTTGGAGGAGTCGCCGACAAGCCCCGAGCGTGAGGTGGCGAGCCGATCCGGGTCCGCGAGCAACTCCCCGTTGACGCGCATCGTTGCGGCGTCATCTCCGCTAAAGAACGTGTTCAATCCCAGTGCCGTCAGAATTCTGGCCGAGTCGGACTGGCCGACGACCTGCGTCGCGAACGAGTCCCCTACGGCGACCGTTCCGGCGGTCAAACTCACCTTAGCGCCGTTGATCAGCCCGAGCGGTTGTCCCGCTTCGTACCCCTGTCCGATGTCGAGTGTCGTGACGACATCGCCCGCCTGATTGGTGACGCGGGCTTGGAGTCCCGACGTGACTCCGATCGTGCCCGTCCCCAGAAACGTCACGTTGTACGAATCATTCGTCGTGCCAGTGAACGTCCCGCTGGCTGCGGCCGTGGTCGTCGTACCGGCGGAAAAACTGGTCGTAATTTGGGGATCGACGCCCCCCGTAAAGTCGAACTTGTAGCCGGGCGCCGCGATCAACGAGATCGTTCCGATCTGGCTGTTGACGAAGGCACTCAAGTTCGGAACCGAGTTTCTCAGTGCCGTTGCGACATCGCTCAAGCTTTGCGATGCCGGGTCGATGGCCACTTCGGTCATTGTCCGTTGCCCGGTCGTCGAGTTGGTCATCGTGACGTACAGCGAACCGGCCTGAGGCGGGAACGAGAGTCCGGCCGCGTTCAACTTCGCGAAGACGTTCTGAGTGCCGCGCTGGCCATTCAGTTGTTGGAAGCCTCCCTCCTGCCCGACCCCCGTCGTTTGTACGGCGTCGAAGGTTCTGGAGATTTCGTGGGCGAGTGTGTCGAGTTTGTCCTGATAGGCTTTCAATCCGGTGCTGCGCAGTTCGAGCAGCGCACCAAGTTTTGCCCCTTCGATTGGCAACGGCACATCGGTATCGACGACCTTTACGGCAATCTGCGACTCGTCGTTCACCGTCATCGCAATGTCGTGGCTCTTAATCCCAATGACGAGCGGAACCCCCGATGTCAGCACCGTCACTTGCCCCTGTCCGCCGTTGTGAACCTCGATCGGCAACCGCTCGGCCAGTTGATTCAGGAGTACGCCGCGCCGGTCGAGCAGGTCGTTCGGTTTGACGCCCTGCCCGATCATCCGCTGGATTTCACGGTTCAAGTCAGCGATGCGGCTGGTCAGTGGGTTCACTTCGTTGACCGCTGTGATGATCAAGCGGTCGAGGCCCTCACGCATGCGGTACATGTCGGTGGAGAGCGAGTTGAACTCGCGGGCGGTCGCCGCAGCCGTGGCCGTGACAACGCGCCGTGACGCGCCGTCTTGCAGCCGTGTCGAAAGCTGTTCGAGTGTGTTGAAGAGGGACTCCAGCCGTCCGATCGGCGAAGCTTCGTCAGTAGACCAACGCGATTCCAAGCGATTCATCACCGTCAGCTTGGCTTGAGCTGAACCATTCTGGGACGACTGCTGCGTCAGCGAAGCTTCCAGTTCTTCGTTGACCGCACGCGTGATGTCTGACAACTCAACGCCGCGTCCGATCGAGAACCCCTCGACTTGCATCGCGGGTTGGCTGGACAGAATTGGCACCTGACGGTGGTAGCCGGGCGTACTCGCGTTGGCAATATTGTTACCGGTGATCTCCAACGCCTTTTGAGCGGCTTGGAGTGCCGATGACCCGACGGAAAGTTGCAGCATGATTAGCCACCCCACTGAACCAGCGATCCCACATGGACCTCGTCGCGGTTACCCTCCGCGTTGTAAGTATCACACGCTGCCCGCTGCCCCGTCAGTCGGCCAATGATGCCCCGAGTCAGTGACAACGACTGCCGAATCATGGCCCCGTTCTGCCCGTTGAGTCGTTCCAACTCGGTGGACATTTCTGCCAATGACTTTCGGAATCGAGCGACACCCTCCCGCAAGGCCCCCGTTGCCACCGTGAGGACGCGTCCCAACGTGGCCTCTTCCCGCTCGACGCCCAACGCCGCTGCCAATGCGACTCGCAAGTCCCAACGCTGCTGCCGCAATTCGCCAGCCAAGGCGATCGCGAGAGACTCTTCCTCCAAGGCCTCACGCAACTGATCGTCATTCAAATGACGCAGTGCGTTGTGGACGTTTTGCACGGCGTGCAGCATCGCCGCAAGTGACGACTCTTCCGCACTCAGATGCGACAGCAACTGCTCCGCCACGGGACCGCCGAAGTGCGACTGATCCGACATTGATGAGGTCACGGCATTCATGTGCAACCTGTTCCTTCGTCTCTTCTTTTCCAGTCCCCTCGCCCCGGCTCGGACACCGCCGCTTCGGTGGTCGGGAGAGGGTTAGGGGGAGGGGTCTTCTTCACTTCATTTTCACTTCGCTTGAGCGGCGATTAAACGAGTATTCTTCCATCCATCCGTCTTACCCTGCCGTGTTCACCGACTGCGGTCGCTCCATCGACTCTCGAACCATCTTCGCCAAACCGAACCCGCCCGACTGCGTCATCTGCTGGCCAAGGTACATGTCGAACAGACCGCCGTACACATCCCCTGAGTCTTCGCCGAACAATGTTCCCGGCTCCAACGTCTTCCGCATTTCCTTGAGCAGCAGCGAAGCAAATACTCCTTCGAAGTCCTCCGCCACACGCGCGTTCTGATTGGCTGAGGCCGGTGCCTTCGAGCCATCCGCCTTCAATATCGAGCTTCCGTTCATCGACGACATCAGACCCCGCTCGGCCGCCGAGGTCATCGGCAGCGAACTCGACATCACGGAACTACTGATCGCGGACATGGCCAACTCCTAGATGAGGCCGGTCTGAATCTCTCAAACATCACGCAACTGTTCGGCCTAAAGTCTGACAAGAACAATTCTGACCACTGATTTCACAGAGGGCACGGATGGGACAGAGACCACGAATCCTGATCTGGCTTCATCCGTGTTCTCCGTGAAATCCGTGGTTGCACCTTATATTGCTCCTCCTATTCGCCTCACCTCGTACTTCACCGCTACATGACCACCAACTCCGCGTGCATCGCACCGGACTCCTTCAACGCCTGAAAAATGGCGATCAAATCGCGGGGCGAGACCCCCAAGGCGTTCAGCACACGGGCGAGTTCTGCCACCGTAAAAGTCTGCTCAAAATTGTGGATCGACACGGGCGCTTCAAGCTGCGGTGGCCGTGACAAATCACGAGGTTTGAGTGCCTCCAAAATGTCATCGACATCATCGCCCGAGCGTTCACCAAATGCAGGCGGAGCGCCGGGGAACGGAGACAAGCCATCCCCTCCGGGCGACGGCGTGAGTGTCACGTTCGGCTTAATGACGAGATTGCCATGCGCGATGGCGACCGAGGAGATGCGGACTTGATGGCCGACAATCACCGTTCCCGTGCGTTCGTTGATGACGACACGGGCGATGGTGTCGGGGGTCACTTTGAGTCGTCCGATCTCGCTGACAAAGTCGGGCAGATTGCGCGACCAAGTGAGCGGAACTCGAATCTGAATCGTTCCCTCGTCGATGGCCTGCGCCGACAGCGGATACTTCAGGTTGATCGCCTCGACGATAGACTTGGCCGTCGAGTAATCGGCGTCCCGCAACAGCAACCGCACCAGCCCACCTTGGTCAATCTTTCCGAGAGCTTCCCGTTCGACAATCGTTCCTCCTTGCAAGCGAGCAACCGTCGGATGGTTCTGCTGGCCGCCGGTCCCCGTGCTGCGAACTCGCACGCCACCGATCGTCAACTGTCCTTGCGCGACCGCGTAGACCTCGCCGTCAACTCCCTTGAGTGGGCTAAGCAACAGCGTGCCACCTTCGAGACTGATCGCATCGTCGATGACCGAGACCACGGCATCCAGTCGGCTCCCCTTGCGTGCGAACGGCGGGATCTCCGCTGTCACCATCACCGTGGAAATGCTCGTCGACTTGAAGACGTTATCGAGCAGTGACTGCCGCGCCAGTTTGGATGTGACATCCATTTTGCGGAGCATGTCGATGGCTATCTGCTGCGTGGAGAGCGTCCTCGCTCCCGTCCCGTTCAACCCGACGACGAGTCCCGCTCCATAGAGTTGGTTGCTGCGGGCACCTTCAACTTCGGTGATGTCCTTGATTCGCACCTCGGCCTGACACGTTGAGGCGTTGCGAAGCTGAACGAGTCCGTGCAGAACCAGCAGGCTCAGGCACAGCCACTTCCGGCGCGGCGAGAAAGATCGAATGCAGTCCGTCATCACTCATTTCCTCATTAGCCGACCGGCGAGAGCTGTCTGACCGCAGCTTGAAGCCTGACCACCACAGACCCTGACCGTTTTCGTTTGAGATTAAACACCCGACATTCCTCTTTCGACTCAGTGCGGCCAGATCCGGTTCGTGGCCCGGCCAAGCCAGCCTTGGTTCGTGAAGCGACTCTCCACGCCTGCGCCCTCGTACACGAGGTTGAAGTTCGCGATGTATTTGGACTCGATCACGTTGGGGCCTTCGATGTCGTTTGGTCGAACGATGCCCGTCACGCGGAGCAACCGCGTTTCGTTGGAGACGACACGCTTCCGATAACCTTCGATCACCAGATTGCCGTTCGGCAGAACATCAGTCACGGTCACGGTCATCTGGTCCAGCAAAGTGCGATCGCTCTCGTAGCCCGCGCTTCCTTGAAACTTGCGATCCGAACTTTGATCGGATCCGACTGACGCCGTTGCCGACCGACTGGCTCCGTCCGAACCGGTCTTCCCCGAGAAGTTGGCCTTCCCCGCGACCGAGGTCGCCTTATCGAGTTTTCGTTCCTCGTTGTTCTTCGCGCCGGTCGATTCCTTCACGGTGACGGTCAGCAGATCGCCAACCCGCCGCGCTCGGTTATCGACGAACAGAAACGCGCTGCGCTGTTCGCGGCGCTCCCAGATCGAATCCGCGCGGACGGTCAGACTTGGAGTCAGAATCGCCCCGAACAACCACGCTTGCACCCACTCTCGCCGTGTCATCGCGGTCTCCCTTCAGTACGTGATCTCGACTTCGTTCGCGGCGGTCACTCGACCTTGAACGAACGATTTGGATTCGATGTTTTGCAGCCGGATCGTGTCTCCCAAGCGGCCTTCCTGCTGCGCTTCTCCAGTTATGCTGATGCTGTGCGATCCGATCTTCGCCACCATGCGAACTCGATCGCGCCGCTTGACGAGCACGGCACTGGCGGCCGAGCGACTCGACTCCGCGTCGCTCAACTTAACGGGCATGAGAGGGCGAACCGATCGTTTAACAGTCGCACCGACCAATTGGTCTGCAATCGAGCAATAGTCGCTCAGCGTCGTCACGTCTTGGCGATCAATGTAAACATCGGCCGCTTGAATCGTGTGTCCTCGTTCGAGTGCTTTCGCGGCCAAGACCACTCCGTCGAAATGTCGTACGTCCAGGTGGACGGCGACATCGAAGGACCGCTCGCCGGGAGACTCCGCCACGACTTGGACCTGAATGCGCCCGACCGCTGGAGCATTCGTTCGCAGTGACGCACGACATGAGTAGCCCGACGCCGCAGTGACCTGAGTCAACTCGCGCGGCAGTGGTACTGCGAGACGGACAACCACATCGTCAGCCGACCACGGCAGTTTGCCTCGTACACAGTCTTCGGCGGCTTGGACGACAAGTAGCTCCAGCTTGCCGGCCGCGTCTTGCAACCGCACAGGTTGCGAGCTGGTTTGAGCGGATACCTCACGAACTGTTGTGACTCCCGCAGGCGACGAGACCGCGCGGCCCGATGTGATCCGAACAGCCGAACCGCGAATCGAAACTTCCCCCGGATCGAATCCCGCCAATCTCAGCCGGAACTCAATTTGAGGCGACCCGATCTCAATGGACTCACCCGTAGCGAGCGCGTCGTTCAGGTCGAGTTGCTCTATGCGCTTGCGTTGTGCCGCATTGCCGCCCGACACCGCAGCCACGTCGGCAATCAGAATTTCGCGACCAACAACCTGCACGCGCGATCGCAGTGCGAGGACCAATGGCGAAGAACTCTTCGCGTTCGCAACAACTGGCACAGGCGGACTGGCCACGACAACGCCGTCTCGACCCGCGATGCAAAGCGCGAAAGCAATCATCTGACGAACGAAGTTGTCACGAGAAATTCGCATGGCGGCGTTACCTCACCATCGCATTGGTGGTTTGGAGCATCTGGTCGCTGGTCAAGACGGCACGCTGACTCGCCTCAAATGCGCGTTGAGCCGTAATCAGCCGGATTAGCTCGGTCACGACCTGCACGTTGGACCGCTCCAAAAAACCCTGCTGCAATGTGCCGAGACCGTTCTCGCCGGGTGTCCCCTGCGCTGCGGCCCCCGACGCGGATGTCTCGGCAAAGAGGTTGCGCCCCTCGGACGAGAGACCACCGGGGTTTGGAAAACGTGTCAAGGAAATATTTCCCACGGGCGTCGCCGTCGTAGTCGAAGCCGTGACCACGGAGACCGTGCCGTCCGTACCAATCGTCACCTCTTGGGCGTCGCTGGGAATGGAGATCGGCGGCTGCAACAGAAAGCCATCGGCCGTCACCAACTGCCCGGCTGAGTTCTGGCGGAACGAACCGTCTCGCGTGTAACGGAAGTCACCGTTGGGCATCGCCACTTGGAAGAAGCCCTGCCCCTGAATCGACACGTCGTTCTGGTTGCTGGTGTTCTCGATCGCGCCCGGCGAGAAGATTTTGGAGATCCCCGAGGTGCGGACACCGCTGCCGATTTGAATTCCCGTCGGGATTTCGAGGCCATTCGCCCCCTGCGTACCGGGAGCACGGACGGTCTGATACAGCAGGTCTTGGAACTCGACCTGACTCCGCTTGAAGCCGGTGGTATCGACGTTGGCGAGATTGTTCGCCGTCGTATCGACGACCGTCGAATGGGCCTGCATTCCGGTCGCGCTTGTGAACAGGGCTTTCATCATGATCGTGTCACCTATTGAGCGGTCGCGTGTTCAAACCGATGGTGTCACCCAGTGACCGCAACGCACGCTGCGTTGCTTCAAACTGCCTGAGTCCGGAGATCATCTGCACCATCTCGTGGACGATCGTCGTGTTCCCCTGCTCGCGATAACCCTGCCGAACGTTCGGTCCCGTGGTGTCGCGAGCGGCATTCGGAGGAGCCTCAAAGTAGGTCGTGCCGACGCGGCGCAGTTCGTGCGGATTCTGAAAGGCCACGACGCTGAGTTGATCCAATTCCGCTCCGTCGGCGACGACCGTGCCGTCGTCGAGAATCTCGATCTGCGAAGTTCCGGGCGGGATCTCGATCGGTCCTCCGGTGCCGCGCACCGTGCGGCCTTCTTGTGTGACGATCTGCCCGGCACCATTGAGTGCAAACGTGCCGCAACGCGAATACAGCGGGCCGTTCGGCCCATCTATCGAGAAGAAGCCCGGTCCATCCAACGCCACGTCCAACTTGCTCCCGGTGTGTTCGAGACTCCCCGGACTGAAGTCGGTGTGGAGCGAAGTCTCCGGTCCCTGAAGGGCCTCGCTCGGCCCGCTGGCTTGGAACCGCAAGACCTCGCGCTGATAGCCGGGCTTCACGGCGTGGTTGAGGTTGTGCGCGGTGACATCCTGTTGAAGCGATGTCGCCTGCATGCCACTCGCAGCGCTGTACAGCCCTCGAATCACCGCGTGTTCCTGTCATTTTCTCCCCCTCGCTCCGACCTTGCGGGGAGAGGGGCCGGGGGTGAGGGGTTCTTGGCCAGATCACATTTCAAAACTAGCCCGACGCGCAAGCGAAGGCTTCGCCAACATCAAATGTCCAGCCCTCGCTCGCGCGTCGGGCTAGTTTTTCGAGGCACATACGGGTTTTGAATTGCGATCTCACCGCATACCCAACGGCAGTTGTCGCCGAAGTCGGTTTCGAGACCTCACACAAAGTCTCGCCTCTCTACCATCGGACTCTTCCGGACAGAACGATTAATCGCATGGTGCAAGCCATGCCGCCTTAACCCAACTTCCCAAGCTTGCGGGTTACAGAGTTCGTGGCGGCACGGATTGAGGCACTTCGCGACGAGAAATGTCAGCGAATCGACGTTCGCGCCCGCGCGAATTCGTATCAGTTGTGATTGGTGTGCCTGTTGTGAGCAGCGTGTGACGGCAGCGGTTCGCACATCATGGCGGCTGTCCCGTCTGTTCGACGTTAGGAACGAGGTCGTAATCACTTCCTGATCAGCCGCAGGACGCTAGCCCCGGCTTGTGTCTTTTATCAATGCGACCGCCATACCAAACCGCAGCGTGAGCGAGGATGAGAGTCGAGCGACGTCCATCCTCGCTCACGCTGCGGGTTGGTATGGGCCTTCAAGGCAACTCACTGAGACCACGCGATGCTGCCCGGGATGTACACCGCTGCGACGGCACTCGATGCCTTCCAGACGAAGTTGGATACGTCGGCCAATAACCTGGCCAACGTCAACACGACCTCGTTCAAGCGGAGCATCGTCGAGTTCCAAGACCTGCTTTATGACGGCCCGAACAATCTCCAAGTTGGCCGGGGGGTTCGAGTCTCCGACATTTCTCTTCGCGACTTCGATCAAGGCCCCGCAGTCCTGACTGGCAAAGACTTGGATCTGCTGATCGACGGCAAGGGATTCTTCGCCGTGCAAGCGAGTGATGGCACGACACAGTACACACGCGACGGGGCCTTTCGTCGCGACTCGACGGGCCGGTTGGTGACGGACGACGGAGCGATTCTCCAACCGCCGATCACGTTTCCGCTCGACACGATTGCCACGACGATCGATGGCAGCGGAGTGGTCTCCGTTCTGACCGGCTCTTCGCCCAAGACGCCTGTGGTCCTCGGTCAGATCACGGTGGCCCGCTTCACCAATCCGGCGGGCCTGCGCAGCGAAGCGGGTAACCGCTACAGCGAAACCAACGCTTCCGGACTCCCCATCACTGCGGTCCCCGGAACCAACGCCACTGGTGCGGTGAGGCAACGCGCCTTGGAGCAGTCCAACGTCGATGTCACCACGGAACTGACGACCCTCATCGCCGCTCAACGCGCCTACGGCGTCAACTCGCGCGTCATTCGCGCGTCCGATCAACTGATCTCATCGGCGCTCGACACCATCCGCTGACAACGTGGAGTGACTCCAGCACAGAGTCTGTCGAATATGTGCGAGCGGGGCTGACGCCCAATGGCTCTTACTTTGGGTTGCGAACCGCAGGATTGTCGTCTTTCGCTCCGCGAAAGAACGCCCTTTCGCGGAGCGAAAGGCGACAAAGTAAGTGCCATTAGGCTGACGCCGCCCCGTTCGCCTCACAACCAGCCATGCATCGCTCGCAGCACGTCGCCGTCGGTCGGAGCCTCCGATGTGAGGACCGGACGTAGCGGGATCGGAACCTCATCCATGCGGTAGGCCGTGCCGTGGCAGTGGACTCCATACACCGCCGTCGTGATGCGGACGGTCGGTTCGATAGGGCAATCCGCTTGCGCGTGATCGAGCAGGATCGTGGGGACCGATCGCAGATGCTCCAACGCGGCCGGCGAAAAGGTTGAGACGCGCGCCGAGCCAATCAACACCACGGCATCGGCTTCACGCCGAGCCAACAGATCGCCCGCTGAGAACTCACCGGGGTTGTAGCGCGGGTAGCCTCGCGCCAAGTTGACGCTGAACGGATAACCGGTCTGCCAGCACAGCACGCTGTCGGCCCCCGTCACGTCACCCATGACGCGCATCCGCCGCGCATGGAACCGCGTGAATAGGTTGAGGTCGATGACGAGTCTCAGCAGCGCCTCGACGTTCCGATTTCCGAGCGGCAAGCGGGCGACACCGTATCCAAAAAAAATCACTCCGCACCGGCACGACTTCATTCGTTCCGCCAGTCGCCTCAGATCGTCAAGCGGCAGTCCCGTATGCGAGTTCGGTGCCGGTTCGATCCCACGCAAGAGACCGCGCAGCGTCCAAAAGGCATCCAGATCGCGGCCCTCTTCGATCGGCAGGAACCAGTCGGCGAGTTCCGCTGTGGCAGTGCGTTTCGTATCCACGACGACCAACGTCCGGTCGGCTCGACCGCGCGGAATGTGCAGGCCAGTCGGCTCCATCGAGTACCGCTCCATGTGCCGCGGATGCGACTCGACCGGATCGGAACCCCAGTAAATGACGAGGTCCGCACGGTTACGAATTTCACCCAGCGTGCAGGTCGATTCTCCCGACTCCTGCATGGCGAGAATCGAAGGCGCGTGCCCTTCCGACGCGGTCGAATCAATCGTCGCGCCGAGTCGATCGGCAAGTGCGACTGCGGCGCGTTGTCCTTCCGTGCTGCTCCGAGACAAGCCATAGATCAGCGGCGCACGAGCATCACGCAAAATGTCGGCCGCCGTCCGAGCCGCTTCGTTCCACGACACCTCCTTGCCTCGAACCGTTGCCTCCGGAGTCTCGACGGCGTTCTGACCGAGCAGCCACGGCTCAGCCAACCCGCACGCCCGCTCCGCTCGCACAATACGATTGCCGCGCACGGTGATCTTCAAATCGTCGCACACACACGCGCAGACCGTACAAGCCACGTCTTCAATGACACGATCCTCGTCCGCAGCGGGCGTTGCAGTGGTGAGTGTACTCGCGGTCATGAGGGGACTGTGGTTCTATTGGAAGTGCGGTGGTGAGTGACGATCAGAGGGCTGGTGGCTCAACTCATCATTACCAGTTCGCATTGGGACCAGCCGGAACGGAGATGTGCAAACTCGGGAGCAGTCCCGAACGCGAGCCGCGCGTCGGTCCCTGCGATGCAATGTCGTCGAGAGCCGCTTCAAATTCGAGACGTGTCCGGGCCTCTTGCAACTGGTTTCTCAAGCTGGCAGAGACGCACATCGCCTTCAAATACCAATGGGCCATTTTGCGGAACGAAGTGATCGCCCGCTCGGTCCCGCGCTGCTCGACAGCGTATTCAAACTGACGTTTCAACAGCGCGAGGCGATCATCGAACGTCCCCGCTGGCGAGTACTCTCCCGTTGCCTCCCATTCGACGAACTGCCGGAACAGCCACGGATTGGCCAATGCGCCGCGTCCCATCGAGATCGCGTGGCACCCCGTTTCCGCGAACATCCGCTCGCCCTCTTCGACCGTGCGGATGTCGCCGTTGCCGATGACCGGGATCCGCTCGACCGCTTCCACCACCTTGCGGATCCCCGTCCGATCAACAACTCCGCTGAATCCCTGTTCCCGTGTCCGACCATGAATGGCGACGGCCGCCACGCCGACTTGCTCGAACTCACGAGCAAATGTGGGAGCGGTCAATTGCGTGCTGTCCCAGCCGAGTCTCATCTTCACCGTGACCGGAATCCGGACGGACTCAACCACGGCCCGCGCGAGATTAATCGTGCGGTCGGCCTGACACATCAGGCTCGCACCGGCCCCAACCTTCGTGATGCGACTGACGGGGCAGCCCATGTTAATGTCGATCGAATCGACGCCACGCGCCTCCAGCAACTGAGCCGCATCCCGCATGATGACCGGATCGCCACCAAAGATTTGCACGGCAAAAGGTCGGTCGGCCGGACAAGTCTCGATCAGTTGCAGCGTCTTGAGACTGCCGTCGAGCAACCCGCGTGCGTTTACCAGATCAGTCGTCGCCAATCCGACGCCGCCCAACTCACGCACGATCCGACGAAACGGCAGGTTCGTGTACCCAGCCAAGGGCGAAAGCAGATACCGCGACTCCAACTTTAACCTACCGTAATGGAGCGGTGGCAGGCTTAGGAGTCGAGTGCGGACGGTGGGAGATTCTTCAGAAAGAGCGGGCATGTGTGAGGGTGTTCGCGATCCATGAAGGCGTGTCGGTGTGACCCACTCTAGCGGAGGCGACCTCAGAAAAGAACATTTGGCGGCGTTGGCTTTGCGGAAGGTAGGCCGCTTGCTATCTTCTGCCCCCTCATTCCTCGACCCGCAGGCCAAACCGGGCCGCATGAACCTCAGATTCCGATGGAAGACGATTCAAGATGAAAGAAAAGCACCTGACGACCAAGCAGAAACGAGATCGACGCTGGAAAATCAAGCGTCGAAAACTGCGCCGCGCCAAGACCGGTATGTGAGCGGTCCCACCTCAGAGTGATCCCGTGCAGCGCCGGTTCCCTGAAAACCATGCTCCGTGCGCTGCGGCATTGGGAAAATCTCTGGATCAATTTACAAAGCCTGTCCTGCGACAGGCTTTGTTCGTTCGTGGCGGACACGTCATTTCTGAATGAAGCAAACATGCCTAACCGATGACGGAAAGTTCAAGTTCCTCGTAAAATGATTTGCGGCACGAAATCAGCTTGAACTTCTTCGGCACGACACCGAACGCCCACTGGCCCAACGTTTCCAGCACCTCATATTTTCCCAGCCGGCCCATCGAGTCGGGGTGCACGGGCGGAGTCAGAGTGAGGCATCAAACGCCGCCTCGGCCAGCTCTGCATCGAGGTCAAACTCCGGCCCGTCGCAGGGGACTTCATCCTTCGTAATCAGGAAGATTTCGTGTTGGCCAGTAACAAGTCAGCCGGCTGGATCTGTTCTGACGGTGCCTGGAGGTGCTGATCCGCTGGGTCTGCTGCGAGCTGGCGCAGATGTCGCACCAGTTCTCCACACGACGAACAATTCACCGCGTGGAATTGCAGCGATTCACTTTCCGGCGCTGCCAACTCACCAGCCACGAACTGCCGCCAAGTCTGCTCACGGGCGCATTCCATCTGACGGTCCATGAACGAATTCTTGCAGCAATCCACATGACCGGTCGAGGACACCAACGCTTCGGGATAACGAAAACGTCTCGCCAAATCACACGTCGAGTACCACTGGCGATGGCCTTCGCTGGGTGGCCCGCCGCGCCCCAAATTACTTCGGCAACGTGCTGAGCAATCCGAGCGCGGACCAAGTCGTGCCCCAGTAGGAAAAGACCTTGTCGCCATCGGCGTGGTCTTTGTTGTTCTCGACCATGAACGTCAACCACGGAACCGACCAGGAACCGTCGGCCTGTTGCGTGCGACCGAGGTAGCTCCACGCCCGCTGCACATGCGGATCAGACTGATCGCGACCCAACACACCCAGGGCGTAGAGCAGCTGGCCCGTTGTCAGTGGATCGCTGTTGGGGCTGGCCTGAGGATCCCGCAGCCACGCCCAACCGCCGTCGGCGCGTTGTGCCTTCAAGAGTTGTTCGAGCAATTCGTTGCTGGACGGTGTCCCCGAGGATGGCGCGCCGACAACCGGTTTCTCGGCGGAATGCGCCAGCAGGATGCGGAGCATGAGCGATTCGGTGCTGACTCCCGGCGGCGCTTTTTGAATCGCTTGTTGAGCGCGGCTCCGAGCTTGAACCAACGGCTCAGGGAGCGGCTCGTGCTTGGCCAGAGCCAGCTCGATCCACATCGTGTTGACCAGATTTGATTCCTCCTTGGGCCGATTCATCGCCAGAAACTGTCCACTGGTTTTCCAAATTCCATCGGCCCCCGCAGTCCCTCGAACAATGCCGCCAGCGATCTTTCGGGCGACGCAGTTTCAGCCGCCGCGCCGCTGCGGAGCATGACGTTCAACGCAGCGCTGTCACCGGCGGCAGACCCCGGTGCGAAGCCCGGCTTCGCAGCCGACTTGAGAATCACCGCTTTGTTCGCGAGCACCGATTCCGGAGTCACGAGTTTGCCAGTCGCGTCGAGAAACTCGGACTCGGTGACAAACTCCTGGTTCTTGAGCGGCTGGAGTTTGGCCACCGATTCGGCATCGAAACCCTCCTTTTCGAGCTTCTCATACGCCTGATCGGGCAGCTTGTAGTAACGATTTCCGCCGAACGCATTGTTGAGCGACCATTCGCTCCATTCTTTCAGTTTGTCGGGATCGACCTCAAATCCCTGTCGGCGTGCTTCGTTGAAACTCCAGACCAGGGTCGAGACCTGATGACAGGTGACACACTTGCGATTGTTCTTCCAAGCAACCCCCTCCCGTTCAATAAACGGCAGACTGCGGCTGATCGTCTACCGAGCCTGTTCGACCGTCGCCGGCTCATCGGCCCATGCGAACGAGTGCCGGAAGAGAGCCACGATGACCAGAGTGCAAACAAGGCGAGTCATGGCGAGTACCTCGGCGGGTTGATCGGGTGGAGCGACAGACATCGGTCCTATCTAGTGCGTATCCACGCTATGCCTAGCGCCCTCTGCGTAGGCTTGGTAGTCTGGGGGCCACCCGGGAGGTGGCCGATGGCATATTCGAAGGAATTTCG
>JAYVDI010000435.1:0-10085 GCA_043749505.1 Schlesneria sp. | reverse complement strand
GTCGTCTTTCGCTCCGCGATAAGGACGTTATTTCGCGGAGCGAAAGACGACAATGTGCCAGCTATCGAAGCGCCCGTCTTGAGCTTTGTGAGCCGGACTTCGTGAGTTCGCTTGAATGACCCGACGCAAACGTCAACACTCTCGGACATGAAGCTCTCCCTCGTCATTCCCGTGTTGAACGAAGTCGATAGTCTGCGCGAACTGCACGCGCAGATTGCGCAGGTCGCGGCCGAACAGTCGCTCGACATCGAGGTTATTTTCGTCGATGACGGCTCGCACGATGGCTCTTGGAAGCTGATCGAACAGCTCGCGCGAGAGGACTCGCGGGTGAGCGGCATCAAATTTCGGCGCAACTTTGGCAAGGCGGCCGCGCTGACGGCGGGCTTCCAGCGCGCAACGGGCGATCTCATCCTGACGATGGACGCCGACCTGCAAGATGATCCCGCCGAGATCCCAAATTTCCTCGCGAAACTCAATGAGGGAAACGGGGCCGACTTCGTGAACGGCTGGAAGATGCGACGGCTCGACCCTTGGCACAAGACTTATCCGAGCAAAGTCTTCAACTGGCTGGTCAGTCGGCTGACGAGTCTCAACCTGCACGATCACAACTGTGGCGTAAAGCTGTTCCGCATCGAAGTCGCACGCGAGATTCGTCTTTATGGTGAGATGCACCGCTTCGTGCCGGTCCTCGCCCACGCAAAAGGATTTCGTGTCGTTGAGCTAGGCGTGAATCACCGACCGCGCCAGCACGGTCACTCGAAGTACGGCTTCCGGCGGTTCGCGCGAGGCTTCCTCGATCTGCTCACGGTGACGTTCCTCACCGACTACGGGCAACGTCCGCATCACATGCTCGGCTGGGTGGGACTCATTTGTCTCGGCTTCGGCTTCGCGGGGCTGGGCTATCTCGCCGCGATCTGGTTGCTGATGAACGTCTGCTCCGTCTGGCCACCGACTCCGATCGGCAACCGCCCGTTGCTCGCCTATTCGATCGCATCCACGCTGCTCGGCGCACAGGCCATCGCGGTCGGACTGATTGCCGAACTGATCGTTCACTACAATCATCGCGACTCGGATGCGTACAGCGTCGCGGATGAAACCCGTTCGTCAAGCTAGGAATCATGCCATGAGGTCGCTCGTCGGGCTGATGTCGTTCCTGTGTTGTCTCACCGGGCCGTTCGTGGCGTTGGCCGCCGACACGCCGCCCGTCGCTCGCCCCAATATCCTCTGGATCAGCGTCGAGGACATCAGCCCGGACCTCGGGTGTTACGGTGACAAGAACGCGGTCACTCCGACGATTGACCGGCTGGCGGCGGAGGGCGTGCGGTTTACGAGGTGCTTCACTCACGCGGGGGTCTGTGCGCCGTCGCGGTCGGGGCTGATCACCGGTTGCTACCCGCCGTCGATCGGGACACACCACATGCGGTGCAAAGGAGTCCCTCCCGACGACGTGAAGTGTTTTCCCGAGTATCTGCGGCAGGCCGGGTACTACTGCACCAACAACGTGAAGACCGACTATCAGTTCGACGTGCCTGCGACGGTCTGGGACGAGAACAGCAACAAGGCCGACTGGCGCGGCCGCGACAAACGCCAGCCGTTCTTCAGCGTGATCAACTTCATCACGACTCATGAAAGTCAGATTCGTGATCCCAGTCCCGCGACGAAGAAGCTCGTTGAAAAACTGTCGCCCGAGCAACGGCATGACCGGGCGAAGATGATCGTCCCGCCGTTCTATCCCGACACGCCGATTGTTCGACGAGACATCGCGAACTACTACGACAACATCACGGCCGTGGACGGACAGGTCGCGGCCGTGTTGAAGCGGCTCGAAGAGGATGGTCTTGCCGAAGACACCATCGTCTGGTTCTGGGGCGATCACGGACGCGGGATGCCGCGCTACAAGAGGTGGCTCTACGACACCGGCCTGCACGTTCCTCTGGTTGTGTACGTCCCCGAGAAGTGGCGGAAGCACGTTCGTCCCGACAACGCCGACGCGCTGAAACCTGGCTCGACAATTGACGACCTCACCGCGTTTGTCGATTTCGCGCCGACGGTCCTCTCGCTCGTGGGCGTTCCTGCCAAAGCACATTTCCAGGGCCAAGCCTTCTTCGGCCTGCATCGCTCCGCGAAGCCGCGCGACCACGTCTACGGACACCGCGACCGGATGGACGAGACCTACGATCTGATCCGCACCGTGCGCGACAAACGTTTCCGTTACGTCCGCAACTTCATGCCGTGGCAACCGTACTCGCAGGACATCGCCTACATGAACGAGATGCCGACGATGCAGGAGTGGCGGCGACTGCACGCGGAAGGAAGGCTGACCATCCCTCAAGCCAACTGGTTCCGCCAGAAGCCGGTCGAAGAACTCTACGACACGGAAGCCGATCCCTACGAAATCAACAACCTTGCCGCCGACCCGCGTTATGTGGTCACGCTCGAACGACTGCGCATTCGACTGGAAGGTTGGATGCGCGAGATTGGCGATGTCGGCCTGATTCCCGAACCGCTGTTCGACGAACTCCAGCGTCCCGGTGCCAAGCACGACAAGGCCGCCGCCCCCGGAGTGCAAATGATCGGTGTCGATGAATCGGGAAAGGGCGGGGCCGTTCTGCTGACATCACTGACGCCTGGCGCGTCCGTCGCGTATCGCATCCTGCCTGCCGATGCAAAGGTGGATGACATGCCAGTAAGTTGGCGGGCCACGTCACTCGACACCGCGATTACGTTGAACGAGCGAGAAACGCTCCTTGCCAAAGCCTGTCGTATCGGCTTCCGCGATAGTGAGGTTGTCCGATTCAAACCCGATCAGCCGAAGATCGCCCCGGCGAAGAATGAGGCTCGTCCGCACTGGCGCACGCGTGTCGCAGGCTCGTTGGGTTTCGCACCCAAGGATGCCGTTCTGATTCCGGTACCGGGCGATGTCAGCCCCGTTGGCAAGAACCCGCTCTCCGAGCCACAGCGTCGCGTGAAGTTTCAGCATCCTGCTCACGCCGTCTGGCTCATGGGTGAGTGGGGTCGCGAGTTGAAGAAAGCCGACACGCGCAATGCCTCGGTGCTTCGCGACGTGATCTTCCGCGAGTCGCCGATCCCGCTGAAACTCGTCGCCGCGCGGTGGCTGTGCGAGGTGGAAGACCCGGCACCACACCTCAAGTTGCTGGTGGAGAACCTCGCGCACCCACAGGCGAGCGTCCAGCTTCAGGCCATCACCGCGCTGGCCGATCTCGGCGAGAAAGCTCGTCCCGTCATCGACGACATCCGCAAGGCGACGCAAGGTGACGAGTACGTCGGTCGCGTGAGCCAGAGGGCGTTGAGGAACCTCGAAGCGCAGTGAGTGGGGCCGTGCGAAGCCGTTGGTGGGCGATCACCCGGCATCCACTTGAGCGTCGTGTTGATTTCACTTTTGTCAAACGGTGAGAACTCATGCGACGAATGTTTGCTTGGCTGGCGATGGGTGTGATGTGTCTCGTGCAATCAGCCTCCGCCAAAGAGATGTTTGGTTTCAAGATCACCCACCCGAAGGAAGGCTGGATTGGTTCGGCGGACGGAGATCTGCGGTTCTTTTCGGGAGCCATTCGACCGGGAAGGCCCGAGTATCTCGTCTGGTCGGCGAGTGCCAAATCGGACGCGACTCAAATCTGGCGCGAGCCAGTGCGCGGTGACCTCACAAAAAAGTTTCTGACCATCGATCCTTCCGCCGCCGATTTCCAATTGCGGCTTCAAACCGAACCGGTCGCCTCTTGGAAATGGAGCTCAGTCGGACGAATGGGCGAGTCAAACATCGCTCACTTGGAGGTTGGTGAAGGAAAGTTCAAAGGCCAGTTTCTCGGCATTGAGGACGACTCCCTCGAATTCACGCCAAAAGAGGGTCGAAAGTCGCAGACGACTCACAAACTGAAGCTGGTCGAAAAGCAGGAGCGGGCGATGAAGTTCACGGTGTACGTCGTCGCACCGTAAATACGTCGTTCGCGAAGACGGGTGAGCGATCCCGGCTTTCCACAACGGGATTCCAAGAACCCGCAGGGCCATCGCCTTGTTGAGTCTGCGAAGCCTGTAGGGTGGGACCAGCGGCGTTTCGCCGCGCCGGACCACCAGCCTTCTCGGTGCTTGATGATGGTGAGCCGGCGCTCGAAGCGAGCTGGTCCCACCCTACATGGAGCAAGGAGATGACCCTGAAGAAACCGGGGCCTGACTGCACGCGGCTCGCCAACTTCTGTCGGAAACGCCATCAGTGTCGCTCCGCCACAGTCGGTCACTTCTTTGCCTTGCCCTGTCCCGCGCGCGACAGCGGCGAACCGGTGGCTCCTTGTTTGGCGTACTCGCTGTCGCGGGAGGCCCAGAGGTCAGCGAGTTCCTTCACCTTGTCGGGATGCTTCGCCGCGAGGTCGTGCATCTCAGAGCGATCGCTGGTGAGGTCGTACAACTCCCACGCAGCGTCGGCTCCCGCCGCCGTGATCTTCCAGTCGCCGACTCGCAGCGCGCGGTTGTCTTGGTGCTTGAAGAAGATCGGCTCGCGCGGATGAGCGTCTTCACTCGCGAAGGCTGCCACCAAACTACGGCCGGGGAAGGAGGGACGCGGTTCGTCGTTGAAGGTTGCGGGAGGGGTAATGCCTGCCAGTTCGAGCATCGTCGGTGCGATGTCGATCAGGTGGCCGGGTGCTGGTCGGAGTTCGCCCTTGGCTGCGATCCCGGCGGGCCAATGCGCGATCAGCGGCGTCGCGATGCCTCCCTCATGAGTCCAATGTTTGTGCTTGCGGAACGGCGTGTTCGCGGCCGTGGACCAGCCGGGGCCAAGGCCGAGGTAACTCTTCGCCGAACCGAGCGGCGCGGCAGGATCGTGCATGTCGCCGCGAATGATTTGCTCGGCACTCGCCCCGTTGTCCGACGCAAAAAAGATGAGCGTGTTGTCAAAAGCCTGCATCGCCCGGAGTTGGTCCAGCACACGGCCGATCTCCCGGTCCATGCGGTCCACCATCGCCGCATGAATCGCCATCTTGGTTGCCTGAAACTGCTGCTGCTCGGCGGACAGTTCCGTCCACGGAACCGCTCGCCCCACTTCGCCCGCGCCGATCTTCGCCTTCAAGCCCGCTTCATCCACGTTCCACTTCGGAAACGTCTCGCGTTCGAGTGCAGAGAGGTCCGCTGTGAGCAGGCCCACCTCGCGCTGACGCTTCCAACGTTGTTCGCGCACCACGTCCCAGCCGTCGCGGTAGCGGTCTCTGTAGCGAGCGATGTCGTCGGGAAGTGCGTGCAGTGGAAAGTGCGGCGACGTGAAGGCGAGATACAGAAAGAACGGCTCGCCCCGATGCTCCTGCTGGTGCTCGTTCAGGAACTGAACACCTCGCTGTGCGACGGCCGTTGTGACGTAATAACCTTCATCGAGCGACGGCGACGCGATCGGCTGGTCGTTCAATGTGAGTCGCTGCGGATTGAAGAACCGGTCCTGATCGGCGATGTCATACGACCGCTCGAACCCTCCGGCGAGAATCGGTCCATCGACGTGCCACTTCCCCGTTTGATACGACCGATACCCGGCGGTCTTGAGCAACTGCGGCAACAACGCCGCCCACTTCGGTCGCTGACCTTGAGGATCGCGGTTGACCTGTTGCGCGTAGTAGCCGGTCAGCAGTGCCGCGCGCGACGGCCAGCAGCGCGCCGTGTTGTAGAACTGCGTGAACCTCAACCCGTTCGCCGCGAGCCGATCCAGATTTGGCGTCGCGATCTCACCGCCGTAACACCCGAGGTCCGAGAACCCCAGGTCGTCAGCCAAGATGAACACGACATTCGGCTTGCTCCCACCCGCCTGATCGCTGTTCACTTTGTCTGCCGCACGGCCCGGTTGCGGGAGACTTACCACTGACGCCGCCACGATCAAAAACCGGATCGACATTCGACGGAACATGATGGCTCCAAAAATCGCACGCTGAGAGAAACGAGAACAGAGGAGTGACGGCAAAGGACCGGCTCATCAATCAGTGTCCTTTCGTGGCGGATGCCGTCAGCATCCGAGCCGACGCTGGCAGCGTCGGCCACGACAGTGATTCCTGCGCCAGTCCTAACAGGCTTCTTTACCCGAGAGTGCTGTCGAGTGAAACCGAACTGAGAACGCGCGCAGGACCATGCCGCTGATTGACCGCGCCGATCCCCGACGGGATACTCGCCCGCCTTGACGAATTGCCCTCACTACGTGGATTGAGGATCACCTCATGCCGGTCAAAATTTGCTGCGTCTTCTGTGGACTGCTGCTCGTCGGCGCGATCGCCTTCGCACAGGAGGCGGCTCCGGCAGATGACTACTCAACCCGCGTGAAGCCGCTGTTGGCGAAACAGTGCGGGCTGTGTCATGGCTCGCAGAAGCAGCAGTCGGGGCTGAGAATCGACTCGGCAAAGGGAATGCTCGACGGGGGAGACAGCGGGACTGCGGTCGTGCCCGGTGACTCGGCGAAGAGTCTGCTTGTGCAGGCCATCTCGGGGGCTGAGGGTGTGTCAAAAATGCCGCCCGAGGGACCGGCACTGAGCGCCGATGAGATCGCTCTGATCCGCAAATGGATCGATCACGGAGCCAAGTCCCCCGCGAACGAGATCGCCGAGGCCGCTGCCTCGAAGCGGAGCGACCACTGGTCGTTCCAACCAATTCAACGGCACGTCGCCCCCGCTGTGAAGCAGCCCGCCAACGTGCGAAGTCCGCTCGACAGCTTCGTCGTGTCGCGACTGGAACGAGAACAAATCGCGCCGTCGCCCGAGGCCGATCGCGCGACACTCCTCCGCCGCGCGACGCTCGATCTGCTGGGAGTCGCCCCGAGTCCCGATGAGCTGCACGAGTTCCTCAATGATGCCACGCCCGATGCCTATGAACGGCTGGTCGATCGGCTGCTCGCCTCGCCCCACTTCGGAGAGCGCTGGGGCCGCGACTGGCTCGACGCCGCCCGCTACGCCGATTCCAACGGCTACACGCGCGACCAGCCGCGAACGATCTGGAAGTACCGCGACTGGGTGGTTGGTGCGTTCAACCGCAACCTGCCGTTCGATGAATTTGTCGTCGAGCAACTGGCGGGCGACATGCTGCCGAGCGCACGACTCGACCAGATCGTCGCGACGGGCTTTCACCGCAACACGCTCATCAACGAAGAGGGCGGGACCGACCCCGAGCAATTCCGGATCGAAGCCGTCGTCGATCGCGTGAACACAACCGGCACGGTCTTTCTCGGCCTGACCGTCGGCTGCTGTCAGTGTCACGATCACAAGTACGACCCGCTCAGCCAGCGCGAGTACTACCAGTTCTTCGCGTTCTTCAACAACACGACCTTCACCGGCGGCGACCCAGCCGCGCCACGCATGGATGTTCCGTCATCCGAGCAACTCGCGCGGGGCGAACAAGGCCGGCAGAAGTCGATCCGCGCCGAGATCGCGAAGCTCGACAAGGCGATCAAAGCCTCGACCGAAGCGATCCTTGCCGACCAGCTTGAGTGGGAGAAGACGCTCAGCGACGACGACAAAAGCAAACTGCCATTCAACGTGAAGAACGGCGTCGATCTCCCGGTGCGCGACCGCTCGGCCACGCACAAACGCGATGTCGATGCCTACTTCCGAAGTCAGCCGGTCGCCCGCGAAAAGTATCCGCAGCTCGAACAGATCGCCAAACTGCGCGCCGACGAACCAAAGTTCCCTTCGACGATGATCATGCAGGAACTGGCCAAACCGCGCGACACCTTCATCCACCTGCGAGGCGACTTCCTCCGCAAAGGGACGAAGGTCGAACCGGCTGTCCCTGCGGTACTGGGAAAGGTTGAGAATCAGAAGGACGAGCCGAAGCCGGACGCCGTCTCTGCGACTTCACCCTCAAACCTCAACGATCAAACCTCGACCACTTCCACCCGCCTCGACCTCGCCCGCTGGCTCGTCTCCGTTGAGAACCCGCTCACCGCACGAGTCACCACGAACCGCATCTGGCAAAAGTATTTCGGCCGTGGCCTCGTCGAGACCGAGAACGATTTCGGCACGCAGGGAACGCCGCCGTCGCATCCCGAACTTCTCGACTGGCTGGCGAGTGAGTTCGCAGGAGCGTCGAAAGACGAGAGTGGAAAAACAAGAGCCAAATCAGCCGCAGACGCTTCTTCTGAACCTCAACCCTCAACCTTCAACCTTCAACCCGCTTGGGACACCAAACGCTTCCACCGCCTCCTCGTCACCTCGGCCACGTACCGACAGTCCTCGCGCCACCGACCCGAACTCGCCGAGAGCGATCCCGTCAACAAGCTGCTCGCGCGGCAAAGTCGGTTGCGGCTCGATGCCGAAATCATCCGCGATGCGGCTCTCGCGGCGAGCGGTCTCCTCACCACAGAACTCGGCGGCCCGCCGGTCTATCCGCCTCAACCCGATGGCGTGTTCGACTTCACTCAGGACAAGAAGCCGTGGAAGACGGCGACCGGATCCGACCGGCATCGCAAGGCGATGTACACGCAGCTCTGGCGGTCGAGTCTCTACCCCGCGATGACGGTCTTCGATTTCCCCGATGCCAACGTCACCTGCACGCGCCGCGTCCGATCGAACACGCCGCTGCAAAGCCTGACGCTTGCCAACGACCTGACGTTCGTCGAGTTCTCGCGCGGCCTCGCCTCGCGGCTGCTTTCCACTCCGATGAGCGACGATTCGCAGCGCATCACGCTCGCCTGCGAACTCTGTCTGTCGCGGCAGCCCTCGTCACAGGAACTCGCTCGTCTGCGAGGCTACCTCGACGAGCAGCGGTCTCGCTTCGCGGGCGATCTCAAATCGGCTGCCGAATTCGCCCCGAATCCGCTCCCGCACGACATCGCCGCACTCGAAGCCGCCGCCTGGATGGCCGTCTCGCGCGTGCTGATGAACCTCGACGAGTTCATCACCCGCGAGTAACCGACAACTGATTGAGGCGAGCCGGGTGCCGTCAGGCCCCGGGTTCTTCGGATTCGCGTCAAGAACCCGGGGCCTGACGGCACCCGGCTCGCCTGTTTTCACTCATTACTTTCCGGCCGACTCATTCAGTTCGGCCAGTTCGACGAGCAGCCGCTCCAACTCGCGCAGGTACTCGTCGCCCGGCAACTTTGATTTGCGATCGCGCAGTGCGAGGACGGCTCGTTCGAGTTCGTTTCGCCGCTTCAAGACATCGGGCGGTAGCGCAGAGTCCGTTGCATTGCGAACGAGGTGCCACTGGTGAGCGTGCTGTCCGTCGAGTGGCTTGCCATCAGCCGTCTCTTCGATCGGCATCAGGCCCCGGAACTGATCGGCTCTCACGCCGAGGCCGTCTCCGCTGTCGTCGAGCAGCGCGTGTTCGGTCAGCAGGCGGCCGTCCGTCGAATAGAACTCGGCCGTGCGGCGTGCGGCGGCGAGGTACGCCTCCCACAGCGACGTTTGATCGTCCTTGTCGAGATCGGCCTTCGGATCGGCGATGGCCAGCGACAGGAAGTCGCCGAACCGCGCGAAGTTCTGTTCGGAGCCGCTCTTCGTCGCCGCGATGACGACTCGATTCGGTCCCGCCAGTGCCCCGAGAAACGGTGCGCTCGCGGCGGCACAGTTCACGATCGCCGTCGGCCGCGCGACCGGCTTCAACCACTCGGCCAACTCCTTCGCCGAAACGTCCGGCCCGCGCAGATTGAACTTCGCTTCACGACGATCAAACGTACCGTGTCCAATCAGCACGATCCACAACTCAAAGTTCCTCTCGGCGGCTGTCGCTTGCAGCGCGGTCTGCAATCGAGTGCGATCGACTTCCTTCGAGTCTCCTTCATCGCGCCCGATCGCGATCACGTCGTGGCCCGCCTGTTTTGCAGCAGCCTCCCACCGATCGGCCCACTCGTGAAACAACTTCTCAAACTGCACGGCCCCTTCTGCGCCCACCACGACCACCACGGTTGGTTTGCCGGACGCAACAATCTTCGCGTCCGCTGCCACATCAGCGGCGCAGAGACCGATTGTTGAATGGAAACTCACCAGCGATGCGACGGTGATGCCGAACAAGAACATCCCCCTCACGGCCAAATCGGAGTCGCTTCCGAGCGGGGTGGCGTCAGCCCCCTGGTTCTTGGGCGTCAGCCCGTTTTCAAAGAACCGGGGGGC
>JAYVDI010000434.1:0-4456 GCA_043749505.1 Schlesneria sp. | reverse complement strand
TGGAAATCGGCGGGCCAATCGGCGACGACATACGCCAGATGTCGCCAATTTCACGACCCGCGCGAAGACCAATTCCTTCAACAACTCAATCCGGCCTGTCAACGATTACCCGTCCGAAGTTGAGTCACAAACGAAAAAAGCCGACGCGGCAAAAGACCATGAGGTCTTCCACCGCGTCGGCTTACTTTTTAACGAACCTTCCAGCGTGGGCCGGACTGCTCTTTATTTAGTCTTCCGTTGCGATTGAGGTGCGAGCTTCAAACTCGTCCATCCCCATACAATGGTCACGGTACGTTCCCAGAACGGGAATAGATAGGAGGTTGTTCTTCTTATTCTGAGATTGATAGCATTCGGTCTGAAATACTTTTGAGAACCCTCTAACTGCCTGTTGAATAACCTTGTAAGGTGGGCACTCTTGCCCGTCTTTCAGCTTGAAAACCGACGGACAAGAGTGTCCGCCCTACCTTTTCAACAGGCTGCTAACTGCTCGACCATCCACCGATGTCGGTGGTCCGACAGGAACTGGCGATACGTCGGAACGACCCTGAAAGCTTGGATGCGGTTTCAAAACCCGAACACCAACCCGCAGCGTCAACGAGAGCGTTATTGTACCTCGCACGGCCATGAGTGAGATGTTCGAGGCGAGCCGTGTGCCGTCAGGCCACGGGTTCCGCCACGCGGTCAAAAGAACCCGCAGCCTGACGGCATGCGGCTCGCCGATCTCTCACCTTGGGCCGCGTGATGTATGAGGTGCAATGGTCGCACGGAATCGCCCCCGCTGACGCTGCCGGGTGGTTTTGAAACCGTCTCTGCGGGCACACTAAAAAATGGGATCGCCATGAAAACACAGGGTGAAATCGAGGCGGCGATCAGCCAGGGGGTCGCGCGTTTTGAACAGGAGTACATGGGCCGGGGGCCGAAGGACATTCAGACTCACTTGATTGGTGACCTACTGGTGGTCCGTCTTCATGGCGTGTTGACTGCGGCCGAACAACAACTGGTCAAGACGCTCCTCCCCGAGAAGGGGCGGGATTTGCTCAAACAAGTCCGCACTCAATTGATCGAACTGGCACGCCCCGTCATGGAAACGATGATCCAAGCTGCCACTGGCGTCAATGTGATCAGCCTGCATCACGACATCAGCACCACCACCGGCGAAGAAGTCATGCTCTTCACCTTGGCACAGTCGCCCCTGTTTCGCGAGACGCAGAAAAGATAGTTCGGATGATTCATGGTCGCATTGAAGCCTGACGCGCAAGCGAAGGGAGTCGCAGCAGATCTTCTTCGCTTGGGTGTCAGGCTTTAATGCCACATCCTGGAAGCTCAGCAAAGCGGGGGAGACCAAAGGGAAATGGCCCTAAACGTACTCTTCAGCCGAACTTCATCGGAGGAATCGTCACCGCATTTTCTGCGGGCTGGCGGCCCGATTTGCCTGACCATTCGGGTCGCCCTTAGGTTGCCAAACCCTTGCAATCAGGGCAGTTGGAACTTGGTTGATAAACACGTCGTGTTGTGCCGGTTGCAATCTTGCCCCAAAGAATAGTGCAGTTTGACCACGGTCAAAACCCGGCCTATATTCACTTTCGACAACGCGGCTGTCGTGATCGGGCAACACCTGATGACGACCTACCACAGGGATTCGGGGCCACTTTGTCACGCCAGCGTTCACTTCGAGGGGGAGTGAGCGGGATCGGCGTGTCGTTTGGTTCAACGAATCCGAGGGGGCTTTCATGTCTTTCTCTACGCTCTTTCGACGGTCAATTGTCGCGCTGACAACTGCCGTCGCCACCGGTCTCGTCGGTTCGCCGATGCCGATCGCTGATGCTCGCGGTGCCCAAAATCAAGTTGTTGCCGACAATGAGCAGCAGGCGCAACGAGTCGGCAACGAACTTCGGACCGAGCGCCGCTGGGCGGAAGCCATCGAGCACTACGACAAGTCGCTCAAGACGTGGCCCGAAAATGAGTCGTTCCAGTCGGGTTTGCGGCAGTCCAAGAGACAATTCTCCATCGACCGCCGCTATGCCGACAAAACATTTCTGGATCGACTGCTGCTGCTGTCGCAGCCCGAGTCGATGTCGTATTTCGACGACATGCTTGAAAAGGTGAGACGTTACTACGTGGAGAACGTCACCCCGACGAATGTCCTCGCCCACGGGACCGAAAGCCTGTACTTCGCGCTCGCCAACGAGAAGTTTCTGCATCGCAACCTGCCGAATGTGGAATCAGCGCGGGTCTCGAAGGTCCGTCGGACGCTGCGAGAAACTTACTGGAACAAACAGGTCTCCAGCCACGATCAGGCCCGCCGGACGGTGGCCGAATTGTGCGATCTGACTCAACGCGAACTCGGCTTGGCACCTGCGGCCGTCGTCATGGAATTCGTCTTCGGCGGCTGTAACTCGCTCGACGACTACAGCAGCTATCTCACGCCGGGCAAACTCGATGATCTCTACAATAACATCGACGGTGAGTTCGTCGGGATCGGGATCGAGATGAAGGAAGACTCCGGCAAGGGCTTGCTGTTGATGAACGTGCTGGCCGACAGCCCTGCGGAGGAAGGGGGAGCGACTGCTGGCGAAATCATCGTGGCGATCAACGACAAAGACAGTCGCAAGATGTCCACCGAGGAAGCCGCTCAGTTGCTGCAAGGGAAAGAGGGGACACGTCTCCGCCTGACTTTACTCGATCCCGCCACGGGCAAAGAACAAGTGACGACGCTCGTGCGGCGAGCCGTCAAAGTGAAGAGCATCCCGATCGCGAAGATCATCGACCGTAACAATGGCATCGGCTACATCCGGATGACCGGCTTTCAGAAGAACACGGTCGAGGAACTCGATGCCGCCCTGGTGAAGCTCAACCGTGAAGGGATGAAAGCTCTGATTTGGGACGTGCGAGGCAACCCCGGTGGACTGCTGAACTCAGCCGTGGAAGTACTCGACCGGTTCATCGCCGACGGCGTGCTGGTCTCGACGAAGGGACGCACCACCGATCAGAACTCGATCTACGAAGCTCACGCCAAAGGGACGTGGAACGTGCCGCTCGTTCTGCTGACCGATGGCGACAGTGCCAGTGCCAGTGAGATCGTGGCCGGTGCGGTGCGAGACCATCACCGAGCGACCATCGTGGGCCGCAAGACCTACGGCAAGTGGTCGGTGCAGAGTATCCTCCCCGGTCAGGCTGACTCTGGATTCCGTCTGACAACCGCCAAGTTCTACGCTCCCAACGGTGAGACCTTCGGCAAGGTTGGGATCAAACCCGACATCACGATCCCGGAAGACACGGCGCAAGCTTCGGCCAAACGAGGTCGCCGCAAAGACTCACTGGATGACGATCGAGATGTCGAAGCGGGGCTGGAAGTCCTCCGCAAACAGATGGCCAAACGATGAATGACAGAGCGACCGACGACTGGGTTTACACCGGACGGGGCGTCTCACCGACGCTCCGTTGGTCGTTTACGGTCGATGCTCCGCTGGCCGATATCCGACTGGGTCGCGAGACGGGAGAAGTCATCGCGGCTGATACTTCAGGCGTGCTTTATCTACTGGATCGTCGCGGCCACGTTCAGTCGCAGACGCGCACACGCCATCAATTTCAACGAGTCGCCTGGTCAGACAACGGGACCGTCGGCGCGGCGGCCTTCGACAACGTGATGGTCGGCTGGTTCGATCGCAAGTTGCAGTTCAGTTGGACGCGCGAGATGCCCGACGAGGTGACGGCAATCTCCGTCGATCCGCACGGGACGCACGTCGCTGTCGCGATGGCCAACGGCGTGAACATGGTCCTCTCCGCCGAGAACAAAAAGTACAGTCGGTTCGAGTCCGTTCGCCCGTTGAGATACCTCCAACTGCTGGCCACTTCCCGCGAGATGATCGGTGCCGCCGATCATGGCTTGGTCGGACGATACGCTCTTTCGGGCAACGCGGTCTGGACCGAAAAAGTCTGGTCCAACGTGGGAGATCTCGCCGCAACGGGCGACGGTCGCAACCTGTTCCTCGCGGGATTCACCCACGGCGCGCAGCTCTTCGACGGTGACGAGGGCACTTCGCGCGGCAGCTTTGTCTCGGACGGCACGGTCAGTCTGCTCGCGTGCGGCTTCGCGAAAAAGCACCTCGTCGTCTCCACGTTCGAGCGACAGCTTTTCTTCATCAACGATGACGGTGGCCTCCTCTGGCAGCTCTCTCCACCAGAAGACATCACCCGCGTCCTGATGTCGCCACTCGGCGACTGGATCATCTGCGGCTTCGCCTCCGGCCGCATCATCCGCTTGGATAACAGCCGGTGATGTGGTCGCAGAGTGCTATCGAAAGCGGGTTCGTTTAACCGCGTGGGCAACGCCCCGCGCGTCGAGTGTCGAATCGGCCCGTTCTGCGTTCGACTCGCGGGGCGTTGCCCATGCGGTTAAACGATTCTGTTCCGGCCGCGCGTTCGCTCTGATCGGCAAGACCCGCAAGGTTCGACC
>JAYVDI010000433.1:0-26047 GCA_043749505.1 Schlesneria sp. | reverse complement strand
GCTGTTTCGCCTTCGACGCGCGGGGCGTTGCCCACGCGGTTAAACGAACGAACTGTTTCATTGATGCCCACCCTACGAGAACTCTGACCGCTGATCTCCTTTTCAAGGTTCCGCCCGATGTTCCTCCCACTGTTGCTCGCCCAAGCCAATACGACGTGGTATCTGCTGCCGCTCGCGCTGGCGATCAGCCTGACTTACAGTGCGAGCCGATACGAATTGCCCGAGCGAATCCTCAGTCGCGCGATCCGGCTGTTCCTCCAAATCATCGGCTTCATGGGAGCCGCCTTCCTCGTGCTGTGGGTGCTGACCTACGGGCTGTGATGCCGACCTCAACGCTTTGAAGTCCGGCTTTTCCGAAAGCCGGACTTCAAAGCGGGCGGTCCACTGGAAGGGAAGTCCGGCTAACAAAGCTAAGCCGGACTTCGGCCGCGCGCTTCATCTTGACCGGTTTTCGGTCCACGGATACCGTCCCGCCGCTGTTGAGGCTGCGGAGTGAGAAACTGACGGTTCGCGCCCCTCGTTCGTGCGCGGCTGAATCGTTCTGTCGGCAACTTCGGATCGCCTCGATCAGCTTTGGCGTCGCTCTCGTCTACTCTCCCTCTTTCACGATCGCGGACTCGTCGCCGTGGCCGGTTTTCACACGCACATCGCCGTCAGTACTGCCGTGGGCATGGGCTATGCCATGTGGGGCAGTGCGCAATACGACTTGCAGCTTTCGACGTGCGTGCTGGCGGGCGGTCTCTGCTCCATCGCGGGGATCATGCCCGATCTCGACAGCGACAGCGGCATTCCTGCGCGCGAGACGATCTCACTCGCCGCCGCACTCGTGCCGATGCTTCTCTTCCAACGATTCCAAGCGCACGGGATGAGCGTCGAACACATGGTTCTCGCGGGCGCTCCAATCTATTTGGTAATCCGCTTCGGGCTGGGGTCGGTCCTGAAGTCGGTGTCGGTTCATCGCGGGATGTTTCACAGCATTCCAGCGGCCATCATTGCCGGACTGATCGGCTACTTGATCTGTGATGAGGGCGTGAGTCTCGTCCGGTACTACAAGGCGTTCGGCGTGACGCTCGGCTACATGACGCACCTGATGTTGGACGAAATTTGGAGCTTGGAGTTCGGGGCGGGAGTCCCGCGCGTCAAAAAGTCGTTCGGCACTGCGCTCAAGCTGTTCGGCGACGATCCCGGCGCGACGCTCAGCACCTATTGCCTGCTCGGCCTGCTGACGCTTTTCGCCGCCAACGACAAAGGGATTCAAACAACGCCGTTACCATTCGCCAAGCGAACACCAGTTCGCGCGCCAGTGGTCTCGCGCACTCCAACTGCCGTGCGACCAACTTCGCGGCGAATTCCCTACGACGCGAATCAGCCGACTCAACAATTACCCGATGAAGTCCGACGCGATGCGGCTCAGTTTGATGACTCGTCGCGCGGTGCTTCCCGCTGGGACGAGGATCAACGTGACATGAATCGTCCGATCGCAGCCCCGCGCTCAGGAACGCCCCGCGCAAGAACGGCTCAACAGCCTGAGCTACCGGACGATGACTGGCAGTCCCCGCGCCCGCGAGCCGCCCGCAGGATGAGATTGGACGACGAATGGAGATAACGGCGACCGGGTGGCCCCGCAAGGAAAGTAGACCCAGTCACTCCGCGACGACTCACTAACGCGACCTGTTCAAGCCGAGATGGAACGACCGCAGCGACGAAGGAATCGACGATGACAATTTACGATGGCGTGATGGGCTTGATTGTGCTGTACACGATCGTGCATGGCTTTTGGCGAGGGGCCGCGTGGCAGATCGCTCCGATCGTCTCGCTGGTGGCGGGCTACATGATCGCGATGCCGATGTCGGTCACGGCCGCCCACTACTTCGGCCAGCCACCGCTCAACCGACTGTTCGCACTCGTCACGATCTACATCCTCGTGTCGCTGACGGTGTACCTGTTCTTCCGCTCGTTTCGAGAAGGGGTCGAAAAGGCACAGCTCACGGAGTTCGATCGGCATCTCGGCGCGATCCTCGGTGGGCTGAAGGGTGTGATCGTCACGTTGTCGGCGACGTGCATTCTGCTGATCTGGTTTCCGCCCTCGCGCGAGACGATTCTGAAGTCCAACAGCAGCACGATCGCCTCCAAGTTAATCTCCACGATCTACCCGGTCCTGCCGCACGCGATGCACCTGATCCTCGAACCGTACCTGCACAAGCTGGGCGATCAATTGCCGATCGAACTGCAAGACCCGCACAACGCCCCCGGTTTCGAGCGAGCGACCACAACCAGCCGCAACCAACCGAAAACGTTGCCTCGAACGCCATCTCGACAGCCACTCGACGACGGCCGTTCGCTACTGCAACCGACTTCATTCGACGATGACTATGCGGCCCCCGTTCGCCGCCCCCGAACGGCACCACAAACTCCCACGCCGCGCTCGCCACGCGTGCAAGAGGAAGATGACTTCACCCTGCCGACGCGCCGCAACAACACCGTGCCGCGAGACTACTCAACCGACGAACCGTTCAACCCACCCACGACCGCGCGGCCCACAAAAAAACCGGTCCAACGCTCCGCCGAGGAAGACGACCCGTTCGAGGCCGCGAACCCGGATCGCGCGACCGGGACGATTCGTTGAGACTTCGAGGAAGCTGTGAAGAGGCAAAAAAATAACCACGGATTTCACTGAGAACACGGATAAGACAAGAGAAAATTTCTTGGCCTTTGCCCGATCCGTGCCTTCCGTGAAATCCGTGGTTGAACCTCTGCTGAACAGCGACCTCACCGTCACGCCTCGTCGAACAGCGCATCGACGAAGCGATCCGGGTTGAAGAGTTCCAGATCGTCGATTTGCTCGCCAACGCCGACGTATTTGACGGGGATGCCCATGCGTTGGCGAATGGCCACCGTCACGCCTCCCTTGGCCGTGCCATCGAGCTTCGCCAACACGATCCCCGTGCAGTTCGCCGCCTTGCCGAAGTGCTCGGCTTGGTTGAGGCCGTTCTGTCCGGTGGTGGCATCGATCACGAGCAGGCATTCGTGCGGAGCGCCGGGAATTTTCTTCCCGATCACGGTGCGAATCTTCTCCAGCTCTTTCATCAGATTCGCTTGGTTATGCAGCCGACCGGCCGTGTCGATGATGAGGACATCCACGCCCGCCTTCAGCGCCTCGTCGCACCCCGAGTACGCGACGCTCGCCGGATCGGTGCCACTCGGTCGAGTCACAATCGCGCAGCCCAACCGCTGGCTCCAAAGCGTGAGTTGCTCGACGGCCGCCGCGCGAAACGTGTCGCCCGCCGCCAGCATCACGCTCTTTCCCTGAGACGTGAGCAGCTTGGAAATCTTCGCGATGGAGGTCGTCTTCCCCGTGCCGTTGACTCCCGTCACGAGGATCACCGTCGGCTTGCCATCGGAAAATTTGAGCGGCGAGAGTGGGCGATCCGGATCCCACGTCACGTCGTCGTTTCCACGCAGGATCGTCTTCAGCGTCTCCTTCACCGTAGACCACACGTCGCTGACGACCAGTGTCCGGCCGAGGTACTTCGTCCGCAATTCGCCCACGATTTGCGATGAGGCCGCAACGCCCATGTCCGTCCGGATCAAACGCGCTTCAAACTCTTCGAGCTTCGCTTCGTCGAGGATCTCGCCCGTCTTGAACAGGTCACGGATATCGGTCTGCAGGAGTTGCTTCGTGCGCTGCAACCCCTGCCTGAGCTTCGCAAAAAATCCCATCGGAATCAGACCCCTGACTTTGGAAAACGTGCCCGTGATCGCAACCCCAGCGCGACTCTTGGGCGTTAGCCCTCGTGTGCCTTCCCGAGCGGGGCGGCGTCAGCCCCCTGGCCTTGGATTTGGGCGTCAGCCCGTGTTCATCCAAGAGCCAGGGGGCTGACGCCGCCCCGCTCAGAAAGACGTTTTCCGCCACATCCAAACATCGCCCGAGCGCTGTCGCGTCGGATGATAGAGGCGGTTGGAACAGCGGGCAATCAGCCGCCGAAAACGGCTCGAAAATCGGTCTGGCTGCGTTCGGGGGCTTCGACTAGATTCCGCCCCCCTCAACCTCGCTTTGGCCCTCGGCCGAGCGCGGTCTGCGTGCGGTTCATGGAAGACCCACATGCCTCCGATCAGGATGATCCGTCTCATCATGCGCGCTCCCCTTCGATACTTCGCCGTCCCGTGCGGTCTGCTCGCATTGTCGGCTCTCGCCACAAGCCTGTTCGCTCAACAACCCGCCGGTAAGCCGATGTTGCGGCCGGGACAGGCTCCTCCCCCCGCTTCCAAATCGGGACCGGCACCGAAGCCCGGTCAAGTCTCGCAAACAGCGGCCCAAGCCAACATTGCCGAGGCTCCGAAGCAACCTCGGCCTAGTGATAACCCGATGATCATCGAGCCGGTGTCGCCCGAGTTGAAGGAGATCCTCGACGAATGGGAACAGAAGTCGGGGGCGATCAAATCGCTCCACGGCAGGCACACGCGTTTCGTCTACAACAGCGTCTTTGATCTAGAGAAACGCGCCGACGGAAAATTCTATGTCGAGACCCCTGACAAGGGACGTATCGATCTCGTCGGATTGCCGCCCAAGAAGAACGAGGTCTCCAAAAAAGTCGGCAAGCAATCGGGAAAGCCCTACCGACTCGAAGCGGATCGTGACGAAATGTGGATTTGCAATGGCGACGAAATCGTCATGGTGAATGGCGACGAGAAAACCTATGAAGTCGCACCCGTTCCCGAGCATCTGCGCGGGACGAAAATCATCGACGGGCCGCTGCCCTTCTTGTTTGGCATGAAGTCCGCCGAGGCACAGAAGCGATTCCAACTGACGCTTCTGTCGAACACAGCGACAACGGTGATGATTCAAATCGTCCCACGCCGACAGTCAGATGCCGACAACTACAAAACGGCCGAGATCATGCTCGACAAGAAGTCGTATCTCCCCATTGCGGTTCGGATGTACGACCAGAGCGACAGCTTGGAGACCGTTTACAGGTTCGAGATCCTCGACGTGAACAACCGCAGCCTAAAGGCCAAATTGGCGGGTGTCTTCGGCGACAGCGATCCGTTCCATCCCGACTTGCGCAAGAAGGGCTACAAGCTAGTGCTTCCCTCTCAGGAAGCGGGGACTGCTCAGCCACCCGCTCCCGGAGCCAAGGGAACGAACGGAGCGGTCGTACCACGCAACAACGGCGCTGGCCCTTCCTCGAATGGCGGACAGCAGGCACCGCGCCAAAGCAACTCCGCAACGGTGCCTCGCGCACGGTAACACGATCCTCAAGTCGATCGGTGACAGCCTCACAAAATGTCACTTGGAGAAGGGGCCACAATTACTTCCCGATGAGCCGCAGGGCGCTAGCCTCGGTTTGTGTCATCCTTAGGGAAGTGATGCGACCTCGTTCCTTATCGCCGCATCAGGCAGGTGAATCGCCACAGCCTTGCGCGTTGGGAACGGCTCCGCTATCTTCGCCGCCCGTCCGGGCACGTCGCTCGTGACGAATGAGGCGACTCGACGATGCCCGATCCTGTTGAACAGTCCGACCTCGTCGAGCCACCGAGCTCTGCGGAGCGGCCCGGTGTTGCAGAAGCCGCTTCTCGCGCTGACTCATCCTTGAAGACGGCTCTTGCTGAGCCGGATGATCGCGTCGCTTCAGAAAGCCGCGCTGACAAACCTGATGCGCAGGGCATCTCCGCGCCGCTCTGGCTGCGGCGCAGCGATCAACTTTTTGTCGGCATGTTGCTCGTGGTGTTGCTGGCGTTGTTGACCGTTCACTGGCTGAAGCTCTCTCGCTGGGGAACCGCGTCGGTCGAGATCACCAGCCTGCAACCGCGCGAATACTTCTATTCGCTCGACATCAACACGGCATCGTGGGTCGAGTGGGCACAGCTCGACGGGATCGGTGAGAAATTGGCCAAGCGGATCGTCGCCGACCGCGTCGAACGTGGTCCGTTTCGTGACGCGAGCGATGTCGGTCGGGTGCGAGGCATCCACTTGAAGCAGCTCGAAACCATGAAGCCATTCCTGCGCGGTGGCACCGCGAGCGAGGTCTCTCAACCATGACAGTGTCCCCTGCCCCGGCGTCCTCCGATTCGCTTGAACTGCGCGACTTGCCGCAACCGATGGTGGCTCCACCCGCCGAACTCACCGCGATTCCCGGCGGTTGGGCCGAGCGAGAATGGATCATCGAAGGCCATTCGTTTCAGCTCGTCCTCCCCGCGTCGCCCGATGCGTTTTTGGAAGACACCGAAGTTCACGCCGCCTTCGATCGCGATGAGTACATGCCGTACTGGGCCTATCTCTGGCCTGCCTCCATCAAAATGGTGGCGACCATTTTGCGGACCGACTGGCCGCGCGATGCCGAGGTTCTCGAACTCGGTGCCGGGATCGGTCTCCCCGGTCTGGCGGGACTCCGTCGCGGTTTGAAGGTGACGTTCAGCGACTACGAGCCGAAGGCGGTGGACCTCGCACTGTTCAACGCACGTCGCGCCGGGTACGGCCACGCCGAGGGACTCGTGATCGACTGGCGTCAGCCGCCTGAAAAGCTGTTCCCGCTGATTTGGGGCTGCGAGTTGCTGTACGAAGATCGCAACCATGAGCCGCTGCTGAGCCTCACTCAACGCATGCTCGCCCCCGGCGGAACGGCTTGGTTCGTGGATGGTGGCCGGATGCGAGCCGAACGATTTTGGAAGCTGATCCCCGATCACGGCCTGACCTGTCGCTTGTTTGATGAAAACCTGAAACCACTCGCCGCCCCCCGCGTCGGAAGTTATCAATTGATCGAAGTCCGTCATGCCTGAAAGGAACATCCGGGCCGCAGTGAAAACCAAAAGAGTTCAACCACGGATTTCACCGAGGGCACGGATAAAATGCAGACCAAGTAAAAGACTCTCGGTTCCCTCGCAACGGCGACTTTTCGGTCCGCCTCTAAAACGACAGCACGTTGGTGCCTAACGCCTGCTTTGCCCAACACCTTCTTGTCCCGTCTTCATCCGTGCCCTGCGTGAAATCCGTGGTGAGTTTTTCCTCTTCACCCGTACATACCGAAAGCGACCTGCGATGAAAGCGTATGAACTTCAAGCGACCGGCGGTCTGGATGGCCTGAAGTGGGTTGATCGCCCGGAACCGCAGGCGGCTCGCGGTGAGATTATCGTGCGTGTGAAAGCCGCGTCGCTGAACTATCGCGATCTGCTCGTGATGCAGGGGACGTATGGCCGGGCCACGCTGCCACTCACACCGCTGTCAGATGGAGCCGGTGAAGTCGTGGCCATCGGTGAGGGTGTGACTCGCTGGCAACCGGGCGATCGCGTGGCGGGAACGTTCTTTCCCAACTGGCTCTCAGGGCCGATCGACTCCGACGTGATGCAGGCCGCGCGGGGGGGCGGCTCCGCGCACGGGATGCTGTCCGAGTACGTCACCCTCTCCGAACACGGTGCCGTTCGCGTTCCCCAGCATCTCTCGTTGGAAGAGGCCGCGACTCTGCCGTGCGCCGCGCTGACCGCGTGGAACGCGCTCGTCGAGCAAGGCCGCGTGCAGGCGGGTGAAACCGTCGTGCTGCTCGGCACGGGCGGCGTCTCACTGTTCGGTCTTCAGATCGCGAAGTTGCACGGCGCGCGCGCGATCATCACGTCGAGCAGCGACGAAAAACTCGCGCGAGCCACCGCACTCGGGGCTGACGCCACGATCAACTACCGCACGACTCCCGATTGGGAAAAGCAGGTTCTCGAACTGACCGGCGGTCGCGGCGCGGATCACGTTCTCGAAGTCGGTGGCGCGGGAACGTTCGCCAAGTCATTGCGAGCGACCCGCGTCGGCGGACACGTCGCGCTGATCGGTGTCCTCGCAGGCGTCGCCAGTGAACTCCGTGTGACCGACATCCTGATGAAGAGCCTGCGCATGACCGGCATCTACGTCGGCAGCCGCGCGATGTTCGAGTCGCTCAACCGCGCGGTGACTCAACACCATTTGAAGCCGGTCATCGACCGAGTCTTCCCGTTCGCCGAAGCCAGCGCCGCCTACGAACACCTTCAATCGGGGAAGCACTTCGGCAAGGTCGTGATCGCGCTGACTTGAGCCTGCGCGCGGTCTGTGATGAGACATCTGAGCGGGGCGGCGTCAGCCCAATGGCACTCACTTTATAACCCGCAGCGTCAGCGAGGGAGTCAAACACGCCGAAAAACACGAGGAACTCCCTCGCTGACGCTGCGGGTTACTTGGTGATTTCGACAAAGTGAGCGCCCTTGGGTGTCAGTCCCCCGGTTCTTGGGCGTCAGCCCTTCTTCAATCGCGAAGCGATGTCAGCGAATAGCCGTGGGCATCAGCCCACGGGTCGCACGGCATCCCGAACTTGAGCCGCGAAGCGGCGGCAGGAGGCAAGATTGTCTTCGCGCCGACTGCCGCCGCTTCGCGGCTCGACCGTGGCAATGAGCCATCTCCCGTGGGCTGCCGTCGCTTTGCGACTCAGACCGGCAAGATTCACGAGGGCGCTGCGTCGGAGCAACCGCGCGTGCTGGCCAGCAACCCGTAGGCAAGGACGAGATACGACGGGAGCGTCACCAGCAGCGCCAGAAACATCGAAACCGCATTCCCGGCGAAACAACCGGCCCACTCCTGATTGGAGAGGTGCGTCTCCGACTGCGACAGAACCGACAGCGACGCCACGATCCCTCTGAGCTGATCGAGGACTTCGATGAACATTGGCAACGGGAGCAAAACCAGATAAGCCGCGAGGGTGGATGTCTGCCGACTCTTCGACACAACTCGACACACCGCGATGAAGATCGCGACTCCCAGCACGATCACGATCAAGCCGGTCAAACCCATCGTCTCGATGAACCACCACAAGAATGAGTTCGCACCACGGTCGAGATCGGGAATGGCTGGGGGCTCATGATCAGGGTCGGGCAGGGTCGCGAGAGCAGACCAAACGGCAGCATGGGCATTCATGGCTGGACTCCAAGGGAACAACGGTTTCACGTCACACAAGTCGACTGTATCACGCACGGGAAAATCACTCGAACCGGAACGGATCGGGGGTCATCTCGTAGCCGGGTCTGAGGCCGATGTTCATCAGCAGGCCGAGCGCGATGGCCGTGGTGAGCAGGCTGGAACCGCCGTAGCTCATCAGCGGCAGCGTGATCCCGACGACGGGTAATAAGCCGACCGTCATGCCCGTGTTGATGACCGTTTGCGTGGCCAGCAGCGTCACGATGCCGACGGCGATCAACCGGCCGAACGGTTCGCGTGTCGCTCCGGCGATCATCAGTCCGAACGCGAACAGAGCGAGGTACGCGGCCAACGTCACCAGCCCACCGACCAAGCCCCAACGTTCGCCCACCATGCAGAAGACGAAGTCGGTCTGAGCCGCAAACAGGCGGTAGGCATCGGGATCGTCGAGCGTCTCGCCGCCCGATACACTGCCCCACACGCCACCGAGTGACATGACCAACTTGGATTGATGTTGATGCCAGCGGTCGCCGCCTGGATTGGGGCCGCCATCGACTTGTGAGAACAAGGCCGTCACACGCGACTTCTGCTCGATGCTCATCTTCATCCAGAAGATGGGACTGAGTGCCACGCCGAGCAACGCCACACACACTAGATGACGCGGTCGCGCACCGGCCGCGAACAGCATCGCAAACAGCACCGGCACGAACAGCATGGCCGACCCGAGATCAGGCTCGATCAGGATCAGGCCGAGCGGGACGAGCGTGATCAGAAATGGAACGATCAGCCCCGTCAGACGGCGATGGTTTTCGCGGTACATCAGGTACTGAGCCAACGCCAAGATGAACGTCAGCTTGACGATCTCCGACGGCTGGAGATCGAAGGCACCGAGCGGAATCCAACACCGAGCCCCACCTCGTTTCGCCATGAACAGCACGACGATGAGTAACGGCAACGACGCCGCGAACAGCCAATACCCGATCGGTTTCCAAAACCGGTACGGCACCGCCAGCGAAGCGACAACCACCGGCAGCGACATCAACACCCACGTCACTTGCTTTAAAAAATAGTCCGGCCCGTCATTGAGTTCATCCGCGCGGGCAATCCCCGTCAGACCGAGTGCCACGAGCGCCGCCGCGCAGCACACGATCCCCCACGGCAACCGAACGAGTGAAATTCCCGAACCCATCGCGCCTCCCGGCAACTCCCTTGAACCGACCGCGACCAGTGATCTGGGGTCAGAGGCCAAAGTGAGGGGTCAGGTACTGGCCACCCAATGGCGAGCCGGTGTGTAGCCGAAAGACCATCTCGCGCGAATCCCGTGTGTGACGCGATGCCATTTGATTCTGCGCCACGCCACCACAACCTGAATTCTTCACCTCTCCCCCTCGATAACTCCGACAAGACTTTGCTGATTTGATCTGATTAGGGGTATCATCGGCCGCACATCAGCCAGCCACCCGACGGACTGGCTCAACCAAATCTCTTTTCAACGAGGCCATCATGACGACACGAACGCGGCGCGATTTTCTGGCGGATGTGGGACGGGGCATGTTGGTGGCCGGGGTCGGCTATGGCACGGCGTTCGACATGGGGCTGACTCAAGCGTGGGCGGAGAACGATGCCACAAACGATCTGACGTTCGGTGATCGCGAGCCGCTCGTGCGACTGATGCAAGACACTGCCGCCGCCAAGCTACTGCCACAGATTGTTGAGAAGTGGAAGGCCGGAACTTCCCTGAGGGACATCGTGGCAGCGGCGGCTCTGGCCAACGCGCGCACGTTCGGCGGTGAAGATTACATCGGCTTCCACACCATGATGGCCCTGTCTCCCGCCTATCAGATGTCGCGCGAACTGCCGTCCGAACAAAGTCCGCTGCCAGTGCTCAAAGTTCTTTACCGCAACAGCAGCCGCATCCAAGAGCACGGCGGGCACAAGTCCGAAATCCTGCATCCCGTCGCAGCCGCATCCGGCTCAACGGGCGGACTGCACGAAGCGGTCTTGGGAAAGGACCGCGACAAGGCGGAACAGCTCTTCGCTCAAATTGCACAGCGATCAGCCGACGATGCGTTCAATGAAATTCTCGAAGTCGTGCAGGACAACACCGAAGTTCATCGCGTGGTGATGCCGTACCGCGCGTGGGAACTGCTCGACATCGTCGGTCGCGAACATGCTCACACGATGCTGCGACAGTCCGTGCGATACTGTGTGAAGGCCGAATGCGGCAACAACAACGACTACGCTCGCGGTGGAAGCCGGTTGCTACCGAAGCTGTTCGACCAGTTCAAGCTGCCGGCAAAGCCACTCGGAACGAAGGCTGCCAGTGATGAATGGGTCGAGCATTTGAGTCGCACGATTTTTGAAGCGACTCCCGACCAAGCGGCTGAAGCGGTCGCGGCAGCTCTGGCGGAAGGGTTCGCTCCCGAGGCGGTTGGTGAGGCACTCACGCTCGCCGCCAATCAACTGTTGCTGCGCGACATGGGTCGCCCTGAAAAGCAGGCTTCGGCGGGCAAGCCGATCGGCAGCGTGCATGGCGACTCGATCGGAGTTCATGCCTGTGATTCCGCCAACGCGTGGCGCAATATGGCGCGCGTCAGCAACGCGCGAAACACGGCGGCGTGCCTGATTCTCGGCGCGTGGCAGGTCGCTCATGATCGCGGTTCACGCGGTGGCGACTTCCTCAAGTGGCAGCCGTGGCCGCTGGCCGACCACGTTGAGCAACTCGTCGCCAAGTCAGCTCAAGCCACGCCAGCCTCGTTGCTCGGCCTGCTCGACGCGGCGATCCTGGCCAACGATCAAGCTCTGGCCTGTGCCGCCGTGGCCGCTTATTCAAAGCTCGATCAATCACCACGAGCGGTCTTCGATGTCCTGCTGAAGTACTCGATCAGCGAAGACGGCGCGCTGCACGCCGAGAAGTTCTATCGCACCGTCAGCCACGAATTTGCAGAGACACGCGCCGCCTTCCGCTGGCGTCACCTCATCGCCCTGGCCCGAGTCGCCGCGAGCGAATGCGGCCGCCCAGCACCTGGCTTCGACGAAGCCAAGCGGCTCTTGCAAACCTGACTCGTTCTGAAGTGGATGACGTGACTCGTGCGGCTGGGGTCGGTGCTTCGCCGCCCCCAGCGCCGTCACGCTCACCACCGGTTCGAGGTATCGCGCAGACCGGCTGATCGCCTCTTTCTTGATCTCAGTGTGATCGAGTGCCGATGAAGAAAGATGTGCCGCTTTCTGGGCTGAAGACTGTTTGGCAGCGACAGGACCGAGTAAGCGTTGTAAGTCTAAATCTCATCCTCGCAAGACTCGGGCGAGAAGACATCATGAAGAGACTCGTCCATGTTACAGCTTGAAACCGGGACTCCGTTCGCCAACTGTTCGGGAATGTCGCGACGGACGGCTTTGAAGGCGGGGACACTGGGAATTGGCGGGCTGGCTTTGGGCGACCTGTACAAGTTGCGGGCGGCTGGGGCGGCGACGAAGAACGACAAGTCGGTCATCCTGATCTGGCTCGATGGCGGGCCGAGTCAACTCGAAACGTATGACCCCAAGCCTGACGCACCGTCCGAGTACCGTGGCCCGTTCGACGCGATCGCCACCAACGTGCCGGGCATCTTCCTGTCTGAAACCTTGCCGCAGCACGCGAAGCATGCCGACAAGATGGTCTTCATCCGGTCGCTGCATCACGGGACGGGCGATCACTTCGCCGGTGGCCACTGGATGCTGACCGGCCGCTTCGGTTCGACGACCGCCGACCTGCCTCAGAAGTATCCGTCAGTCGGTTCGTATGTCTCTCGCGTGCGCGGACCGAATGCGCCGGGGATGCCCGCGTATGTCGGGCTGCCTGCGGCTCAAAGCATCTACCTGTTCCCAGGCTATCAGGGAGCGGCGTACCTCGGCGCAGCGTACAACCCGTTCGATGTCGATACCGAATCGAAGTACCTCCACTACTCATACAACGTGAAGGTCGGTCGGCCAAAGTGTCTCGACAGCCTCCAATCGTTTGAGGCGACTCGGGCCGAGAGCCGCAGGTCGCTGCTGCAAGGTCTCGACCAGATGAACCGCGCCGTCGATCAGAAGCATGTCATGGAGACAATCGACCGGCATCAACAGGATGCGCTGTCGATGGTCCTCGGCGGGAAAGCACGACGGGCGTTCAACCTCGATCTGGAAGACCCGCGACTGTCGGCCAAGTACGGTGACAACCCGTGGGGCCGCTACACGCTGATGGCTCGCCGCTTGGTCGAGGCGGGTTGCACATTCGTCACGGTGGACATGCCACACTGGGACGATCATTCGAACATCAAGGTCGGCCACGGTGGGAAGTTGGAGGCAGTGGACAAAGCGGTTGGAGCGTTGATGGACGATCTCATTGACCGCGACCTGCTCGACAAAACGCTCGTGATCGTGATGGGCGAGTTTGGCCGCACACCGAAGATCAACACCGGCCAACCGGGAATCCCGATCCCCGGCCGCGATCACTGGGGCGACGCGATCTCGGTGATGATGGCGGGCGGTGGCCTTCGCGGCGGCACGGTGGTCGGCCAAACCAACTCCCGCGCCGAGTTCCCCATCGAACGCCCGCTCATGCCGCACGACCTGCTGGCCACGATCTACGAAGTCATGGGAATCGACACCTCACTCTCGTTCGCCGATCACTCCGGTCGCCCGATCCCGATTCTCACAGAAGGGACGCCAATTCGTGAAATTCTGTGAGCAAGAATCGGCGCCAACTCCGGCGACACGCATAGTCGAGATGCGATGGTGCGTGCTGGTGGCCGCGATGTGTCTGTTCGCTTTCGCGGTGCTGCGCATCGGTCGATTTGAACCACCCGAAGAATGGGTGTTGTCGGAGTCCTCAACCGAGGATTCTGCTCGCAGAGAATTCCGCTTCTCCACCAAATCAGAACCGGAGCTTTACCTAGAGGTCGCAGACTGGTTGTCATCTGTTCGCTGGGCCGCGCCCGATCTGACGAGCTATGCACCTCTCTTGCGACTTCGTTCCGACAAGATCGACGTGAGATTTCTCAATAGAGTGACGGCCTTCGCGACCTCGTCAGGTGGGAATGCACCGATGTGGTCACGTAGTTGGAGAGCATCGGAGGCGGACACACGGTTGAGTGAGCGCCTCCGCGCGGTCCTCCATGAGCGGGGCGCTCGCAGCGAAACACACATGTTGCCAGCAGGCAACCAACTGTTCGTGACGGCAGTCCCAAAATGAAGATTCCTCGACAGTACGATGGCAACCTACTGGCGAATGCCAACGCGGGAATGCTTCTGACGCGCGAGCAGTTTCGCGATGCCGAGGCAGCGCCAAGATTTCGACTCGAACGGGTAGTGGGACGGCTCGTCGTCACCAACCAGTTCGATCTCGATCACCACACGGCGCTGGAGCCTGTGCGCAACCACCTCGGTCTGTTTCGACTGAGACTCCGGACATTGTCGAACATGTGTTTCAATCGTCTTGAACCGCGATCGGTGAGGACACGGATCGCATCGCGGACATTGCTGTCTTCCTCCGCACGAGTACTCCTCGCCCCGAGTTCCCCCACTGGATCCCCGACATCGTGTTCGAGATCGAGATCGTCAGCGCAGGTTGGGAGAACCGGCGGCGCGACTATCAAGAAAAGCGGGACGAGTACGAGCGGCTCGGCGTGCGCGAGTACGTGATCGTGGACCGATTCGATCACCTCGTGACGGTCTTCACGCTGACGGACGATCACTACGCCGAACAGCGTCTCGGGCCGAGCGACTCGTACACGTCACCGCAGTTGCCGGGATTGTCGATCTCGTTGCAAGAAGTGATCAGCGTGTGACGGACTCATTTTCATGCGGCAAATGTTCATTCGGTAAATGGAGCGGCCTCATCGAAGCTCGATGCGGCCGCTGCTATTGATCGTCGTCGTCAACCACGAAAAATCACTTCGTCACGCCGGCGTCTTGCAGTGCCTTGGCTTGTTGAGCCTTGGACACTTCCGGGTTGGGTGCCGTGTCACCGGGGACTTCGCCACGGATCCAGCGGATCGCAGATGTGGTTGAGTCGAGGAACCGTTTGTCGGTCCACGTCGATTCGTTGTGACCGAGGTTGTTGACGAAGACTTTGCCTTCGCCCCACGAGCGGCACCACGCGACGGGGACGTGTTCGGCTTCGATCACTTCCACTTCCTTGTCGTCCACTTTGACCTTCTTCTTCGCTCCCTTGGTCGGGCACTTGGCGATGTTCAGGCTCATCAGGACGTGAACGTTTTCGGGAACCCAGTGCGTGTACCAGTAAATTTCGTCTTTGATCTGGAACTCGTCACCGAACGCGGTCATGGCTGGGTGCTTGGTGTCGTGAACGCTGATCGTGACCAGTTCGCCCGCATTCCACGGATGACCTTTGAACGTCCCGCCGCTCAGATCCCAGTACCACTTGTGGTTGGGGTTCTCGGTGCGGAAGGTGTCGGTGGCGGAGTGAAATCCGATCCAGCCGTGCCCCTTTTGCTTGAGCCACTCGTTCATAAAGTAGTCGCGATCGGCGTCTTTGATATCCAACTCGCCCGTCGTGTAGAACACGACGATGTCGTACTTCTTGAGATTCTCCTTGGTGAAGTCGGCGGCGGCGTCCTGAGTGCAAGTGATGTCGAACAGCCCCGACTGCTGGCCGAGCTGCGTCATGGCGACTTCCGACGCCGACAGGTCTTTCTTCGTCCCGTCCTTATTGTCGCGGTTGACGGAACCATGCTTGAAGCCCTTGCTTTGCGTGAGCATCAAAATCTTGGACTTGTCCGCCGCCGAAGCGACTTCCACAGACAACAGACAGCCGACCACAGCGGCCACGACGAAACGAAACATTTTCACGGGGGGAGACTCCTCAAGAGTACGAGATGCGGTTCAAACCAACGGAACGAGATGATAGCGACGGCCCGAACGGCTTTCACGCGGTCGTCGGTGACGACCTAGCAGCCTGTTGAAAAACTGTAGGATGGACGCCTCGTCCGCCCGTTTCCAATTGCTTCTCGCTCGGACGAGGCGTCCATCCTACAGTTTTTCAACAGGCTGCTAGGCAAGCCGCACAGCGAAATCAACGCAATCTCGCGCGGTGGATTGCTCTCCAACTCATCGAAGATACGTCTCAAGCCATTCGACCAACTTCGCACCCGCGTCGTCGGGAATGGAGTGGCCTTGATGATGGTTGAGCAGGCCGATACGCGGGCGTTCGTGGTGAAGACGATAGACTGGCAGAGCCGCTTCGATCAGGGGCCAGCTTCGATCACCATCGGCCGCGCCGGGACCGGTCTCACCGCCGAGGAACAGGATTGCGCGGGGAGCGGTCAGCGCGAGCAACTCGTGATGGTTCCGCTCGAAGTTCGCTTCACTGCATTGCGGGCCGAGATACCACGGGGCGTCCCAGTTGGTCGATCTCAACGCGAGACCGCCTTCGCTCGCGACGGCCGCTTTGATCCGCTCATCGAACGCGGCGAGATAGAGAACTTCCTTCGCGCCGAGCGAATGGCCGACCGCGCCGAGTCTCTTCGCATCCACACCGGGTTGAGCCGCGAGGATGTCGGTTGCGCGCAGCGCGTCGTAGAGCATCTTGTGCATTCCGAGCGTGCGCGGATGCCGCTCATGAAATTGCTCGACCGCTTTGGGCAACGTCTCGGCATTCTGCCACAGGAAACAGCGCGGGCAGATCACGACGAAGCCGCGCCGCGCGAGACCCAACCCGAGATGACGCGACTCGCGACCGTCCACTCCTGCGATTTCGTCGATCGTCTTGTTCGTCGTCGAATGCAGCGCGACGATCCCCGGTCGCGCACCAGGAAACTTCGCTGAGTCGGGCCGCAGCAGATACGCCTCGACAAACAATCCCGCTTCACATTCGTAGCGGATCAGTTGCCGAGTCACCTCGGGATGCGACTCGCTCGATACGACTTCACTCTTCAAAATTTCGATCATATTGTTGATCGGAGCGGCTGGCATCGGCCCGAGAAACGAGAGCCACGCGCCGCGAAGAGTCTCGCGCCGCTGTTGCCACCCCGCGCGATCGCTCACTACTTTGCCGCCGTCCGTCACGAGCAGTGGTCGCATTGTGCCGACATCAAATGACGACGGCTTGTCGGGCGGACGTTGCACGTCAGCCAGCCAACTCACATCCACGTCAGCCGCGTGGCACGACATGAACCTCGAACCGAATGCGGACTCCCAACAGAACACCATCATCGATAGGCACAGAATCATTGGAACAAGACGCATGTTGAGGCTCCTTGAAACATCGTCGTCAGACGAACGGAAAGGTATCATCCGAGCGAACCAACCCAAGGCATACGCTACGAAGCGGGTGGCTCGCCACCAAGGAGGACACCCGCATTCTGCGCTGCGTCGAGAGAGTCATTTCGCCGAGTCTGCGCTGCCGCTAGAATCGGATACGGCCCATTGGTTTCTGTCACTGTTGAATCTCACTCGGACGATGCGGCCCCAAAAAACGTTTCAAAAATCGACTGACGGAGAGTCTGCATGTCGAACTCATTGCGCGGTCAGTGTCTGGTTGCCGCCAAGTCTCTGCGTGATCCTCATTTCTACAAGACCGTGGTGTTGATGCTGGAGCACGGCTCACAAGGGGCCACCGGTTTGGTGCTGAATCGCCCCTCGTCGGTGCGCGTGTGTCATGCTCTCTCGGGACACTTCAACATTGCTGAATCTGACGAGCCAGTTTTCATCGGTGGTCCCGTCGAGCCAACCGCGTTGGTCATGCTGCATGATTCGGAAGAGGTCGGCTGTTCGGAGTCGTCTCCCGCAGCGGGCGTTTTCGTGGGAGGAAGCGCCGAGTCTTTCGAGCGCGTGCTGATGCCGGACGACGACGAGGATGACTCGATCCGATATCGCGTCTTCTCGGGCTATTCCGGTTGGAGCGTGGAACAGCTTGAAAGCGAAATTGAACGAGGGGACTGGCTACTTCACACGGGGAGTCACTCACTGGTGTTTGAAACCGATCCCTACGAAGTCTATGAAGTCGCACTCGAACAAGTTTTCAGAGCCGACTCGCTGATGCCGTACCGTGTGAAAGACGCCTCGCTGAACTGAGGTGAAGCCCTGTTGAAGTCCGGCTTTTCGGAAAGCCGGACTTCCGCCGTGGAAACAAATTGGTCTCCACGGTCTGAAGAGCGTCTGCTAGTCTTCGGCCCGCCCGGTCGTCGTTGAGCGGGACTGCGACCTCGACGAGTGTTGAGCAGCAGGAAATGGTGTCGCCAGGAGGGTCGGACATGTTGACTGGAGCGAGTTGGTTTCGTCGTGCGCTGGGCTGTGAAGTGATCGTCTACACGGCTCTGATCGCCGCTGTGGGTTCGATCATCGAAACCGGGCAGTCCGTTCTCGCCGAAGAGCCGGAAGCGGCGGCTTCAGCAGTGGCTCCGTCCGTTGAGCCAGCCAAACCCGCAGCCACGACGGTGCTGCTCCAGTACAAGTTCCAGCCAGGGCAATTCTTTCACTACGAAGTGGCCGATCACGTTCGCTACGTAACACAGCAGGCGGGCAATGCGTTCGAGACGCTTCAGCGAAACGACTCCGCCAAGCACTACCGCGTCGTCACGATCGAAGAGGACGGCTCGGCATTGCTCGAACCGATCATCGACCGAATCCAGATGTCGGCCAAGTTGCCCGAGAAGACATTAGTCGAATTCGACAGCGCGAAAGACAAGCTCGCGCCGCCCGAATTTCAACGCCACAAAGAGACCGTCGGCAAGCCGATGGCCCGGTTCCTGTTTACTCCCAGTGGAGAGCTGAAGTCGGTGAAGTTGCTCGAAGCCAACGTCCCTCCGGCGGTCGCCGCTGCGGCCGCGAAGGCCGATCCCAAAATGAGCTTCCTCGTTCCGCTCCCCACCGAGTCCATCGCAGTCGGCCACCGCTGGAAGCAGAAGTACAACGAGTCGATCTCAGCCGGACAGGGTCTGTACCAGCCGGTTCCAATGCTGCGGCAGTTTGAACTGACCGGGATCGCTGATGGCATCGCCACGATCAAGTTCAAGACCTCAATTCTCGCTCTGTTGAACGACGCCAAAGCACAGGGGCAACTCGCCCAACAAACGCCTTCGGGAACGATCGAGTTCGACATCGAGCGTGGCCTGATCCGCTCACGCAAGTCCGTCACCAACGAAACCGTGCTGAATGCCTTCGGTCAGCAAACTCTCTTGCAGGTTTCCGGTGAATCGACTGAAAAGCTGGTCCCGCACGAAGCGGTGATTCAGCAAGCGGGCTTCACGACAGAGAAGGACTCGGCGGGCAAGTGACGCGGTGGTTTCTACCTCGCGCGGCCCAAAGTGAGACATCTGTCGCGGCGGCACACTAACCCGAAGTGTAAACGAGGAGATGTGTTGGATTCCTCGCTTACGCTTCGGGTAAGTGTCAGGATCGGCCGGGAGCAGTTTCTCAGCATTTCACCGCCTGCGATTGTCGACTTTCGCTTCGCGAAAGCACGTTCTTTCGCGGAGCGAAAGACGACACACATGATGCCGCTACTCTCCCGGCAGATCCGCCTGACGTTGCTCGTCGGCGTGGCGTTGCTCGTTGGTGCTGATGCCTACGCGGGCAAGTTCAACCGCGTGTTGAGCGTTGGCGATGCCGCCCCCGCGTGGAAAGACTTGATAGGCGTCGATGACGAGCGGCACAGCTTGGCCGACTGCAACGCGAAGCTCATCGTATTCGTCTTCATCGCCAACCATTGCCCGATCGCAGCGGCCTGTGAGGAGCGACTGAAACAACTCGCGACCGACTATCGGGCGCGGGATGTCGAACTGATCGCGATCAGTGTGAGTCAGTCCAAGTCGGACGGCCTCGACAAGATGAAGGAGCGGGCGGAGGACGCCAAGTTTTCGTTCCTCTACCTGCACGATCCATCGCAACTGGCGGGCCAGCGGTATGGAGCGACCGCCACTCCGCAGGTCTTCATTCTGAATGCCGATCGCCGCGTCGGTTACATGGGTGCGTTCGACGACAACGGGCGCGACGCTGCAAAAGTTGAGACGCACTACACCCGCGCGGCCCTCGACGCACTGCTCGTAGGTAAGCCGGTCGAGATTCGCGAGACGCGGCCAGTCGGCTGCGAAATCGAGTACGCGGCGGAGTCACCACCGAAGCCGTGAACCACACCACGTTGGAACCCATTTCAAAACTAGCCCGACGCGCCAGCGAGGGCTTCGCTTTGATTTCACGCGAAGCCCTCGCTGGCGCGTCAGGCTCGTTGTTGAACAACCCCGCAAACTCAAGTTGTTCGACCACTCGCGCCGAACAATCACCGTCTCTGCCACAGGCCGCGCCAGATCTCGCTGCCCGCTTTTCGGCCACGACGGTGGAAGTTGGTGAGATAGTCGAGATCGTTGGCACCGGCCGGTTCGGCAGGCGCTTCCTGCGGTGTGAACTCGGCGTGATGATTCATCAGGGAGCTGATGACTTCAAAGTATTCGCCGACATCCGTCCACGAGTGAACGAATCCGCCGTGCTTCACCACACGGGCCAGCAGATTGGCGAACTCATCCGTGAACAGCCGCCGCTTGTGGTGCTTGCGCTTCCACCACGGGTCGGGAAAGTAGACATGAGCCGCCGCGACGGAGTGTGGTTCAACACGCTTCGACAACAGTTCATGAGCATCGCCACCGATGACGCGTCCGTTGGGGAGTGATCGCTTGGCGAGTCGCGTCGCGGCGCGGCGGGCTTCGGTGTAATCGAGTTCCGCACCGAGCCAATTGGTTTCGGGATGAGCCACCGTCGAATCGCACAGAAACTTGCCGCGTCCGCAGCCGATGTCCATCTCCACGGGGCGGTCGTTCCCAAAGATCGCCTTCCAATCGAGAACTCCTTCCATCTCAACGAGCGGTACGAAGTAGGGATGCAGATCGACGGTCGGCAGGGGCATAGCGGGTTTCGCGAGGCGGTGTATGGTGGAGGGAGAAGAAGGTACGTCATCGAGAGCTCGGAGCCAGTGTCCCGGACGCTCGGAGCGTCCGGGACACTTTGCAATTCGTAGTTCCAACAGTGATTGATGCGCCGTTCCTTGGGTGGTCGCTTCATTCAGCCACGGGCGGCTGGCGGTCTTGGTGGATCGGCACACCGATGGAGCGACCGCTGTAAACGAGCTTGCCGTTCACGAAGCCTTGAAAATTGAACTCAGCCCGCTGCTTGGGTCGCAGCCGGTCGAGTTTGGCCATGATGATGAGTCGCTGACCGACCAGAATCGGTGCTCGAAAGCGAACCTCATCCATGCCGCCGAAGCCGAGGAAGTCGCCGTCGAGCAGGTTGTACTTGCGGACGAAAAACCCGCCCAACTGAGCGGCACACTCGCACATGATCACGCCCGGCATCAGCGGGAATTCGGGCATGTGGCCTCGCACCCAAAATTCGTTCGGCGTGATGTCCTTGTATCCCACGAGACCCTTCGCTTCGAGATCGATGTGCAGGATGCCCGTCAGTTGCTCCATCTCGAACCGTTGTGGATTGCACTCGCGGATGTCGTCGATGGTGAAGAGCGGCTTGTTCTCGTCAAACAGCGCGAAATCAAAGAGCGGCGGTGCAGCGGCCATGATACGTTCCTGTCACTTCCAAAATGAACGGCGGGAAGTCGCCGTGATGGTTCTGTTGAGTGCGCCCCGCAGTCAGAGGCGAGAAAAGTCGAAGGGTATCGAATTGGGAGGCGAAGGATGGATGAAGACCCTTCAAAGTTCAAGCGGTCGCGCAAGACATCGGGCTGGAAGTGCAGTCGCTCATGGGTGGTAGCCCTGTCGCTCCGCGACAGGAAGCGCGAACGCACCTGCGGCGTCTGTTGGTCGCTGGAGGGGAATCAACAAAACGGCATCACTTGTCAATCTCGCCTCCTGTCGCGGAGCGACAGGGCTACCTTCTGCAGACGTTTGACGCACGTTCTGACTGGGGACACACTGCTCGCCGTTCATTCTCCGCCCATGACTCCCGCCATTTGAGGATCCTCCCGCATGAACCTGCTCCGACAGATTGTTGCCTGCGCCGCGTTGGCTCTTCTCGCCACATCCACCTTTGCAGACAACTGGCCCGGCTGGCGCGGCCCAACCGGGAACGGACTGTGTACCGAGAAGGGACTCGCGACCGAATGGTCTCCCACGCAGAACGTCGCGTGGAAGTTGCCATTGCCGGGACCGGCCGGAGCGACGCCCGTCGTGTGGGGTGAGCGAGTCTTCCTAACATCAGTCAACGACGCGGGGGAGTTACTGCTCATCGCAGTCAGCACCGATGGCAAACAACTCTGGCAGCAGGTCGTGGCGAGCGGGAACCAGAAGGCGCGCGGCGACGAAGGGAACTCGGCGTCCCCTTCTCCCGTGACCGATGGCAAGTCCGTCTGGACATTCATGGGCGACGGCACACTCGCCTGTTACACGGTCGAGGGAAAAGAAGTCTGGAAGTTCAACGTGCAGGATCGGTACGGCAAGTTCAGGATCCAGTTTGGCATGAGTTCCACGCCGGTACTGGATGGCGGCGTTCTCTACCTGCAACTGATTCATGGTGAGGGAGACGCCAAAACGCGCGAGGCCTGCGTAGTGGCGATCGACGGTGCGACGGGCAAACAAGTTTGGCGAGTCGATCGGCCCAGCGATGCGATTGCCGAGAATGAGCACTCGTACGCCTCGGCCATGCTCTATCAGGACGGCGACAAAAAGTTCCTGCTCACACACGGAGCCGATGTCCTCGTCGCTCACGATTTGAAGGACGGGCATGAATTGTGGCGGTGCGGCGGACTGAACCGTCGCGACGATCCGTCGCTCGGCTACGACCGAACGCTGCGGTTCGTCGCGTCACCTGTTGCCGTGCCGGGACTCATCATTGCCCCCTCGGCGAAGCAACATCCGGTCCTGTGCATCAAGCCGGACGGCAAGGGCGACATCACCAACGAAGCGTCGCTGCATTACTGGTCGTTCAAGAAAACGCCCGACGTGCCCACGCCCGTCGTCGTGGATGATCTCGCATACCTCTGCATGGAGAACGGAAACCTAACGGTCCTCGAAGCCCGCACGGGAAAGGAAGTTTATTCGCAAGCCACGCACCGGCAGCGTCACCGCGCGTCGCCCGTCCACGCGGATGGCAAGCTGTACCTGACCGCTCGCGATGGGAAGGTGCATGTCATCCAAGCGGGCCGCGAATTCAAAGTTCTCGCCATGAATGATCTCGGTGAAGACCAGTCGTCATCTCCGGCAATCTCGAACGGCACGATCTACATGCGGACGTTTGGCCACCTGTGGGCGATCCGGCAGAAGTGATCGTGAGGCTCATCAAGGAGGCATCCACACCAACCCGCAGCGTGAGCAAGGATGTCGAGATGCCAGACGTGCAGACGCCCTCGCCTTGTTGGGCCTTTGAAACTTGTAGGGTGGGACGAGCGGCGCTACGCCACGTCGGCCCACCATGAATTCCCAGCGATTCTCGATGGTGGGCCGGCGTTTGAAGCGAGCTGGTCCCACCCTACAATGAAAAGGGCGATGGCCCTGCCCGACGTGGAGACATCCTTGCTCACGCTGCGGGTTGGTGTTCCGGTCTTGAACCCGAGCAAGCCATCCCGCCTCAATACAAGTTGTTCGCGTAGGCCCCGTCCAGCAGCGTCTGCATCTTGGCAACGTCGTAGTCCGGTAGTTGGACTTGGTCGCTGAGCATCTCGGCGGCGCAGGGGAGGCTCTGCAACGGCGGGCGGGCGTGTGATTCCCAGAGCTTCGAGCGAATGAGAGCCTTCGCGCATTGGAGGTAGCACTCTTCGATCTCGACGGCAACCGCGAGCTGCGGTTGTTTGCCCTGCACACTGAGCGGCCTCAGCCAGGCTTCGTCGCGAATGAGGATCGCTTGCCCGTTGATGCGCAACGTCTCGCCCACGCCCGGCACCAGGAGCAGCAACCCAACGCGGCCAGTCTCCACAATGTTGCGGAAGCTATCGAGTCGCCGATTGCCCGGCCGGTCGGGGATCAGCAGCGTTCGATCATCGACGACGTACACGAACCCCGGTGCGTCGCCGCGCGGCGACGCATCGCACCTTCCGTCAGGACCATGCGTACTCATCACGACGAACGGCGCATGAGCGATGAACCGCCGCATGTGTTCGTCGAGACTCGTCAACTCTTTCTTGATCGCGATCGGTGACGGCGTGCCGACGAGAGTTGTCAGCTCCGCACTCGACGTGACCCGCTCCGTAAATCGATTCAGTGACATAAGACGGCTCTTTTCTCAGTTAGCAGCTTATTGAAAAAGGTAGGACGGACGCCTTCGTCCGTCCGAAACCAACCAGAAATCACGGACGAAGGCGTCCGTGCTACGGTTCTTCAACAGGCAGCCAACGCCGGGACGCGAGATCCCAGGGCCACGGCCAGCCTCATCAATGAACGGATAGGGTTTGAAGCAGTTGTTTGGCGCGACTTTTCCAGCGGCCAGACTTACGAGCAATCGCGGTCGGGCTGCCGTTGATGTCGTGTAAGAGCGATTGCAGGTGATCGCGCGCCGGCTGCGATTGGCCTTGTTCTGCGAGCAATTTGGCCAGCAACCAGACCGCTTCGGGCTGTCGCCAGCGTTTGACATGCTGCTCGAAATGCCGGGTTGCAGCCACCGTGTCGGCCAACTCCACGAGAGCTTTGCCGTGTGCGAGTGACACGTCCCCAAATTTGTACTGAGGATCCTGCTCCAAAATCTGCCGTGTCCAATCGCGTGTTTGTTCGTGTTTTTTTTGAATCGCGGCGACTTGTGCCGCGCCCCAGAGCGCCTGCAGGTTGAGTGCATCCTTTGCCAGGGCGTTGTTGTAGGCTGCCGCTGCGGATTCGTAGCGGCCGACATCGCGGAGAGCGTCGCCCCATTGAATGAATTGATGAGGATTGCCAATCCGCATGGCCGCCGTTTCGAGCCGCGCGAGTTCCGCGCCGCGTGTCCAACGCCGTAGGAACGAGGGTGGACGAATTTCGGTGGACGGGAGATAACGCAGCACGAAGTACAGCACCGGGCCGATACCGGGAATCACAAGCAAGACCCATAACCACAGCATCCGATCCGGTTCAGTCTTCAGGCAATGCCACAGCATCCAGATCCAAAATATCCCGTATAACAACGTCGTGAGTTGCATTCCCACCGCGGCAAAGCCCCACCACATCACGCCCGATTGGGGTGCGGTCAGGCCAGCGAAGTCGTCCGAAAACTGAGCGAGTATTCCCATCCCCGTGACCTTTCAAGTTTGGGGTGACGTGATCCGCCCGACTGTTTGTTGGCAAGAAAACTTCTAAAACACATTTCAAAACCAGCCCGACGCGCAAGCGAGGGCTTCACCGTCATCGAATGTTCAGCCCTCGCTCGCGCGTCGGGCTAGTTTTCGAGGCAAAACAGGTTTTGAAATGCCCTCTACTCAGTTAGCTCCAGCAAATGAGCGAAATCGGGATCATCGCGTAGCGGATCGAAGTCGGTCTCATTCGGGACGAGCTTCATGAAGTTCCGGTCCATCCGGAGAGCACGTCCCAGCCATGACAGAGCCAGCTCCTTCTCACCCGCCAGCGAGTAGTAACAGGCCAGGTTGTACAGCACGACGGGGACTTCGGGGTGAGACTCGTAGGCCAGCCGCAGCGTGTTGATGGATTGGTCGAGGCGATCGACTCGCTTGTAGCACCACGCCATTCCCATCAGAGGGCTGAGGTCAGTGCAATCTATGGCGTGAGCATTAAGAAACTGATCGAGCGCCCGCCGGTGTTCGGACTTGGCACGAAGAGCCTCGCCTCGCAGCAGGTGGTAATGGAATGCCTGCTCGCTCGCGTCGTTAATCCCGTCGAGTTCCCGCAGCGCCTGATCGGGCAGGTCGAGCATCAAGAAACCTTGAGCGGCCTCCATTCGGCGCTTCAGTCGCCTGCTGGCATCAAAAATCACGACGATCCTCCCGATGGAATACAAAGCGTATTTTTATTTTTAGCGTCCGGTTCGCGACGAATCCACTCGCGCGATGTTGGCCAAAGAACAAATCGGCCCGACCGTCGTGGCCGGTCGGGCAAAAGAGTGACGCGCCTGACAAAACTACCGTAGTCCTGTCGCTCCGCCGACGGGACGGACTCCGAGCGAGATCATCCCCATGAATCGCGCACCGTACAGCACGTCCTGCCGACGGAGCGTCAGGACTACGGT
>JAYVDI010000432.1:0-35766 GCA_043749505.1 Schlesneria sp. | reverse complement strand
GATGTCCTGAGCGACGGTCACGCCGTCCTTGGTCACCTTCGGGGCACCCCAGCCCTTGTCGAGCACAGCATTCCGGCCGCGAGGGCCGAGCGTACTCTTAACGGCTCGTGCCAACTTGGACACGCCTTCGAGCAGACTCTTACGAGCCTCATCATCGAAACTAATCAGCTTGGCCACAGCGACTCCTCAACCATCAGGACGGGCTTGGTCGGACAACAGTCTTCGTTTGCAGAACAGTTTTCACCGGCAATGCGTTCGGTCGAAACGAGTCAAATGACTCGCGGCGACTCAGCAGAACTTCCGGCTCGACAACAGAGACCTTCTGCCACCGAGGCGGATTCCACCGCAGTCTGTGAGCAGAAGCAACCAACGTGCCGACAACACTTCGTTGCCGTAACTCGTTGCGGCTGTGAGAGGTCGCCGCTCCCTCACAGACTCGGCCTGTCCATTCTCTGCCAAGTTGACAGAGCGTCCGGTACGAGCCGTCCGGCTTTTGACAGGAGCCGGTTTGAGCTACCCTCTCGCCGCCTGAGGATGTTTCCGGATCAACCGAACGGAGTTTGAAAGATGGCCGTCTCACCAATCATTCTGCGGCGTGAGTTCCTCCAAGCGACAGCCGCTTCGGCGGGACTGGCCGCGTTGGGAGCGAAGGCTCTCGCTGCTCCGCCGGCTCGCATCGGATTCGGATTCAGTTTGTATGGCATGAGATCGCTAAAGGTCGCCGAGGCTTTGAAGGTCTGCGCCGACATCGGCTACAGTGGCGTTGAACTTGCCTGTCTGAAGGACTGGCCGTGCGATGCGGGGGTATTGACGAAGGCCGATCGCGCGACACTCCGCTCACAACTGAGCGACCTCGCGCTCGATCTACCGAGTTTGATGGAGAATCTTGGCCTCGCGGTCCCCGAGGCGCAGCATCAAACGAATCTGGAACGACTCAAAGCGGTCTGCGAGTTGGGGCATGACCTCGCGCCGGACGAGCCGCCTCTGATCGAAACGGTCCTCGGCGGGAAGCCTGCTGAGTGGGAGCAGCTTCGAGACAAGATGGTCGTCGCCATGCGAGACTGGGAACGAGTCGCCTCAGCGCACAAGACTGTCATCGCCATCAAGGCTCACATTTCCGGAGCCTTGCACACGCCGCAGGATGCGAAGTGGCTCGTGCAGCAGATCAACAGCCCGTGGATTCGGCTGGTCTACGACTACAGCCACTTCCAACGCCAGCAGCTCAACTTGAAAGAGTCGCTCACGTCGATGATTGGTGAGACCGTCTTCGTCCATATCAAGGACAACCTCACGACCGACGGCAAGACCGAGTTCGTTCTCCCCGGCGACGCCCGCGACATCGACTATGCCGAATACCTGGCTCTCCTCAAAGCGGGCGGCTATCGGGGCTCAGTCGTGGTCGAGGTGAGTGCCCAAGTCTTCAACAAACCCGGCTACGATCCCATCGCCGCCGCCAAACGCTGCTACGCCAACATTCAACCCGCCTTCATCAAGGCCGGACTGCGGGCTGAGGCGTAGTCAACTCCGGGGCACGGGTGCAATCGGCGTGGGATGGACGCCTCGTCCGTCCGCATGTTGGTGAATCGCAAACTCGGATGGACGAGGCGTCCATCCTACGGTTGTCGTTCCCGTCTGCGCCGACTCCGTGTCGGTGACAACGGGAACGGCACGAAAGACTACTTCGCAGCTCCCGCGTTGAGGTACAGCTTCACGTTGTGAGTGGCTCGGCCGCCCGCAACCAGATCGAGGTGGCCGTCACCGTTGAGGTCTGCTGCGAAAGCATCTTCGACCGCAACACCACCATCGTCGATGATGTGCTTGGTCCACTTCGTTCCGGCCTCATCGTCGCTGGAAAAGACGTACAAGCCCGGACCTTTGACGGTGCCGGTCCCCGGTTCGCGGTGGCCGACTACCACTTCGTCGGAGCCGTCGCCGTCGAGATCGGCCGCCCAGACCGCGTGGCCTTGTTTCAAGGTGTCTTCGATCACGACTCGCTTCATCGGCAGTGATCCGTCGGCATTGTTGAGGTAGATGGCGACGCTCGTGCCGTGCATCGGTTCGACCGTTGCGAGGAAGCGGCCTCCTTTTTTGAGCTTGCCGACTTTGATTTCACCCGCGCCTCGCAGTTCCGGCTTGTCGCCACTGGCTCCCGTGCCGAGCAGTGTCTTGATGAAGGACTCACCCTTGCGCTGGATGAGGAAAACTCCTTCTTCTCCCGCCACGAGGGAGTCGAGCCGGGCGTCTAAATCCAAATCGGCGTGCGTGTGCGCGTGCATTTTGTTCACGGATGCATCGAGAACAGTCGGCATCCAGCGATCTGTCTTGGGTTGCTTTGGAATCTCGAACGCCAGCAGTCGAACGCCCGTCGCTCCCTCGGCACTGCGTGTCAGCGGTGAGACCACCAACTGAGGCCGTCCCGTTCCGAGTACGTCGGCGAAACTCATGCGGTGCGTGGTCTTCTCTTTGCCGATGAAGTGAACGTTCCACTTGTCTTCCGGCTTCGCACCGCGCGTGATCCACTGAATCGTTCCGCTGTTCGCCTTGATCCAGCCCGCCCCGATGGCGAAGTCGATTTTCCCGTCTTGATCCACATCGGTCACCGCGATGCAAACGTGTTCGGCTTCGAGCTGGTCTTCCAGAATGATGTGTTTCGTCCATGACGGTGCTTCGTACCACTGCACGCGGTTCTCGCTCACGGCCACGATGTCGAGCTTCCCGTCGCCGTTCACGTCGGCCGAGGTGACGGCATAGCAGACGTTGCCGATGTTCGGATCGATCACATGAGCCTCGAACTTCGGGACTCCCGCCTCTGCCTGCATTGATCCGAAGGAACCGGACAGCATCAATGACAACGTCAGCGACAACACAACTTGAGTCCGCAGCATGGTGAGATTCCTGAGAGGGCGGAGGGAACGAACCGGGGCGCGATGCTACCATGCGACCCGCGCGGTGAACGAGTCCACGCGAAGCGGCCACTCACACTCGGGACTACTCGTGTCGAACAACCCTTTCCGCCTAAGCCCTCTCATGATTGGAGTTCGTCGTGGCCAGTTCCTTTGGATCGCAGCTCTTCGGATCGCAATTGTCGTGGGGCATCCTCGCGACGTTTTGCCGGTCGCTGGGGACGCTGCTGCATTCGGGCGTCAATATTTTGAAGGCGGTTCAAGTTGCGGGAGGCCAGTCGCGACATTCGACCTTGCAGCAGATCTCGAAGACCATTGTCGATGATTTGCGGAAAGGTCAGGACATCGCCGCTTCCATGCGAGCACATCCCGGCCGTTTCCCAGAACTGATGATCGACTTGGTCTCGGTCGCGGAAGAGACCGGTTCGTTGCCCGAGGTACTCGCGTCGTTGGCCGATCACTACGAAAACCTGCTCCGGCTGCGGAGATCGTTCGTGGGAGCGATCGCGTGGCCGTTGTTCCAGCTCGTTGCGGCCGTGTTCATCGTGGCCGGGCTGATCTTTATCATGGGACTGATCGCGTCGGGCAAGGGGGGTGAACCGATGGACATTCTCGGCCTCGGCCTGACCGGTGCATCAGGCTCACTGATGTGGCTGTTCCTGTGTTTTGGCTCGGCGCTGAGCTTGTTCATCGTGTACCAGCTTCTGACACGAGGGCTGCGTGGCCGAGCGACCATGCACGCGATCGTGCTGCGCATTCCGGTGCTGGGTTATTGCCTCCGTTCCTTCGCAATGGCCCGGTTTTCGTGGGCTTTCGCTTTGACTCAACAAGCGGGGATGCCGATTGCCCCGAGTCTCGATGCCAGCTTGAAGGCAACTGCCAACGGTTCGTTCGCGGCGGCGGCTCCGCAAGTGATCGGGATGGTGCAGGGGGGCGAAGACCTGTCGGAAGCCCTCGCTGCGAGCAACCTGTTCCCCGTTGAATATCTCGAACTGGTACGAGTCGGCGAGGCGACCGGAACCGTTCCCGAGACGCTCGAACGACTCAGCCCTCAGCTTGAAGAGCAGGCGCGACGCAGCCTCGCCGCGCTGACCGGAACGCTCGCGTGGATGATCTGGGCGTTGGTCGCGATCATGATCGTGTTCATCGTGTTCCGCATTTTCATGATCGCGTACATCGGCCCGATCAACGACTTGTTGAAGCAGATGTGAGTCGGGTTTGGCTGTTGTGAAAACCGGGGTCAGATACCGAGTCATTTAACCGCGTGGGCAACGCCCCTCGCGTCGAGCGACGTTTGGGCCGGTTTCCACAGCGACGCGCGGGGCGTTGCCCACGCGGTTAAACGACGGAGACACCTCCCTCTTGGCCTCATGATCTCAACTCCATCCAAGTGACTCCCTCACGCGCCGATCAGCGGCTATCATCCCCGCACTATGTTTGTAGACCAAGTTTCGATTTTCTGTAGAGCGGGTGATGGCGGTGCCGGTTCGGCCAGTTTCCGGAAGGAGTCGCACGTCCCGCGCGGCGGTCCCAACGGCGGCGATGGCGGTCGCGGTGGCCACGTCATTATTGAGGCCGACGAAAACGTCAGCAGCCTCATCCATCTGGCTGGAGTCCGCCATTGGAATGCCGAACCCGGAGGGGCAGGCGAATCCTCTTTGCGCAGCGGCTGCAACGGTGCAGACGTGGTAATTCGTGTTCCAACTGGAACGATTCTGCGCGATACCAATCGCGGTCACGTCCTTAAGGATATGGTTGAACACGGTGAGCAACTGATCGTGGCCAAGGGGGGGCAGGGAGGGAAGGGGAACATTCGGTTCATGTCCTCTACGAACCGTGCCCCGCGCGAATTCGGTCCCGGTGAAGCGGGCGAACATCGCGATATCTCGCTCGAATTGAAGGTCATTGCCGATGTCGGCCTGATTGGCAAACCGAACGCTGGCAAATCGACGCTCCTCTCGCGCCTGTCGCGGGCCACGCCCGAGATCGCCAACTATCCGTTCACCACGAAGTACCCGAACCTCGGTATCGTCCGTGTTGGTCACGAACGGCAATTCGTGATGGCCGACATCCCCGGCCTCATTGAGGGTGCTCACGCCGGAGTCGGCTTGGGACACGAGTTCCTGCGCCACGTTGAGCGAACCAAAGTCCTGATCCATCTGATCGAACCGTCGCCCGACGACCAGACCGATCCGATCGAGAACTACCTCCAAATCCGTGAGGAACTTCGGCTGTACGACGAAGAAATCGCTGCTCGCCCCGAATTGATCGTCATCACCAAGTGTGAGCTAACCGACGCCGATGCCGCTGCGGAACTGCTCGAAGAGCGAATCGGTCGCCCTGTGATGAAGATCAGCGCGATCTCCGGCAAAGGCTTGCCGCAACTGCTCCAAGCTGCGGTGAGATTGCTCGACGAATTGGACGAGCCGCAGGAGAGCTGACGGGTAGTCTTGCCCGTTCCCTGTCACAGCCATAAGCGGGATGTTCGATGCGAGCCGCGTGCCGTCAGGGGCTTTGCCCAACAAATCGTAGGGTGGGCTATGCCCACCACATTGGCTTGTGAATTGGTGGGCACAGCCCACCCTACATCTTGTGAGCCATTACATTTGTTGGGCAACGCCGCCGTCAGGCCACGGGTTTCCTGCGACGATCAAGAACCCGTACTCCAGCCTGACGACATGCGGCTCGCCGATGTCTGTCTCTTGGCCGTGTGAGGTAGAAGCTGGACTTCGGTGTTGCAGGACTTCGTCTATGCCCACCCGGAAGCCTCTCCTAGAATGCCCGCCCTGCGTGTTTGAGGCGTGATTTCGAGGGTGATGGGTCATGGAATGTCGATTCCTGAGAAGCGGTTTTCTCCGCATCGCATTGCTCGGCGTCGTGAACATCGTATTCGCGAGTTCGTTCGTGACACCGTGCCTCGCGCAGCCAACCGGCGGTCGCAATTCGCTGGCGGCGATTCAGGAGTCGCATGTTGAGGCGTACCGAGATTTCTCAGCGGAATTGACGAAACTCATCGAATTCTGCCAAGACAAGGGGCTTCCGGAGGGAGTCGAGCGGATCAAGAGCCGCCTCATTTCGCCCAAGACTCAGACGCTCAATCTCCCCGCGCTGCCGCGCGAAGTTCAGCCCGGACTTCCCGGACAACTGGCTGCCAACGAACGCTTCTGGCAGACACAACTCAAGCTTCAGGAGGATGAGTACGCCAAGAAGCTGTACCTCCTGTCACGACGCGCTTTGCACAGCGACAACCCTAGCTATGCGTATCGACTAGTGCGCGAGGCGGCAGTCCACAATCCCGATCATGCGCCGATCCGCAAGATTCTCGGCTTCGAGCAACTGGGCAGCGAATGGGTCACGCCGTTCGCCGCCGACCAGACGCGCAAGGGCAACGTCTGGCACGAAGACTTTGGCTGGCTCCCCAAAAACCATCTCGTCCGGTACGCTGCAGGGGAGCGGAACTACAAGGGCCGCTGGGTGCCGGTCGCCAAAGAGCAGGAGCTACGTCATGCCTTCTCCGACGCTTGGCAGATTCGCACCGATCACTATCTCATCAAGACGAACTACAGCTTGGAACGAGGCGTCGAACTCGGAAAGGCTCTCGAAGACTTCTACGAGTTCTTCAACGAAACGTTCGCGGGCTTCTTCAACACGCCCGAGCAGCTCAAGAAGTTGTTCGATGGAAAGGCGCGATCCTCAAGGCCGACACCCTACGTCGTCCACTATTACCGCTCGCGCGACGAATATCTCGACCGACTGAAAAAGGAGTTCCCGACGATCGCGCAGACGAACGGCGTCTACATGATTGGTGACCGCGTCGCCCACTTCTATCACGATGCCAAAGCCGACAACGAATCGACGCTGTTCCACGAAGCGACACACCAACTCTTCTTCGAGTCTCACCAAGCAAACCGTCCGATCGGTGAGAAGGACCACTTCTGGATCATCGAGGGGATCGCTTGCTACATGGAGTCGTTCCAGCGCGCGAACGGCACTGTTTCGATCGGTGATCCCAACTACATCCGCTTTGCCGGGGCACGAAGTATTCTCCTGGCAGAGAAGGGCTACTACATGCCACTCCAAGAGTTCTCCGGAATGGGCATGCGCGACTTCCAGAACGCTCCGGCGCTGACCAAGAACTACACGCAGGCGTCGGGGCTGGCTCGGTTCTTTATGCACTACGACAACGGTCGTTATCGCGAAGCACTGGTCTCGCACCTGTCGCAGCTCTATAGCGGAGACAACCGCGTGCGAGATCGCGCGGCGGCTCTGGATGAATTGACCGGAGTCGATTTTGAGGAACTCGACCGTCAGTACCGTGAAGACTCCCGCCAAACCGAAGAGGCTCTGGCTAAACGATAATGCGACGGGGCCGGACTACGGGTGTTGGGAAGTGATGCGGTCCCGTTCCTTGCTGCTTCCCATCAAGACGGCACGGGCGTCTTTCCGAGGATCTGCTTGAGGATCGACTTCGCGCGTTCGCGTCGGCCTTCCTGCAAGACGCCCTTCACGACGATGCGATGCGCCAGCGCGGGGATCGCCAGCCGCTTCACGTCGTCCGGGATCACGTAGTTGCGGCCTTCGACCAGCGCGAGACCTTGAGCCGCCCGATAGAGCGTGATCGCGCCGCGAGTACTCACCCCCAACTGCAACTGCTCGTGCGTGCGGGTCGCGGTCACGATGTCGAGCATGTAGTCATTGATCGAATCATCGACGCGAACATTGCGAGCCGCCTTTTGCAGTTGAGCCAGTTGCGCCGGATCGAGGACCGCGCCGAGCTTATCGACCGGCTCGCCATCGCGATGATTCGTGAGGACGTTCTTCTCGACTTCGCGCGTCGAATATCCGATCTCGATACAGAGCATGAATCGGTCGAGCTGGTTTTCGGGGAGCGGATACGTTCCCTCGAACTCGAACGGATTCTGAGTCGCCAGCACGAAGAACGGATCGGCCAACTTGTGAGTCTTCCCTTCCACCGAGACCTGACCTTCGCTCATCGCTTCCAGCAGCGCGCTTTGCGTGCGCGGCGTCGTGCGGTTGATCTCATCCGCCAGCAGGACATTGGTGAAGATCGGCCCTTGTCGGAACTCGAACTCACCCAAACTTGGCAGGTAGACGCTCGATCCAAGAATGTCGCTCGGCAGCATGTCGGGCGTGAACTGCAATCGCTTGAAGCCGCAGGCGAGGCTCTTGGCGATCCCTTTCGCCAACGCCGTCTTGCCGACCCCCGGCGCGTCTTCGACCAGCAGATGCCCCTGCGCCAGCAGCGTGACGAGTGCGAAGCGGATCGGCTCCGGCTTGCCCAGAATGGCCGAAGAAACATTCCGCTCGAACGCCGCGATCAACGAATGGTCTTCTGCCACGAACTGCTCCTCGCTCAAGAATACCGGCCAACTGATGGGGCCGGATTGTAAGGACCGACCGGGCGACCTACGACCATGCGGCAAAGTTCGTTGGCGAGATTCACACACCAAGTGGAACGCCCGAACCCAGAGTGTTGTATGGCCTGACGGAACATGGTTCGACTCGAACATCTCACTCTTGGCCGTGCGAGGTATGAACGATGCAAATGTCGCCTTCCTTACCATGTGAGCTATAGTTGCCGCATCGGTGATGCGTAGCCCCTCAACTGAAAAGGTGTTCCCCATGACTCGGCAAAGCGTGTGGTTGCTGGTGGTGACGATGGTCTGCGGAGGATGGTGGGTTGCCGGACCGGCGGCTTCTCAGGAAGAGGCGGCATTGGCGGCGAAGGCCAAGCCGCCGACATTGAAGACGGCCTACGGTGAGGTCGCCATCTTTCACGTGACCAACCCTTGGAACAAAGACGTTTCCAAGTTGAAGCTCCATGCCAAGTCGCAAGCGTGGTTGCAGTCGATCGGGTTGGACAAGCCACTGCATCCGGACTTCGGCACCGTTTGGGATGGTGCTCCCAACGGCATTCCGTTCGTCGCGGTCTCGCCGACTCAAGCCAAGTCCACCGTGCAGTTCGAGTACGCCGATGAGAGCGATGCCGGGCCGTACCCGATTCCACCGAACCCACCGATCGAAGGGGGACCGAACGCTCCGGCCGATGCCGATCGTCACATCCTGATGATCGACGCCAAGAACAAGAAGCTCTACGAGCTGTACCAAGTCAACCCGCTGCCGGGCGGTAAGTGGAAGGCCGGTTCGGGCGCGATTTTTGATCTGAGCAGCAACACGCTACGCCCCGCCGGTTGGACCTCGGCCGATGCGGCAGGGCTACCGGTCTTTCCGGGCTTGGCTCGCTACGACGAGATTGTCGAACTCGGCAAGTTGCAGCACGCGCTTCGCTTCACGGTGAGACGGACTCAACGCGCCTACGTGTTGCCAGCCAGGCACTTCGCCAGCAACTCGACCGATCCGAACTTGCCTCCCATGGGAATGCGAGTCCGCTTGAAAGCGAGTTTCGACACCAGCAAGTTCCCTCGCCTGTCTCAGGTTCTGTTGCAGGGGCTTAAGTCCTACGGCATGTTGCTAGCCGACAACGGCGGCGACTGGTTCGTCAGCGGTGCCCCCGACGCGCGGTGGGACGACGATGCCATCTCCACATTGAAGCGAGTCAAGGTCCGTGACTTCGAGGTCGTCGATACCGGGCCGCTCGTCACGCGGTGAAGCGCCGACTCCAGCCAAACGAGGGCGAGCGTGATCTCAGTTTGAAGTTCCGAACCCTCTTTCAGCTCGCGACTCACTTCGTTTCGACGGTTTGAACTTCTATCGAGTCCATCAGGCGACGTTGTTTGAAGTCGTACTTCTGGCCCGCTTTGACCACTTCGTACTCAGGCTCGGATTCGGGGTCGTTCGGTTGACGGTCGAATACGGCGACTTGGCTTTTGCCGACGACTTCCATCGTTGTCCCGCGCACGATCATGGCCGTGGCCTCATCAATGCCCAGCCCGACCAGTTGCGGAAACGCCTTCTTCAATCCGGTCATGTCGCTGAAGCGTGACCGCTGCGTGAAGTGCTGGTCGATGGCGACTCCGGGGAGGAACCCAAAGCCGCGTTCATAGCCTTCGGCCATCATGTCTTCGTTCCCGAGCGGATTACCACGCACGAGGTAATCGCCCTGAATGGTTGCTCCCGCCGATGTCCCGCCGATGACGCCGCCGCGATTCAACACGGATTGAAACAGACACTGGACCGGCGTGTCGAGGTACGCATCGACCAACCGCCACTGACGACCTCCGGTGAACCAGACACCCTTTGCCGTCTGAATGCGGGACTGCAATTCGGGGCTGGCCAGATCGTCGCCCAAGCGTGTGTGGACCTGATGCACGTTGGACGCTCCCGCAGTTTTCAACCAGCCGCAGACCTGCTGTTCTTCCGGCGGTTCCTCACCGAGTGCGTTTGAGACGACGATGATCGACGCATCTTTGCCTCCGGCCGCCGTGAGGAATTGATCGACCGCTTCGCGCGGCGTATTGCCGCCTCCCACGATGACCAACGTGCCGGATTTGACTTCGGGGACCGAGGCTATTCGAGCCGGGAAGTCGGGCCGCGTGCGTGCGATCGCCGCGCGGCTGAGCTTCACCAAATCGTCCTTCTGACCCGCGACCAATGTTTGGATTCGTGCCTCGCGCCCGGATGACGGAGCCAGCAGGATGGTCACGTCAGAATCACCCACGACCTCCAGTGTCCGGCCACGCACGACGAGTGCCGTCGCTTCGTCGATACCGATGCCGACGAGCCCCGGTCGAAGTTCGAGAGCCTGCATCAGTCGGGCCTGTCGGTTTCGCTTCCGGAAGTGCTGGTCGATGATCGTCCCTTCGAGGAACCCGAAGCCGGATGCCATGACGGGCAACTCGCGTCCTCCCGCAATCATCGACCGCGACATGATCGCCGCCCCGGCCGACGATCCGCCGATCACGCCGCCGCGCCGCAACAACGCATGACAGCGTTCTTCGACGAGCGTCCCGAGATAGGCTTCCGCCAGCCAGTTCTGATTGCCGCCCATGAACCAGACCGCGTTCGCTTCGAGCAGCACCTGCGAGAACTCCGGCCGCTCCGCCGTGAGCCGATCGCGTGTGTGCAGAAAGGTCAACGAAGCTGGTTTGCGATCGTGCCAGTGCGCGTAACGCTGTTCCGCCTCGGGCGTTCCCGCCATTTGACTTGCAGTTGTGATGATGACGATGCGTGACTGCTCGCCTCCCGCCAGCTCGAAGTACCGATCAAGGACAGAGACGGGGATCCCACCACCACCGGCTATCAACAGCGAGCCAGCCACGGGACCGGCGGGACGTAGTTCGTTCGCTGCTGGCGGATGTTCTCCCAAGGCCATCCGCGATCCCAGCGACAGACCACTCATCGTGATCGTCAGTGACAGGGCAAAGCAGGTGCGGCGACAGCAGAGCAAACGGACAACGTCAGACTTCGCGGGAACGACGACCATCGTGAGTACACTCCTCAACGAATGCGGATCAGAGACAGGCAACTCGATCGGCGAGTCGGCCCTCCATCAACACATCAAATTAGGTCGGTTCGTCACGAGGGGCAAGGCGAGTTCCCGAAGTAATTGCGTTGGGTTGAAATCGGGAGGCGTCGTCATCCGTTGGAGTGTGGACCGGCAAGCTCACCTTTGCGCGATCTGGAACGGCTGCTATGTTCCCGTCCCTCGCAGGGGCCTCGTTGCATCATCTCGCAGCGATTCGGTGGCCTTTTCGTTTGGCGGTGTCCTCGACCAAGGAAGGTCTTCACGATGCTGTTCTCGACAGTGCCGTTCTTCAAAATGCCGCTCGCTTCGCTGCGGTTGTTCGCGCTCGCGGCGCTGTTGTTGGCCGGTTTGCCTGGCTGCAATTATTTCCAGGGAAGCAAGGCTGACGTGGACATGGACCTCGCGGACCTCGACGAGGACGGCGAGGGGGATGAACCGGTCGAAGGCAACGACAAGAAGTCGGGCGGCGGGCTGATCGCGGGTGAGCTGGAATTAAAACTCAAGGCCGGGGATCGCTTTCCATTGACGAAGCGTGTCGAGCAGCGACTGACTCAAGCGGTCGGTCGAGAAATCTCCGTCTATCGGTCACTGGCGGAGATGCTCTTATCGCTGAGCGTCGAAGAAGTGCGTGACGGTCACAAACGGCTGAGCGTTCGTTACCACCGAATCCGCTATTCGCACGACATTGCCGGGAAGAAGGTCGAGTACTCCTCGGACGCCTCGCCGCAGCAACCGGTTCCGCCGGAAGCGCTCGCCTACGCGGGTCTCAACGAAAACGGCTTCTCGTTTTGGATTGGTCCCGACAACAAGGTCGAGCAGTTGCTTGGCTTTACCGAGTTCCTCCAGCGCTGTGTGAGGGATGTGCCGTCACATCTCCGCTCGTCGGTGCTGCAACAACTCGAAGGAGTTCACAGCGAGAACGATCTCGCCAACTTCATCGATGACGGAATCGGGCTGCTCCCCTACAGCAACGATCCCATGAATCCTGCGGTCGCCGTGAAGGTGGGCCAGTCATGGGATCTGAAGCCGCGCCGCACCGAAGGCCCGATTCCCGTGCAGATCAACACACGCTGTGTGCTCGACGGTCTGACCGACACGACCGCCGAGGTCAGTCTCGTGGGCAACGTGTTGGGCGACAAAGCACCGACCGTGGTCCGCGATGCGGATCGTGAGATGCGCGTGTTCGTACGCGGTGGTCATTGCCACGGGACATGTAAGATCGACCGACGGACCGGGCTGCCGACCAGTTCGCAAATGAATCGCTACCTCGAAATGTCAGTGCAGTTGGCCGACGGCTCCGAGATCATGCAACGCAAGGAAACCCTGACTTCGGTCAGCGCATTTCTCGACCAGACGGCCACTCGCCAGCCTGGCTCTTCGTCGCAGGAGTCGGTCATCCAGCAGACGGGCTACACCAGCGAAGCCGCTCCCGCCCGCCGATCGCGCTAGTGTTGCACTCCTCGGCTTATGACCGGCGATTCACGCCCAAAAATCGCATCCAACGCCGATCCGATGCCGAGCCGCTTTCGACGGCGATGTTCTCCAGTTCATCGAGTGAACTGAGGCCGAGTCGTTTGAGTTGCCGTTCGATCGTCGCCCGTTCGGCCTGCACCTGACTTCGTTCGCGAGACAGCCGCGCCCGGTCCAGGGACAGTTCCACTTCAGCCAGTTGAACCTGCTTTTCCAAACGCGAGGCCAGTTGATCGGCGCGGCATTTCACTTCGTCCGGGATGCCCGCGATATCGCTCCAATCGGCAGGCAGCGCGACGTTGTTGTGCGATCGCAACAGGCGTGTGAGCTGCACGATGGCCACGTCTCGTTCGGCGCAGGCGACCTGTAACTCTTCACGCGTGGCCGCGTCGAGGTCGATCGCGATGAGGCCGGTGAAACGTTCCAACGAAAGTTCTTCGTCGCAGTTGGACGGCGATTCGATCGGCCGATCATTCACACAGGCGACGGCCGTTTCGCTTCCCTCAACGACAGCGACGGCGGAGTCCTCACCGAGCATTTGCCGCTTCATCGACTCCCAACTCGAACCGACAGTCGGAGACTCCGTTCGTTCGCGACCAGGCGATTCGATGGCCAGCCGCGCGATCACGCCGTCGAGGCCGTTAGTCGCACCCAGTCGTTCGCGCACGGAGACCTCGCTTGGGTTGAGCGAATGGGCACCGTGTGTCATCAGTGAGCGCATCGCGGTCAACTCAGACTCGATCCGTCCCAGCACGCTGGCCGCCTGAAGCTCGTCCCATTGCTGCACGAAACGCTGTAGATCACCGAAGATTTGCTGATGCTCCTCCGCGACCTCCGGCGACAGTTTTGAACCGGACTGTGCGGTGAAGCTTGCCGGCCCGCGCGGCCGCTCGCCACCGCTGCGCTGCAACCGATCGAGTTGCTCGACAACCTGCTCCAGCTCGACGACCAGTGCCGAGATCAGTTCGTCTTTGCCATCGAGCTGTTCGCGCAATCCGCCGAGTTCGTCGGCAGAGGGTGCATCGAACGCATGTGGTTCAGCGGACTGTTCGGTTCGCGCCAGCGGAACCAACTCGTCACTGGCAGGAGTGTCGTCTGATTCAAACTGCACGAACAGCGAATCGTCCGGGCCTTCCACTGGGATCGTCGTGTTAGTGGATCCGGACTGCAATGACATGTCTTCCGTCACAGCGACAGCGGTCACGCTTTCGATGGAATTGACCATGTTTTTTGAACGAGAGTGGTGGGCGCCCACGATCAGAATCCTTTAAGTGAGCGTTCAAAAAATAGCTGTCCCATTGTCGCCTTTCGCTCCGCGAAAGCCGCGCGCCTTTCGCGGAGCGAAAGGCGACAATAATTTCTTGAACGGTCCTAAGCGAGCGACACAACGATGCAGGCTCACTGAAGCCTGACGCACACGCGAAGCACGCGCCGCCACCGATCCTTCGCTCGTGCATCAGGCTTCGATTGGCAGATCGTTTCCGCGCTGCTGTCTGAGAAGAACGCTAGCTCACGAAGCGACCACGAGTCGGCGGGAGCATCGCACTCAATGAGCGAACGGCAGCGATCAGGGCTGGCCAGAATAGATTTGCGGGTTGAGCACGTTGTTCGGGCGTCGCCCTTCCAGGACTGCGACCACTTGCTCCATCGCCTGGAACCGCAGTTGTCGCACCGACTGCTCGGAGACGAACGCGGCGTGAGGCGTGACGATGACTCGCTCGTCCTGAAACAACGGACGCGACAGATCGGGCGGCTCGGGGTCGAAGACATCGAGCGCCACCCCTGCGAGGCAATCCCGCTGCAAGGCGTTCCACAACGCTGCTTCGTCGATCAACCCGCCGCGCGACGTGTTGATGAGGTACGCGGTCGGCTTCATCTGAGCCAATGCCGCCGCATCGAACAGCGAGCGTGTCGATTCATTCAGCGGCGCATGAATCGACACGTAGTTGCTCGCTGAGAGCAGTTCTGCGAATGACACCATGCGGACGCCGGTTCCGTAATCGTGGCCACTCGCGGTGTGGGCGATCACGTTCAGGCCGAGCGATCTTGCTTTCGGAACCAGCTCCCGTGCGATGTGTCCCAGCCCAAACAATCCCAGCGTCTGACCAGCAATCCGCTGCATGGGGCGAGCGGCGGCCAGGCTGTACTCACCCCGCTTCGTGCGGCCGTGAAAAAAACCGATCCGTCGGGCGCAGGCAAGGAGTAGACCGAGTGCATGATCCGATACTTCGCTCACGCAATAGTCCGGGCAGTTAGTCACCGGGATCCCGAGTGCCGTCGCGGCGGAGATGGCGATGTTGTCCACGCCGATCCCAAACCGAGCGACTGTCTGGCATCGGCCACTCGCGCGGATCACGGCCTCCGTCACGCAGGCCCAGTTCGTCGCGATGGCATCCACGTCCGAAGCCGCAGCCACCAGAGCCGCTTCGTCCGTCGAGGCCGGTTCGACAACTTCTGCCTCGATCCGCGCAAGGACGCCGCGTTCGATCACAGCGTCCGGCCAAGCTCGATCCGTAATGAGGATTCGAAATCGTGCGGCCATCAGAACTCCTTCCGGCCCCAAAAACACCAACCCGCAGCGTGAGCGAGGGCGAGGGCGAAATGTGCAAGGTTGAAGTCCGGCTTAGGAACGGGGCCGCAATAACTTCCTGATTAGCCGCAGGGCGCTAGCCCCGGTTTAGATGACACAAACCGGGGCTAGCGCCCTGCGGCTGATAGCAGCCTTCGGGACAGAGCTACTTTGCACTCGCCTGTTCCGCAGCAAGCTCGGCAAGACGTTGGGCCGGGACGACGAGCCGGTCCCAGTGCTGAAGCATGTAGCCGGGCGGGCCACCTTTGTTCGCCACAGCTTGAGCGACCTGCACGGTCGGCACCAGAATGATCGCGTCCCATGGGCAGACGGTCAGTTCGTAGGGGTCCGATTTCTTGGTCGGGATGGCAATGCAGACTTCGCAGCCGACACACCGTTCGACATCAATCTCGCACCACGATTGCAGCCCCGCGATCGACTCGCCGTCAACCTTGTAGATGCAGTCCACGGGACAAACTTCCAAGCACGATTCGCAACCGGTGCAGTTGTCCGCGTTGATGACCGCGATTTCCTTGGGAACTTTCTTCCGTCCGCCTACTTTTGCCATGAATCGTCACCTCTCGACTGATCCAACACCCTGACAAATTCCAACCACATGAGCTGCTGACCACGCTCATCGGCACTGAGTCGCCGGGACTTGTGAGAGTCTCATCGCGACTCGTACAACCGGCACAACTTGCGGTGATTCTAGCCCAAGCTCTCAGGGCTGGCGAGCGGACCCGACGGCAATTCTCTTTCGTGGGAAGAGCAGGGGGCAGGAACGGGAGAAACTGGATGGCGCTCAATTCAGGCGAGCGGTCAGAAAAAGTGGCCTCATCGAAGCCTGACGCGCAAGCGAAGGGCGCTCGGCACCAATCCTTCGCTTGCGCGTCAGGCTTCAATCTGCGGTCAGACAGCTCTCGCAGCTCGCCTTACTGGCACTTTCCTTGTCCACTGTTTCAAACAAACCCAAGCGTCTCGAACTTCCCACCCAGCACGCCTTCGGACGGGATTTCGAGCCACTTTTCCAGCAGCGTGGCGTAGACCGAGCGGAAGTCGGTCGTGAACTTGAGGTCTCCGTCGGTGAGGTCCTTCAGGCTCGGATGCTTGCCGTGCAGGCCAGCCTTGCCCGTCGGAGTCAGTGCAAACAACATCGAAGCCGCGCCGTGATCGGTCCCCAGGCTGCCGTTCTCGGCGACTCGGCGTCCGAATTCGGAGAACGTGGCGAGGGCCACTCGATCATTCAGCTTGTGCTCGGTCAGATCCTGCTCGAACGCGCGGATCGCTCCCGACAGTTCGGCCATCAGTGCGGCATGACCTGGCTGCTGTTGTGAGTGCGTGTCGAAGCCGTCGAGCGAAACAAAATACATCCGCGCGGGAAAGTCCGCCGTCACCATCTGGGCGATCAACTTGAGGCGGTTTGCCAGCGCGGTTCCCGGATAATCGACCGTCGTCTTGTAGGACGACGACATGCTTTTGAGTCGCTCGGCACTGGTGAGGGCCGTCGTGGTGGCTCGCCGCAGGAAATCGAGTTCGCTGCCGGACGATGCCGCTTCGCCCGCAAGCCGCTTCTGCGCCGAACGAGTCAGCGTGCGATTGGCTGCCGATCCGGAACCGTCCGACAATTGAAAGTCCTCAACTCGACGCAGCGTTGGCACGTTCACGCGGCTGCTCACGAAAGCCAGCGGCAGCTTGTCGGTTCCCAACGTCAGCGCCTCGGCAAGCAGTGGCTGCCGATCAAACTGCCATTCGAGCGCACGGCCAAGCCAGCCATCACGAGGCTCGGCACGATCGGGTTCGGCCGACTGCCAGATGTCCATCGAACGGAAGTGAGACCGATCCGGGTTCGGATAGCCGACGCCTTGGACGATGACCAGCTTCCCTTCGTCGTACAGCTCACGCAGCCCGGTCAGACTGGGATGCAGACCGAACTGATCGTTCAGCCGCAATGCCTGCCCCTTCTTAAAGCCGATTCCCGGCCGAGCCTTCTCGTAGGCCGGATCACCAGTCGGCACGAGCGTGTTCAGCCCGTCGTTGCCTCCTGCCATTTGAATCATCACCAACACTCGCTTGTCACGTTCGGCGATATCTCCCGCTGCGTTCGCCGCCCGCATCATGAAATTTGGCGGCATTGCTCCGAGCGACACGATTCCCGCCGCTCCCAGTTGTCGCAGAAATTCGCGTCGAGTTGAGGATGGCAGCATGGTTCTGAACTCCGGTCCCCTCGCCCCGGCTTTGCGGGGAGAGGGCTAGGGTGAGGGGTCTTCTTCTTCAACTAAGCCAGTTGATACTCCGGCAGCGAGGCCACGAGTTGCAGCAACCCGCGCAACTTCTGCACAGCGTTTCCATCAGCCTGTTTGTGGTGCGAGACCAGTTCGGCGCGAAGCCGTTCGTCGGCCGCTCCCCCGAGCAACAGTTTATCGAGCCGCGCGACAACCGACTCGCTCGTGCCGCCCGCTCCGTCGAGGATCGGCTTCGACAGCGTCGCGAGTTGGTCGCCGCTGGCCAATGCCGTGGCGAAGTTCGTTCGCATCAGCAGCGACGAGGAGTTGACCCATAAGCGGCCACCTTCCCAGCCCTTGACCGACGGCGGTTCAAACACATCCTGCCCGAGATCGGCGAGGATCTTCACGACGGGAGGCCACTTCACGGTTTGAGCCAACGACCGCAGCGAGCCGACCACCAGGTCGAGCGGCGACTTGATGACGGCTCGCCGGTGAGCGGCCTCGAAAAACAACTGCGACGTGAGCAACTCGCGCATCACCGGCGCGAAGACCAGATTGTGATGCCGCAGCCGCCCGGCGACCGCGTCGATCATCTCGCCCGTTGGGTTCGCGAGTACGAACGTCTTCAGCAGCTTCATCGCCAGGAATCGAGGACACGCGGGCTGAGCCAGACACAGGTCCACGATCTGCGCCCCGTCGAAGTTCCCCGTCTTGCCGAACACGGTTTTTGGCGAGTCGTCGTGTTGCAGGCGGTTGAACCAGAAGGCCCCCTCGCGCACGTGCCAGCCGCTGAACGAGCGGGCCGCCTCCTGAATGTCCTTCTCGGTGTAGTTCCCCACGCCGAGGGCGAACAACTCCATAATCTCCCGCGCGAAGTTCTCGTTCGGGTGCCGCTTGCGATTGGCGTTGCCGTCGAGCCACACCAGCATCGCCGTATCGACCGCCATGCCGTGCAGCATCTGCTTGAAGTCACCCAACGCCTGTGTCCGGATCAAGTCGTTCTGCGCGAGCATCTGCGGGACGGATCGCACCTTGGCGTTCGACGTCGCGAAATGGTTGTGCCACAGGACGGCCAGCTTCTCATTCAACGGGTTGACTGACGACCACATGCGATACAGCCACCAGACCTTCAGGTCCGAGATCTCGCCCGTCGCCAACGACGTTTTTCGTAATGCGGCCTCAGCCAGTTGGTACTCGGCTGACTCCGCCTGAGTCACAAGCAACCGTTCGACCGTCGCTTTCAATCCGTCGGCCGTCGCACGGTCGAGTTCCTTCAGAGTGAACCCGAACTGCGCACGAGCCAAAAGGTGAGCGGCCTCACGCGACGACCACGCTCCTTCACGAGCGGCATCATAAGGGACGAGCAAGCCAGTCAGTTCGGCAACTCGGTTCATGGGGAGTGACCTTCGGAGCGGGGTGGCGTAAGCCCCCCGGTTCTTGGTTTTGGGCGTAAGCCCCTTCTTCGATCAACGCGGAACCGGGGGGGCCTACGCCACCCCGCTCCGAAATCCAGACTAGGGCTAACGCCCAAGAGTTACATTTGGCCTACCGCCCTCCGACCGGTGTGTCTCTTACTTCCAACCGCCATGCAGTTCGAGCCGCATGTGGTCGGAATACTGAACGGTGTCGAATTTGATCGGCGTCAGGTGTCGCAGCAGTTGGCAGAGGAAATCCAGTTCGCGTGTTGATTGTTCGGCCGTCTTGCCTCCTTGAATGCTCTTGGCGTGAATCACGGCGGCGTTGGCTTCGAGCAGGTCGGCACCGATGGACGGGTTCAGCTCCTGCACGAAGTTCGGCAGTGCGGAGCCAGTTACTGAGGCGGGCTTCGCCGACGCGGCCTCGCCGGTGAGTGCATCGACCAACTGGCGGCACATTCCCAGCGTGGACGAGAAGATGAACCGATCGCCCACCAGTGCCGAGGCCGGTTGGAAGTTGTAGGCCGTCGGCAACTGTTCCCCCTTCGGACGCTGGAGGAAGCGGGCGAAGTTGATCTGCACGTTGTGATAGCTCTCGGAAGTTTGCACCCACGGCTGGCGTTTTTCTTGCCCGGCGTTGATGTTCACGATGGCCAGCAATGTTTGAGTGACGACGTTGAACAGGTCGGCTCCTTCCTGCGGCTTGGCCAGTTCCACCACCAACCCAAACGCGGGAAGCTGCACGCCCGGCTTGCCGTCCAGATTCGAGAAGTCCTGCGGCGCCGAGACGAATGCCATCCGGCCCGTCAGCACTGGCAGCACATCTTCGGCAAAGTCCTTGCCGGGCAGAAACGTCGCGAGACCGGTCTCGAACTTGTCGAACTCGGGCAACAGCTTGGCTTCGAGCAGTTTTTCGCGAGCCTTGTACCACGTGACGAAATTGCGCGAGAGCGAGATCGCGCCGAGACGCCCCGGCACATTGGGAACGAATGGAACGAGAGGCTTCTCGGGGTTGACCAGCATCGCGCGGTGAGCCTCATCGACATCGCCCGCTTTCCCTGCGATGGCCGATTGCAGTGAGAACCCATCGTCGCGCAGATCGAGCGTCGCACCGACATACGGACTGCTGTTCGCCAGCTCCAACAACCCGCCGTACAGCAGCGAGACCACTGGGTTGTCGAGCTTCTCCGGAATGAATCGCATCTGTCCCGTGAGTTTCTTGATCCGCGCGAGGTTCACCCAGACTTGTGCCCCGTGGCTGCCTCCCATTTGTGAGGTCATCGTTTTCCAAGACGTTTCATTGGTGAGGCCGCTGTCTTTGGATTCGGCCAGATTGGTGAGAGTCTGGCCAATCAGATCGGGATTCTTGCTGGCTACGATCCAACGATCGCGAACCACCACCACCGTTCCATCCTTCGACTTGAGTAGCTTGCCGCCCGCTTCGTGATCACTGATGGAAAGTTGATTCCCCGCGAGAGCGATCAACGGTGTGAGCTTCTCGATCAACTTCGCCAGGTCGCCCGCCTCCTTCACCTGCACGATCAACACGCCATCGGGCTGCGGTCCGTTCGACGGTTCGTACACACCGAGCACAATTCGGTCGCCGAGATACGTCTTCGCCGCTTGCCACAGGCTCATGCCAAGCTGAGCCTCGGCAATCACTTTTCCTGCGAGAGCCTTTCGCACACCATCGTTCTTCAACGCATCGTCGTAGAGCGGGCTGTCGAGATACTTCTTGAGTTCTGGTGAGTTCTCAATCCGCTCGATGATCGGCTCGAGTTTGACCACTTCCACCGTGGCCAGTGCGCCCAAAGGGAGGCGATTGATGAGTGACTCATTGGACGAAGCCGCGTCCGCCGCCATCGCGTGTGCGGACCACGCCACCGCAGCCAGGCCGAATACGAACAACACCAATCTGCTCACCACGGCACCACGCATCGCTCAGTCTCCTCAAGAAGTCGCCGGTCGTCGGAAGTCGCACTGTCGTTCACCCGCTCGTCGAATCGACTCTCACTACCTTAGCAAGACGCGGCGGGTTTCAGCAGGAACTGCGCGGAGTGTTGATGCCGCACGCGGGCGAGATTGAGTCGTTTAAGATCAGCGCCTAAATAACTGTTGGAGTGTCGCCTTTCGCTCCGCGAAAGGACGTTCTTTCGCGGAGCGAAAGGCGATCTGGAGTCAGGCACCGAGTTCGCTCCGGCAGAAACTGCGGAACTTGGCCAACTTCGTCTAGGAGCCATCGGCCGATTCGGCTAGTTTCCGCGCGCGGCCCGGTCTTGCGTGATCGGCGCAGGCCTCGGACGGGTCGCTTTTTGTTCTACTGAAAGGATTCTGAACCATGTCTCGTAGTTCAACTCGCATCACAGATCGCATTGGTCGCGGGGGGCTGCGACTGGCTGCGCTGGCCTTTGCCGGCGGCAGCCTACTCGCTTCATCCACAGACATGCTGGCGCAGGGGACTCCCGCCACGCGCACCACGTACACGCGCGACCAGACGCGCGACATGATCGACGACTTCAGCAACTCGATCCAAGATCGCGGTCAGGAGCGCCGCCGTACGAACAGCAACCGCGCGTTCCCCAATCCGGCGAGCGCACCGGGTGTTGTGACTGCGGAGCTGAAGCAACTCCGGACGTTGATCCGCGACTTTTCCAACGATGCTTCGCAGTTGACCTACACGCTGAACGAACAGATTCGCGTGGTCCCCAGCCTGCGTCCGCTCTACACTGATGCGCTGCGAGTCAGTGCCGAAGCGGTTGGATTGGACAAGCGCGCCGGTCAGGTCAACGATCACCGCCAGTTGGCTGAAGAGTTCCAAGACCTCGATGCCGACTGGCGTGAGTTGGCCTACCGTCTGGAGAGCGTGCGTGGTTTGCAGGCCGAGACGCGCGATCTGATCGCCAATCTCAACGACGGTGGCGAAGCGATTCGCAAGCAATTGAAGATGCAGCCGCAGCTCAATCGGCAGGGCCTCTACATGAAGACGGCCAGTCTGGCGGGCGATCTCGAAAACCTGATCGACGACATCGGAGCGGAACTCGGACGGTCGAAGAACGCTCAGCAATACTTGATGCAGGGTGGCCGCGTCCGCCAGGAAGTCCTCGGCTTGGCAGCTCTCGCCCGCGACGATCAAGCCGACACGGCCCTCGTCGTCGAAGAGTACAAGCGAGTTGAAGCGATGTGGCTGCCGCTCGCTGTGAAGTTGCAGGCGGAAGACAACCGCTATCTCGAACGGAGCCTCCGTCGCATCACGCAGACCTCGGGTGAGATTCACCAACTGCTCCTCTTGCCGCAGAAAATGGATAAGCAGCAACTCGTCTATTTGACTTCGGCCCTCAAAAAAGACATCGATGAGTTCTTCGAGAAGACACCGCTGATCCTCGTCGTCCACCTCCCCAAAGCGAAGTCCGCGCTCGCCACTGCCGATCAATTTTACGGCGTGTGCGAACACTTTGTGGACGTGGTCAATCAAGGATCCCAAGTTGATGAGATCGTCGATTCCTTCCACTACATCGAGCAGGCCGAGAAGACTTTCAACGAGGTCTTCAGCGCGATCGACAGCGATCGCGCTGTGGCTGTGCTGCAACGGATCGACCAGACCGTCAGCACGATCCGTACCGCGCTTCAGTTGCAGCGGGAAGACTTCAATCGTCCGGCCGCCAACGATCTGGCCGCGTCGATCGAGAACCTCACCGAGCAACTCGATTTCGCCGCCAAGCGATGGCTCAACGATGATCGGCAGCCGTTTGCGAAGGTCTGTCTGCAAGAGACCGCGAGCATGGGCGACTCCGCCGTCCGCCTGCACCAAGACCTTGTGCGAGGCGTCCCGGTCGCTCAACTCCGCCGTGAGATGGACGAATTGTACGACAGTTGGCGCACGGTCTACGGCTACCTCGTGAAGTGTCAGACGGACGACCGCCCAACACTGGGTCGCTTGTCTTCGCGACTGACTCCCGCGCTGGTCGAACTGCGGACGATGATCACGCAGTAATTGATCGAGCTGACGAACCCTCACAGCCCGGTTGCTCCGCAAGCAGCCGGGCTGTTTTCGTTGAGCGAGACCGCGCCCGGTTGGGATCGACTCGTTTAACCGCGTGGGCAACGCCCCGCGCGTTGTGTGGTGAGACAGGTTTTTATGTCGCTCGACGCGCGGGGCGTTGCCCACGCGGTTAAACGAGGATGCGTCCATTTCGACCGCGTAAGAGAGCTATACCGGCTGTCACGCGAGCCTCACTTCATCACCGACTCGAACAGTTCCGTCCCCTCGCTCGATGAGTCGCGTGTTCGTTGTCAATCGGTAGAAGTGATTGAACCGTTCGCGAGCCGCCCAGGTGGGAAGCTGCTCCGCTCGCATCGCACCGAACTGGCGAGCGAACTCCGGCCAGGCCTCGCCCGTCGTGGGGTCTCGCGTCGGCACGATGCAGCGTTGGCAGGGATTCGTTCCGGCGAACAGCACACGGCCGACACGAAATGGCAAGGGTGTCGAATCGGCTCCAAAGAGGCTGTCTTCACAAAAGGGAGCGGCGTCTTCGACCTCCAGATTCGCGCGGAAGCGGTCTCGCGCGTTTTCGATCGTGAGGCCGGGAAACCACTCGGCGACGACGGGCCATGTCGCCGCGCTGATGATCGTCGGGCCGGTCGCTGTGGTGTCATCCGGGAAGCCGCCGTTCGGCTCTTCGATCAGTCGCACTTCCTGCTCGAAGTAGTCGCTCAACCACCGCTCCAGTGCGATACATTGGGAGTCGATGCTCCAGCGAACGCTTTCCGTTTGCGAACGCCGTCGCGCGGTGAGACTCCGGCCGACTGGATCGAGTTGCAATTGGAGTCCATGCACGGCGACAGTCCGCTTGGCGTTGATGAACTTCCCCGACGGATCGACCAGCGCGAACTGCCGGTCATGCTGCAACGCACCGTTTGACAAGACGCGGGCTTCCTCGACGACGAGTCCCTCGAACGACTTCAGCGGATAGATCGTGATGCGGGACAGTCTTGGCATGAGAAGTTTCGGTTGAGTTCTAGGATCGGCACGGATAGACATCGTTTCCCGAACGAAACCGCCGGTCAAGCACATCTCGAAGTCCGGCTTTTTTAAAGCCGGACTTCTCTGCACAACGCGCAACGCCCGGCAGGAAGTCCGGCTAACAAAGCTAAGCCGGACTTCAGCCGCCATCCCTGAAAGCATCCCTGTATGTCAACCACTCTCGACTGCCTCTGTACCGGGATCATCGTCGCGGATTCCGTTTGCCAGCCCATCGAAAAAATGCCGCCGCCGGGGACGCTCATCCGGACCGAGCGGGTGGAGTTCACCATTGGCGGCTGCGCGGCCAACGTCGCGGTGGACATGGCCAAATTGGGTCTGCGCATCGGCGTCTCGGGGCGTGTTGGCAACGATGTGTTTGGTCGCGAAGTGCGCGATCGACTCCTCGCATCAGCCGTGCAATGCGACGGCTTGGCACTCAGCGAGACTGCTGCCACGAGCAGCACATTTGTTTTGAACGTGAAGGGTGAGGACCGTCGTTTCATCCATTGCGTCGGTGCGAATGCCGAGTACGACGGAAGCGACATCACCCTCGAAACGATTCGTCGCGCGAAGGTGCTGTACGTCGGCGGCTTCGGTTTGCTGGAGGCTCTCACGCCCGAATGTGTCGGGCGGTTGTTTCGACTCGCACGGGAGGCCAACGTCACGACGGTGCTGAACGTGGTGCTATCGGAGGCGGGCGGTCTCGCCTCGTGGATCGAAGCGATCGCGCCGTGGACCGACTACTTTTTTCCCAACAACGATGAAGCGGAGCGATTGAGCGGAGAAGCTGATCCCCTGCGACAGGCGCAGTATTTTCGAGACCTCGGCGTGCGGACGGTCGTGGTCACGCGCGGCAGCAGCGGCTCGCTGTTGGTGGATGCCGCAGGATGCCTTACCGCCGGCATTCATTCCGTCGAGGTGATCGACGGCACCGGCACCGGCGATGCCTTCGTCTCCGGCTTCCTGTTCGGACTGCTGCGAGGAGCCAGCCGGGCGGAGTGTCTCCAGTTCGGAACGGCCATGGGAGCAAGCTGCGTCCGTTCGGTGGGAGCTACGACCGGCGTGTTCAACGCAGATGAGCTGCTGGCGTTCGTCGCCTCGCACCCGCTTGAGGTGCGGGCAAGTTAAGCATTTCCAAAGTCGCCATCATCGCTCCGCGTGATGAGCCTTCTGAAATTGACTCCGAACTGGCGTTCAAATCGAAATCGATTGGCGATTGAAGACTTTACAAGGCAGGGCCGTTCTACAACGCGCGAAGATCGCTCGTATCAGGCTCATCACGCGGAGTGATGATGGCCACGTTGGTCACTCTGGCAACCTGTGACGGTCTTGCCGCACACGGCACGGGGCGCACGTCCTGTTGTGTGTGTTGTGTCGAGTTGGTCGAAAAGATCAGTCGGACGGACTGTTCCGTCGCTTTGGCCATCAACGCCGAAGCGGCAATACCCGCCAAGGAAGGCAGGAGACGATGAGAAGACGGACGTTCGTCCACGGATGGGGAGCGATCGCAGGGTTGTTGTGCGCGATGGTGGCAGGCTTGACGAAGGTGTGCGCGGACGAATCGCCTTCGGTCTCGCCACAACCGGCGGGTTCTGCGGTCGTCGAAGCCACGCCGGGGATCACGCTCGACGAGTTGATTGCGTTGGCCGAGTCGAGCAGTCCCAACCTGCGTCAGGCGGCGGCCGATGTTGAGGCGGCGCGGGGTAAGGCGTATCAGGCGGGCCTCTATCCCAACCCGACGCTGTCCGGCGGCGGCAACCAGATCGTCGGCAACCAGAGCCAGTACTTCGGCGCGATGAGTCAGGAGATCGTCACGAAGCACAAGCTGCGGCTCGATCGTGCGGCCGCGTGTCGCGAGGTCTATCAAGCCGAGCAGATGTTTGTGAAGGCGCGCTTTGAATTGCTCACGACCGTGCGACAGAGTTTCGTCACGACACTCGCCGCTCAACGACGGACGGAAGTGTTGACGAGACTGGTCGAGATCGTCGGCAAGTCACAGCAGGCAGCACAACGCTTGCAGCAGGCGGGCGAAGGAACTCGCAGCGATTCATTGTTGTTTGAGATCGAGTTGGAAAAGGCCGAGTTGGGTCTCGAAAATAACGAGGCTCGCTGGCAGGCGTCGCGACGCCAACTCGTCGCCAACATGGGCTTGCGGAACCTGACGATTGAACGTCTCGTCGGCAACCTGACCGAATCGATGGACGGGGTCGCGCAGCAGGTGCTGCTCGATGGCTATGTCCCTTACAACGCGGCGGTCCAGTCTGCGGAACACGGTGTTGAACGCAACCGCTTCCTGCTGCAACGCGCCCTCGTGCAGCCGTTCCCGAACATCACGGTCTATTCGGGTTACCAATATCAGATCGAACCGAGGCTGCACAACATGGCCATCCTGCAGGCATCGGTCCCCTTGCCGCTCTGGAACCGCAACGAAGGAAACATCGCCGCCGCCCAAGCCGAAGTGAATCGTGCCGAGGCCACCGTCGAGCAGATTCAGAACGAGATCGCGAGACAAATGGCCGACGCGGCGGGACGCTATCGCATCGCGGACCAGCAGGCGAAACGTTACGCCGACCGGATCGTCCCGAGGGCGCGTGAGGGAGTAAAGATCATGCAGGAGGGCTTCGCGCAGGGACAGTTCGATTTCTTGAGGCTGCTCCAAACGCAACGGGCCTTGGTCGAGGCGAACCTCGGGTACATCGACGCGCTGGAAACACGCTGGTCCGCCGCCGCGCAACTTGCGGGCCTCGCGCAGATCGAAGCCTTTCCGTGAGTGTGATACCTCACGCGGCCGAGATTGATGCCACGCGGTTAAACGAGTCCGTTCTGACCGCGCGAAGTATCAGTTGCCGCTGCCAGCGTATTGTCTGAACGACAACGCCGTGGAGTCGGTGTGACAGGCAGACATCACTGATGCGGGATGATTACCGAAGGGCATTCAAGGCGACGGCCCGCAGCGTCCGATTGGTATGGATACTGCGTGCTTCGTCGAGAGAATTGAAGTCCGCTGTTGACAGGACTCGGCCAGCACCCATAATCCCGCCGCCCGCTTGCAAGGAATGAATCGTGAATCGTCTGGTCTCATTGGTGATGCTCGTCGCGTTCGCTGCTCAGCACTTTATGTGCTGTTGCACCGGAACGGCAGCGCACTCGTGCGACCACGACCAGTCACTCGCCGAACCCGTCTGTGCGGTCGAACACAACCATGACGATCACGATTCGGACGAGTGCGGCCACGAGCATTCGGCTCCGTCCAACTCTGAGCCAATCAGCCACGAAGACTGCCCCTGCGACCACTCGCACCAGCATCACTACTGCATCGGGACGCATGTCTTCTTCGTGTCGGCTCCGCGAGCCGAGATGCCTCAGTCGGTGATGAACCACGATTTCGGCTTCGGATCGTTGGACTTCTCGGTTCGGGTCGCGATGACCTCATTGGCGGTAGCGAGCCGCCTCGGCGTGGACTCTAGTCCGCCCCTCTCTTCGTGTCCGCAGCGATCGACGCTCTGCGTCTATCGCCTCTAAGCGGTCCTTCCCTCACGCGCCTTGTTGACCGACCACGATGTCGGCCTGCGCTGTGATTTTCTCTGACGTGACCTCCCGCAACGACGGTGAGGAGGCACTTGACCATTGGGGCTGCGGCGACTGTCTGTGACTGCGCTTACACCGTCTTCGTCTTGTGATGAAGACCCGCGTCACGTCGCGTTGGTCCGTTCTGCTGACACAAGGAAGAGCCATGTTTGTTCAAGCCGTTCAAAAATTGGATGCCGTGTTGTTTGCCGCGCTCTGCGCCGCGTCGATGGCTGTTCAAGCGTTCGGTGCGCCACCGGCGACCAAGCCCGGAGACAAGCCCGCCGCGAAGGCTGACGCCCACGGACACGCCGAAGTGGGACCGCACAAGGGAGCGCTGATCGAGTTGGGTGAGGAGGAATATCACGCCGAGTTCGTGCTGGACGAGAAGACGCACACGGTATCGATCTACCTGATGGATGGAGCCGTCAAGAACTACGTCGCGATCCCCGCGAAAGAGATCACGGTCACGCTGAAGCATGACGGCAAGCCCGAGTCGTTCAAGCTGAAGGCCAAGCCACAGAAGACCGATCCGGCGGGCATGTCGTCGTTGTTCACGCTCAAGGACGAAGAGTTCGTCGATGACCTGCACCACAAGGGGAGCGATCCCCGGCTGATGCTCAAGATCGACGGCAAGCCGTTCTCGGCCAAGATCGAACTCGACCACAAGGACCACGATCACAAGGACGAAGCCAAACCCAAAAAATGACCGCACTGTTTCCGGTGCAAACCGGAGCAGGCCCACTCGGCGGAGGAAGTCCGTCCAGACGTTGCCGCCGGGTGGGTTTCCTGTTTCTTTCACTCCTACCACGCAGGATCGAGGTTTCCGATGATGACTTATCAATTCTGGATGACGGCGGGGCTGTTCACCGCGGCCGTGTTGTTCCTGACGGTCGATGCTCCAGCCGCCTCACGCAGCAATCGCAACCAACAAAAAATGATGCAGCAGCTTCGCGAGCAACAGGCCAAGCAGTACGAGGCCCAACAGGCGGCAGCGGCCGAGTACGCGAAAGCGCAAGCCGCCGAAGCGGCCCGCAAGGCCGAGATGCACCGTAAGGCCCGCCTGGCTCGCAACGAGAAGATCGACGCCGAACGATTGGCCACCCGCGAGCGACGGTTGGCCGAACAGAGGATCAAGGATGCAACTCCGGCCAAAGATACGAAGTCGAAACCATGACCTGGTGTCATGGGGTTGAAAGAAACGCCTCGTTCGCGGGGCGGGGGTGTACGCGGGAGTGGTCGGCGTCCGTCCAGATGTGACTGCCTTGCGGCCTCCGCCTCGCGGCGGGGTTTGAATGAATCTCGAAGAGTGCTTTCGACAGAGGTGACATGATGCGAATTCCACGAATACTCGTCGGTGTGGCCGTTGTGACTGGTCTTGGAGTTGGTGCGTTTGTCACGCGCGACCGCTGGATGACTTTGATCGCTTCACGCCCGACATCGGCGAAGGCGGCAGAGCTGCCTCCCGCGCCGATTCAGGAAGCGACAGTGCTGAAGCTCAGTCCGCAGGCTCGCCAGAACTTGGGGTTGGTCGCGAAAGCAGGGAAGCCTCAAACGTATTGGCGGACCATTCAAGTTCCCGGTGCGATTGTGGATCGTCCCGGCCGCTCCGACCGAGGCGTGACATCCCCCGCTGTCGCGGCCGTCGTACAAGTCCACGCCTTCCCCGGTGACACGGTGAAGCCCGGCGACCGGCTCTTCACGCTGCGGCTGTTCAGCGAGTACCTTCAGAACACGCAGTCGGAACTGTTCAAGGCGACACGCGAAACTCAACTGGTGACGGAACAACGCACTCGGCTGGCGGAAGCCGCCAAGAGTGGAGCTATCCCCGAATCCAGGATCATCGAACTCGACAACCAACTACGTCGGCAGGCTGCGGCGATGCAGGCGTACCGCCAAGACCTGTTGACGCGAGGACTCAATCCGGAACAGATCGACGGCATCGCGGATGGGACGTTTGTCTCGACCATCGAAGTCGCCGCGCCACCGCCCGTCGATGAAGTGAAGCGTAATCCGGATGTCGAACAGACGGAGTTACAACTGATCGACAATCGTGTCGCAGGGGTGGCCTACGAGGTGCAGGAACTCAAGGTCGATCTTGGTCAACAGGTGCAAGCCGGCCAGTTGCTCTCCGTGCTGTCCAACCATCATTCGCTGTATCTCGAAGGCCACGCCTTCAAGCATGAAGCCCCGTTTCTGGAGAAGGCGGCTCAGAAGGGTTGGCCCATCCAGGTCGAATTCGCCGAGGACGACGGTCGGCACTGGCCGCCGCTGGATCAGACGTTCCAGATTCGGCATCTCGCAAATGCCATCGATGTCTCCAGTCGCACGTTCGATTTCTTTATCTCATTGACTAACCAATCGCGCGGTTACGAGAAGGATGGCAAGACGTTCGTGGTCTGGCGGTTTCGACCGGGTCAGCGTGTGCGACTGCACGTTCCGGTGGAAGAACTCAAGGACGTGATCGTGCTGCCGTCTGCCGCCGTCGTGCGGGAAGGCCCGGAAGCCTACGTCTTTCGTCAGAACGGCGATCTCTTCAATCGCATCGCCGTGCATGTCTTGTACGAGGACCGCTTGAACGTCGTGCTGGCCAATGACAAAAGCCTCACGCCCGGCGTGTATCTCGCTCAGAGTTCGGCAGCGTCACTCAATCGTGTCCTCAAGGCCCAGGCCGCCAGCGGCGTTCGCGCCGATGTTCATGTTCATGCGGACGGTACGGTTCACGCTGCTCACTGAGAAAGTTCAACATGCTGAATGCTGTCATTCGATTTGCTCTTCGCTACCGCATGCTCGTGGTCGTGATGAGTCTGGCCCTGCTGGTCTATGGCTCGTACTTGGCAACGACACTGCCGATCGACGTGTTCCCTGATCTGGACCGGCCGCGCGTCATCATCATCACCGAGTGTCCGGGACTCGCGACCGAAGAGGTCGAGACGATGATCACTCAACCCATCGAGGTCGCTCTGCTGGGAGCCAGCGGCGTGCAGGCGGTGCGGAGTCAGTCCACCGCCGGACTGAACGTGATTTACATCGAGTTCAACTGGGACACCGAGATTCGTGCCGCTCGGCAAACGGTGCAGGAGCGGTTGGGGACACTGGCCGGAGTGTTGCCCGAGGGCATTCGTCCGCAGATGACTCCCCCCGCATCCATCATGGGCCAGATCGTTATTGCCGGAATCTATCGTCAGAGCGGACCGAGCGGCGGCGAACTGGTGCCGGTTGGCCGGACGGGATTGCTCGCGGAATTGGTGCTGGGCGAAAAGGAGTCGCCCCAGGTTCTGTGCTGGCGACCGGCGGATCGTCACCGACCGGACTCGTGGGAAGCGGTGAAGATCGAAAAGTTTGAGTGGGGAGTCGCGCCACCATGTGCGGCATCGGGTGACTCGGGTCACTGTGACGAGCACGATCATCGCGCGACGTTGACCATCGCCGGTCAATCACACGACGTGCGATTTCCATCAGCCGCCGAGCAGCAGATGACGCTGCGGACGATGGCCGACTGGGTCATTCGACCGCGACTGCTGAAGGTGACCGGCGTCGCGGAAGTCTTCATCCAAGGCGGCGATCGCAAGCAGTATCAGGTGCTGATTGATCCGGCGGCGCTCTTGGAATACGACGTGACCTTGCAGGATGTCGAGCAGGCACTGAGGGACAGCAACATCAACACGAGCGGCGGCTTCGCCGTGACGGGAGAGACCGAACGCCCCATTCGTGTGCTGGGCCGCTTGGGTCCGGACTCGAGACAAGTTCAGGACGACTTGCGTAAAGTGCCCATCAAAATTCATTCCGACCGGTCGGTCCTGTTGAGTCAGGTGGCCCAAGTCGTCGAGGGGCCGCAGTTCAAACGGGGTGACGGCAGCGTCAACGGCCGCGCCGGTGTCGTCTTCACCATCGTCAAGCAACCGCATGTCGATACCCGCTCGCTGACGGATCGGCTGGAAGAGGCATTGAAGGAATCGGAAGCCTCGCTGACGGCCGACATCGTCATCAACTCGGAGTTGTTCCGGCTGAAGAACTTCATCGACCGAGGCATCTTCAACGTCGGCGAAGCACTCGTCATCGGGGCCGTGCTGGTGCTCATCATCCTGTTCCTGTTTCTGCTGAACTTCCGCACGACGTTCATCACGCTGACAGCCATCCCGCTGTCGCTTGTCATCACCACGCTGGTCTTTCGCCTCATCGGCTACCTGACGGGGACGCATCTCTCCATCAACGTCATGACGCTCGGTGGCATCGCCGTGGCGATGGGCGAGCTGGTGGACGACGCCATCGTCGATGTCGAGAACATTTTTCGGCGACTCAAGGAGAACAACTCGCTGGCCACACCCAAGCCCCCGTTGCAAGTCGTCTATGAAGCGAGCAAAGAGATCCGCAGCGCGATCGTCTTCGGTACCGCTGTCGTCATCCTCGTGTTCCTGCCGCTGTTCGCGTTGTCGGGTGTCGAGGGTCGCTTGTTCGCACCGCTCGGAGTGGCCTACATCGTGTCGATTCTGGCATCGTTGGTTGTGTCTCTGACGGTGACGCCCGTGCTGTCGTACTACCTGCTGCCGCAGTCGAAGGCGACTCATGCGGAACACGACGGGCTGTTGCTGCGGTTTTTGAAATGGGGCGCGACGTTCCTGATCCGACTCAGCATGGCTCGGCCGGGCTGGCTCTTGGTGGCGACGTGGTTGCTGGTCGGATATGCCGCGTGGGAGATGGCTCATCTCGGGCGAAACTTCCTGCCGCAGTTCGACGAGGGCAGTGTTCAGGTGAACGTCACACTGCCGCCGGGTTCGTCGCTGCAAGCGTCCAATCAAACGGCCAAATCCATCGACGCCAAGTTCCGACAAATGCAGAAGTCCGAGAAGAACCCCAAAGGAGAGATCATTCATTTCGTCCGCCGCACGGGGCGGGCCGAGATGGACGAGCACGCGATGGCGGTGAGCGCCAGCGAGTACATCCTGAGCATGAATTCCGAAAGCGGCCGTCACCGCGAAGACATCCTCAAGCAAATCTTGACAGAGCTGCGCGAGGAAGCGCCCGGTGTGGACATCGAGGTCGAGCAGCCGCTCGCGCACCTCATCAGCCACATGGTCTCGGGCGTGTACGCTCAAATTGCGATCAAGATCGTCGGTGATGACATCGACACGTTGCAGCAACTTTCCGAGCGAGTGAAGACCGCGATTCAAAGTGTTCCCGGCGTCACGCCTCCCGTGGTCGAGGCGATTCGTCAGACAGAGGAACTGCACATCCGACTGCGCTCGGACGACCTCGCATTCCACGGATTGACGCGCGCCTACGTCGCTCAAATCCTGCAAACGGCATTGCAGGGCGAAGTCATCTCGCAAGTGCTGGAAGGACAGCGACGGTTCGATTTGCTGGTACGACTGGAGGAGAGCTACCGCACCGACTATGCGAACCTTGGCCGGTTGCGCATCGACTTGCCGAACAATCGCGGCCAGATCGAACTCCGGGAACTGGCGGACATCGGCGAGGGAGCCGGACCCAATTCGATCAATCGCGAGAACGCCCGCCGGCGCATCGTCATCCGTTGCAACACGCAAGACCGCGACCTCGCCAGTGCCGTCGCCGAGATTCAGCAGCGAGTCTCAAGCCAAATCACGCTCCCTGAAGGCTACTTCATCGAATACGGCGGCCAATTTGAGAGCCAGCAGCGAGCAACAACACTCATTCTCATGCTCGCGGGCGTCTCCGTCGTCGGCATGTTTGTCGTACTGATGCTGCTGTACCCGTCAGTGCGAATCGTCCTGCAAATCCTCAACGCCCTGCCGACGGCCTTCATCGGCGGCGTGCTGGCGCTGGTCATCACGCAACAATCGCTGACGGTGGCCAGTCTCGTCGGCTTCATCTCGCTCGGCGGCATCGCAGTTCGCAATGGCATCTTGCTCGTCACGCACTACTTTCACCTGATGAAGGAAGAGGGTGAAGCCTTCACGCAGGAGGTGGTCGTTCGCGGCAGCTTGGAGCGACTCGCTCCCGTATTGATGACAGCCCTCACCGCAGGCATCGGTCTCGTGCCGCTAGTTCTCGGCGGACAAGAGCCGGGACGAGAAATCCTGTATCCCGTCGCCACCGTGATTCTCGGCGGACTCGTGACCTCGACGTTCTGCGAGTTTCTGATTCATCCCGGCCTGTTCTGGAAATTCAGCGGCAAAGACGCCGACGCGCTCGTGCATCAAGCCCAGTCGGAAAGTGACAACCTCCTCGGATGAAAACAACACTGACCTCGCTTCCTGCGTGAGGCGCGCCGGTCAGATTACACAGACTCACGCAACTTTGTTCTCAGAAGGAAACCTCGCCATGACCCGCTTCTCATTGTGTTCCGGCCTGCTGCTCACGCTGACGTTCGCCATCGGCTGTGACAACGCCAAGCCCCCCGCTCCTGCCGCTCCGAAGCCCCCCGCGACATCGACCGCGCCTGCCAAAGACGATCACGGCCACGGACACGCCGCTCACGGAGCTGGCCCGCATGAAGGGGCAGTCGCCGATTGGGGTGGAGGCAAATTTCACGTCGAGTTCACCGTGGACCACGACAAGCAGGAGGCCACCGTTTACGTGCTGGGCAGCGACGAAAAGTCCGCCGCGCCGGTTAAGGCCGCCGATGGCAAGCTCCTGCTGAACATCAAGGACCCGTCGTTCCAAGTCGATCTGGTCGCAATGCCACTCGAAGGCGAGCCGGAAGGAACCGCCTCACGGTTCGTCGGCAAGCACGAAAGCCTCGGCAAAGTCCAAGAGTTCTCCGGCACCATCAGCGGCGAAGTCGAAGGGACGCCTTACACCGGTGATTTCAAAGAAGAACCGCACGCTGACCACGAGAAGAAATGACGACGCTGATCGAAAGTCGCAAGCTGGTTCAAGGACAAACGCCATGTGGTGGACAATCGTCAAGACAACCATTTCGGCGGCGGTCATCATGGCCGTCGCCGAACTTTCCCACCGCTACCCTCGTCTGGGAGCGTTACTGCTGACGCTGCCCATCGTCAGCATCATCGCTTTCGTGATGAGCTGGCAGCAGCATCACGATCTCCCGACCATCTCACGGCTCGCGAGGGAGACACTGATTCTGGTGCCACTCGGCCTTCCCTTCTTCATACCACTGGCGTTCGCGGATCGAATGGGTTTGAACTTCTGGACCGCGATGGCGGTGGGGGTTGTGGCGGCCTCTCTAACCATCGGCTCTTGGTTCGCCTTCGGACCTCGAACGGCGTGAAGGCAGAATGCCTGCACTCGATGAAAATGAAGGTGAGCAGTTCACCGCGTCGATGATCATGCGCGGCAGCCTCGAACGCCTCGCCCCGGTGCTGATGACGGCCCTCACGGCGGGCATCGGCCTCGTCCCGCTGGTCCTCGGCGGTCAACAACCCGGCAAAGAGATTTTGTATCCCGTCGCGACGGTCATTCTCGGCGGCCTCATCACGTCCACGATCTGCGAATACGTTGTCCACCCCGGTCTGTTCTGGCGGTTCAGCGGCTCGGCCGCCAAGCGGCTGGCGTTGCGACCGGTGGAATGAGGCTCCCGTTGCCGCTCGTGTCTCCTTGGGAAATGACTCACGCCTGAAATCCAGCCGTGCCTGTAAACATGAAATGCAGGTAAGAAACGCAGCCATCAAATTGACATTCAAGACGGCGCGTCGATAGAGGTGTTCCGATCCGATGTCGAGCCGTTCTGACTATTGGAATCGATACGTTTCTCTTCACTTAGCGCGGCATTTGTCGATTCACGTCACACGAGGACCGTTTCGTATGGCCTTCATCTCCAAGCAACTCCGGCTCTGCTTCGTTCTTGGTATTTCGTCGCTGCTCATCACCGGCTGCGGAGGCGGACCGACTGCCGCGAACGTGTTGCCGGATCCCGGTAAGGATGCGGGGGCTGCGACGAACAGCACGCCGACGGCGAATGCCGACGGCACCATGAACGACAACAAGAAATAAACCGTCCAATGCCAGGGTGCTGTCAATGGGCGGCATTCGAGTGATTATCCCTCACGCGGTCATTGATGAGACATTCTTGGTGAGCCGGGCGGCGTCAGCCCCCGGACTCCTGTGGTAAAGAGTCCGGGGGCTGACGCCCAATGGCACTCACTTTGAAAAGTAGTAGGCACATTCCATGTGCCGTAACCGTCGATCTGCGGACGGCACACGGAGTGT
>JAYVDI010000431.1:0-37838 GCA_043749505.1 Schlesneria sp. | reverse complement strand
GACCTCCGTGTGATCCCGACCAAAAACTGCGGCGACAGGGTAGCGCAATTCTCGCGGACGTCAACGGCCAGTTCAGACTTTCACCACGGGCTGCTAGCGAACTCATGGCCGTGCCGTTGTTCCCTTCCGGTTGATTCGGTCGTAGGAACTGCGCCGCTCTCTTAGCATTGACGCGACAATGAGAATTGGCCGCGTTGTTGAAACGCCTCGCGCCTGAGTCGGAAAACGATGCTAGGTTTCCACTCAGTCGTTTCTTGGCAACACACGGCTGCGTTCGCTTTAGGCATCACGTTGCGAACGAGCTTGGCTCATGCAGAAACTCTCGCCACCGAGACTAGTCCGGTGAGCGATTCAGTCCTACGGCATCCAGTCCTTCACACTCCACAATTTCAGAGGGCACTCGACGTGACAACGTACTTGGTAACAGGCGGCGCGGGGTTTATTGGGTCACACCTCGCCACGCGACTGGTTCAGGACGGGCATGTCGTCCGTGTGCTGGACAACCTTTCGACGGGATCACTGACCAATCTCTCGCACTTGGAAGGGCGAGTCGATTTCATGCAGGCCGACCTCTGCGACCTGAACGCGGTGACGCGAGCGGTGCAAGGTGTCGAAGTCGTCTTTCATCAGGCTGCGCTCGCATCGGTTCCACGCAGCGTGGAGACGCCGCTCGAGACGCATGCCGCCTGCGCCACGGGGACAATCAATCTGCTCGAAGCCTGTCGCAAGAACGGCGTCCGTCGCGTGGTCTATGCCGGTTCAAGCAGTGCCTACGGCAATCAGCGGACGATGCCCAAGCATGAGGGACAAGTCCCACAGGTGTTGTCGCCGTATGCCGCGTCGAAACTGGCGGCCGAACTCTATTGCGAGGCGTTCGCTTCGACGTATGGCCTCGAAACCGTGCGGCTGCGTTACTTCAACGTCTTCGGGCCGAGGCAAGATCCGGACAGCCCCTACTCCGCCGTCATCCCGCGCTTCGTCGCGGCGTTGTTGGCGGGCGATCAGCCGATCATTTACGGAGACGGCAGTCAGTCGCGCGACTTCACGTTCATCGACAATGTGGTGCAAGCCAATCTGCTCGCTTCGTGGGCCGACGACGTGAGCGGCCAGGTCTACAACTGTGCGTGCGGCGAATCGCTCGACCTCATCACGCTGTTGCGAATGATCTGCGAACAACTCGATCTGCCATTCGTACCGTTCTTCGCGCCAGCGCGCGTCGGCGACGTACAGCATTCCTGGGCCGACATCTCGGCGGCCAAACGCGATCTCGGTTACAGCGTGCAGGTCTCAGTACAAGACGGCTTGGAACGAACGGTCGCGTGGTATGTGGCGCAACATCAACAATTGAAACAGGGAGCCAGCAGCCGCATCGTGCCGCTCTGTCCCGCAGGTGTTTGAACAGAGCGTATTTCAAAACCAGCCCGCCGCGCAAGCGAGGGCTTCACCCTCATCGAATGTCCCACCCTCGCTTGCACGGCGGGCTGTTTTTTTGAGGCACAAACAGGTTTTGAAATGCCCGCTCATGACCAATGACGGCATCTCACAAAAGTGAACATCGTGAAACGCAATCTCGAATTCCATGCCGATGCTCTTCCTGGTCACGTCCATCCAGATGATGAAGCCGAAGGTCTGCCAATCAACTATCTGCAGCTGGCCATTCATTACAAGTGGCGGTTGCTGGTGGCGGGGATCGCGGGCCTGATCCTGGGGCATCTCGCCTACGTGCGATCGGGGCCGGAATACGCGGCGTTTTCGCAGGTGATGGTCACCAAGAAGAATCCGCCTCCCGTACGGGAAGAGGACCGGATGCTGACCGGTCAGGCAAAGCCGAGTGACCATATCCCGGTCATCACGAGTCCCATGTTTATCGAGAAAGCCGTTCAGCTCGGCGAACTGGGAAAGCTACCGACGTTTGCCAAAGAGAAAGATCTCGTCGAAGCGATTCAAGACGGTCTTAAAGTCAAACGCATGTCGGGTAACGACCGTTCGGTGCAGACCGTAATCGAGATTCGATACTCGGGGCCTCAAGCCGCCGATGCCCGCAAGGTGGTCGATGCGATCATCGCGCAGTACGCCGCACACTTGAAGGACGCCAGTCTCGAAGAGTCTTCCGAAGTGCAAACCAAAGCGAACAAGACGACCGAGGAAATGTTTGCCAAGCTCCACCAGGCGGAAGCGGCCTACCGTGAGTTCATCCTGACGGTTCCCGAGGAGTACCGCGCGGTGCTGGGACCGAAAACGAATGCGACTCAATCGTCGAATATCGCGCCCGAAGATGTGATTCACGCGCTGGGCGAGGAACGGAATCGCAATCGCGTACGACTGGCGGACCTCACGTCGCGACAGAAAGCGATCCGCAACGCTCAAGCGGCGGGAGACTCTCAAGAAGCGCTCGAATTGCAAGTGCGTCGGTTCCTCAACGCCGACGGTCGCAACGGTGAAGAGGCTGATCGACAGATTCAGATCAGCATCTATCAGTCGCAATTGCTGCCGCTCATCAACAAGGAACGCGAGCTGTCCGAGCAGGTCGGCCGCGACAACTTTGAATTGGTGAGCGTCCGACGCAGTCTCGAAAAGATTCTTCAGACATACGCGAAGTTGGGGCTGAAGTTCCCCGAGGGAGCGGAGGCCTCGCGATTTGCGGCTGCTCGCGGAGTGCAGACCGATTTCGTCGCGCTCTACCTCGACTCGCTGCGGCATCAGGTGGATGAACACCAACTGAAGGATCGCGAGCTGGCAAGCATGATTCAGGATGAGGGCGTTCGAGCCAAAGAGTTTTCCGGTTACTTGGCGTCCGATCAGAATCTGCGTGCCGAGATCGCGTTGCTCCAAGAATCTTGGCAAAAGCAACTCGACGTTCAGAACGGTGTGGCGAACGAGAAGGACACGAACGGCTTCAAGATGAAGGTGCTCGCACCGGTGAAGCATGAGCTGGCTCTGAAGAAGCTGATGAAGTTCTATGTCGGCGGAATGGTCGTGCTGGTGATGCTGATGTCGGTCCTCTGTTTGGTTCGAGAGCTGCGAGATCTGCGACTCAAAAGCGTTCGCGACATTCGTGTCTGTCTGCGTCAGCCCGTGCTGGGAAGCGTGACGGCGTTCGACGTGCCGCACGATTCGGGACATGGCCCGCATCCCGCTTTGCGTTACTTGCACGCTCCGAATTCCATCGAGGCCGAGAACTATCGTTCGATTCGGACGGCACTGCTCGTCACCGCCGACAATCATGACGCGCGCTGCGTGCTCGTCAGCAGCCCCGAACCGAGCGATGGTAAATCGACGCTGGTCTCGAATCTGGCCATCGCCATGGCTCAGTCGGGCAAGCGTGTGTTGCTGATCGACGCCGACCTGCGCCGACCGACCATTCACAACTTGTTCCGTGTCTCGCGAGAGATCGGAGTGACGGAAGTCCTGTCGGGTGAGATCGACTTCTTGAACGCCGTTCGTCAGACGACCGTAAGTCACCTGAGTCTGCTCGTAGCAGGCAGCTTGCCCACGAACCCGGCCGAACTGCTTTCCACACCGCGCCTCGTACAGATGCTGCGCGACGCGAAGAATGAGTTCGACTTTGTCTTCATCGATGCCCCACCGCTCTTGGCTGTCAGCGATCCGTGCATCCTCGCTCGACACGTCGATGGGATGCTGGTCGTGGCCCGTATTGGCAAAAACACGCGCACGTCGGCCGCGCGCGTGCGCGAACTCATCCAAAACCAAGGGATTACGGTACTGGGAACCGTCGCCAACGGAGTCATTCCCGGTCAAGATCGAGGCTACAGCTATAGCCACTACGGTGAGTACGTCTCGAACGATTCAGTGCAATCACCGGCTGCACGCGAGATGGCCGGAGTGTGAAGTACGAGCGTTATGGTCGGCGATGAGCGGACTCCGTTCATATCCCCTCGCCCCTCGCCCCACGCTTTGGCGGGGAGAGAGTTAGGGTGAGGGGGCTTCTCTGTACGGCTTGCCACTCACCCTAACCCGCTCCCCGTAGAACCGAGGCGAGGGGGACAAGACATCACGCCTCAGGTCACTTCACGGACTCGTCGCTCAAGGTCTGCGAGTTCAATCAACGGCGCGGAGACTCCCTGCACCATCGCATCGAGCGCGGCGGGATCCTTGAACGCGGAGCCGGTCACGAGGCAAACCACGTTTGCCTCGGGATCGAGCAGTCCCGCGCGCGCCGCTTGCAGCGCTCCGGCCACTGCGGTCGATCCCGCCGGTTCCGCGAAGATCCCCTCCTCGCGAGCCAGTCGTGATTGCGTCTGCCAGATGAAGTCGTCGCTCACCAGATGGCCCGTTCCGCCGCAGCGCTGACACGCGGCGATGACTTCGTTCCCGTCAATGACCGACGGTACTTGGAGGCCGCTGATCTTGCTCGTGCATTGAATCGCCTGCGCCACGCTCAGTCCCGCACGCAGCGGTCCCGAGATCGTGTCGTTCCCGTCGGGTTGTACGCACTCGACGCGCGGCAGCCGGTCCAATCTGCCTGCCTGTTGAAGCTGCTCGAAACCAAGAGCCGTCGCCAGCACCAAGCCACCACCGCCCGCCATGCAGAAGACATGATCCCACGCGGCTCCGTCGAGCGACTTCGCCTGTTCCGCCAGTTCGTGACCGATGCTCTTCACGCCGCTCATGCCAACCGGGCAAAAGGCAAACGCACTGATCTGCATTTGCGCTTGAGGCCGCGCGCTGAGCGCTCGCAGGCAATCGAGCACTCGATCCGACACGACGTTGTCGAGGCCGAAACCGCGCACGCGATAAAGCTTCGCGCCATAAGCCAGCATCTGTTTGAGCTTGCCGGCAGGTGCCCCTTCGACGATCGCGATCTCACACGAGATCCCCGCCACGGCACAGTACGCGGCCAGTGCCGCCCCCGTATTGCCGCTCGATGTCGCGATGCACTCGGTCTTCCCATGAGCCACCATGTCCGAGACCGCCGCACACGCGAACCGATCCTTGTACGAACCGCTCGGGTTGGTGATCTCCAACTTGAAGAACAGGTTCTTCAAACCCGCGCTCGGCCCCAACCGCCGTGATCTGACAACGGGCGTGTTCCCCTCGCCCAGTGTGATCCGCGCCGCCGCCGGAACCGGATCGAACCATTCCGCAAATCGCCACAGGCCGTCATTCATGGTTGGATTTCGTTGATTGTGTTGAGGAGGGCGGGAGAGAAGTCCGGCTTTTCTTAAAGCCGGACTTCGCGGTGGCGGAGAGTGTTCCCGAAGAGAAGTCGGCTAACAAAGCTAAGCCGGACTTCGGCAGGTCACCACGCCCTGCCCCTCGGCAATCCTGTCGCGGAGCGACCGGGCTACATCGCCGCATCGTGTTCAAACGGAAACATTGGTCGGCGGCGGTGATGGTAGTCGAGTTGCGTCATGTCGGCGGTGGTCACGCCGCGCGTGTTGACTCGCAAGATGCTCGGGCAGACCGGTTGATAGGCGGCCAACGGCGCGTTCACTCCTTTTGCGACGAGTACGTGGAACGATTGCGGGGCGAGGCCGAACGAGGTCAGTTGTTTCAAGCTGAACGGTGGAACGCGGCGTGACGTGAGCATCACGGTCAGAAGTTCATCTTCCGTCTGCACGATCACGGTGCGTCCCTGATCGAAATGCGTGATGCCTCCGTGACGGACTTGGTCCTCGGAGAACTGTCCGTCCCCGACGAACTTCACCACGAAAACCGCATGAAACGGTGCCCCATGCAGATCATCAGTTTGACCGCCCACAGACAACCGGATGCGTGAGCCGACTCCCAATGCTTCGGCCTGCACGACGGAAGTCGGATCGTAGAGACAGATGAACGACGGACCAACGCGTTGCCGATGAAGTTCGTGAGCCAGCCAGGTACCACTGCCGGGCGAGCCGCCGCCCACGTTGTCGCCCATGTCGAGCAGGCAGACGGGACCGGGCAGTGACTTCGCTTGGGCCACCGATTCTTCGACCGAGATGAACGAGCCGGCCAGTCCCGCACGCTGCGACCACATGGCCTCGCCGAGTTGCCTTGCCACCGTTTGGGCCAGGACCGGATCGTTGTTGGTCACGACCAGTGACGCCGAACCCATCTCGGCCACGTCGGCGTAGGGAAAGCCCAACATCAGGCTCGCCGCCAGCACGCCACGCTGATTGCGAGCCGCTTCAAACTGCGCGACGACTCCCGACAGCGGCGGCTCCGTCGTGCATTGCCGTTCAATGTTGATGGCCATCGGTGGGAAGCAGGCGGCTTGAGTCGGTTGGATTTCGCCTCGCAATGTTCGCGCCATCAGGTCCGCCGCTTCGAGGCCGCGCTGTTCCTGATCGATGTGCGGGTTGGTGCGATAGCTGACCAAGGCATCGGTCGCGGCGACCATTTTCGGTGACAGGTTCGCGTGAGGATCGAGCGTTCCGATGATCGGCAACCGTGGCCCCACGGCCTGTCTCACGAGAGTCAGCCAGTGTCCGTCCGCGTCCGGATGCGACTCGGCCACGGTGGCTCCATGCGGTGCAACGAGCAGCCCGTCGAGTCGCCCCGCGTACTGCAACTCATCCAGCATCAGCCGCATCAAACGATCGAACGCGGTCGGCTCGATCGCTCCAAAAGGATAGGCCCGCGCCGCGAAGATCGGTACGGCTTCAATTCCCGCGCGAGCCAGTCCGTCGAAGAAGCCGCGCACTTCATGATGCGCCGCCGCGAAGTGCTTCCGAACTTCCTCGCCCGGCAGGATGAGGTCTTGGTGAAAATGCTCAAACGTCGTCTTCCCCGGTAGGAACGTGTTCGACTCTTGAATGAACGCGAGAACTCCAACGCGGGCCATGACAGACTCCTAGTCGAAAACGGTCGCTGCGAAGAGCGGGAAGTGATGTGGCAACCGGCCCAAGGCTATCGCCTTTTTCAGCGTAGGGTGGGACCAGCTCGCTTCGAGCGCCGGCCAACAATTCAGAAAACATCTATAAGCTAGGGTGCCTGACCCCAATCGGGTACGCGAACTGTTGCCGCTCGCCTTACATTCTCATCGCGACAGGCTAATTCGACCGACGGCTTCCATCCATCGTCTGCCAGAAGCCGCCGCGTGTGTGATCGAACTGAGCTTCGGCTCCGCGCACGGTCTCGTCGAAGTGGCCTCGCTGGAACGGGCGAACCGAGCTGTCATGTTCGCTCGCCCGCATGTCCTCGTCACAGAAGACCGTTTGCCCGAGAACCCATGTTCTGATGGGCCAGCCGGTCAGCGTTGTGCCATCCCACGGACTCCAACCGCACTTCGTTTGCTGCTCCGCGTTGCGAATGGTCTGGCGGCGGTTCAGGTCCACGAGCACCAAGTCCGCGTCGTAGCCTGCGGCGATGCGGCCTTTGTTCACGATGTCCCAAACACGCGCGGGGGCGTCGCACATCCAGTTCACGACCTGTTCGAGTGAGCAGAGGCCGCGATGCACGCTGTCGAGCATCAACGCGAGTGAGTTCTCAACGGCGGGCAACCCCGAGGGAGATTTTGGGTACGGCTGCCGTTTCTCTTCGAGCGTGTGGGGAGCGTGATCGGTCGCGACGACTTGCAACCGTCCGTTGTGAAGAGCCTGCCACAAGCCCGCGTTGTCAGCGGCGGTTTTAATCGACGGGTTCATCTGCACGAGCGAACCGAGTCGTTCGTAATCGTCCACATTGAAAAACAGATGATGCGGACAGGCCTCGCCGGTGATGAGACCACGATGGTCTCGCAGCAGTTCGGTTTCGGCGGTGGTTGAAACGTGCAGGACGTGGAAGCGGTGGTGATGACGATGGGCGAGATCGAGAGATCGTCGTACACAGACGACGGCGGCTCGTTCGTCGCGGATGCGCGAGTGATCGGCAAACGTCGCACCGCCGCCGATGGCGTCGCGGTTGGCGTGAACTGTTGATTCGTCCTCGCAATGGGCACAGATTGGCAGCGTCGTCTCGGCGAAGATGTGTTCCAGCGCGAACTGGTCATCCACGAGCAAATCACCCGTGCTGGAGCCGATGAAAATCTTGATGCCCGGCGTACGCGTCGCGCGCCGCAGCTCGGCGACGTTCTGCAGAGTCGCTCCGATGTAGAAGCCATAGTTCACGAGGCTCTTTCCCGACGCGAGGGCCAGCTTCTCTGCCAGCCGCTCACAGGTGACGGTCTCCGGCTTCGTGTTGGGCATTTCCAAGAATGTCGTCACGCCGCCCTTGGCACACGCCCGCGTGGCTGTTCGGAAGTCTTCCTTGTGCGTCAGGCCGGGTTCACGAAAGTGAACGTGAGGGTCAATAACACCCGGCAGCAGATGGAGGCCGTCGGCGCGAATGGTCTCATCGACTCGCGCTCCCGCCGGCGGATCAACTCCCAATATCCGGCCGTTTTCAATCAGGACATCGGTCAGGGCGAGGCCACTCGGAAGAACACAGGTGGCTCCAGAAATCAGAGTGCGCATGAACGGGCTTTCGTCGAGGAGTTCGGGGCGGGACTCACCGCACTTTACTCGACACCGCGCACGAAAAAAGCCCGGCCCGCGAGATGCGAGCCGGGCCGGGTTGGTGGGAGAACGCCGATTCGGATGATCGCGGTGCGGCGCAGCCTCCGCGATCATCGCCCGCCCGCTCCACAGGCCGACGGCCGAATCCACGAAGCTCGCCGGTTGAAGTCGGGCGGAACTCATTGATGCGAGTCCCGCCCGTATCCGGCGAGCCGTGTGCGCTGTCCAAGTCATGGATGCGGCGGGGTTGCCGCTCCCTGCAATGCGTTCTCCAATAACAGCCTGCTGAAAACCGTGGGACGGGCACTCTTACCCGTCGTTCTTCCATGAGGAAAGACGGGCAAGAGTGCCTGTCCTGCATCCATTTTCAACCGGCAGCGAAGCCTCGCGACCGAGTCCGTTGAGTCGCGAGGTTGGAGAGTGATGTCAGGCTCTGAGCCTCGAAACAACCGGACTCTTGGCCAAGTCCAGATGTCGCTCGGCAACTCGTTGAGGACTCGAAGGCGGCGACTCCGTTCGCGCCTCGCATTCGCGACGAACCTCACCCGTTCGAGTAAGTCGCGTCGCGACAGTCACTCCGCATCGGCTGGTGTTAGTCCGGTCGATGCGGTTCAACGGGAAGAAATTCCAGTGATCTGGACTTTAACGCCGAGGAACTTCAGCAGGCGGGCCGTGTGCCAATCGCCATCCGGGGCGTTTCAAATCCTGATACCAATTCGAAGTCAAACTCGGGTTCATGCCGTGTTCTCCTTTCGCGTTTTGGGACTGCGTTGCGTAGCAGACACATTGAGATTGTGCGCCCGAATCGAGGTCGCGGCGGAAACTTCAAGCGACTCCAGCGAAGAATTTCTGTTGCGGCGCGAACTGCCGCGACGAGTCCGCGAGAACCCGCAAGGTTCGCCGGGCCGGATGCTCGCGGCTGGCAAACCGTGATGGTCATGGAAAGTTGAGCGCCACGCCGACACCGTCGAATCCGCAGGCGGCTTCGTTTCACTGCGTCGAGCGGAACCGCCACCAGCCGAGTGTGAAGAACAGCGTCGCAAACGCGACGAGCATCGTGCAGCAGGTCAGTACCTGCCCCACATCGACTTGGGATTGTGTCAACACGCCGTCAAAGGCGCGCAAGGCCCAACCATGCGGCGTGAAGAGGCTGATTCGCTTCATCAGCGGCGGAAACATCTCGCGCGGGAAGAAACAGCCACTCAGGCCGCTCATCACCAAGATCAGCGTCGTGCCGTAGGACGAGACCTGCTGGTCGGTCTGCACGAGGGTGGCGAGCAGCAATCCCAGCGAGGTCGCGGCCAACGAGGTGCAGACGATAACCGGGATCAGGTAAACCGGCTCCGGCCCCCACGACATGCCGAACAGCAAACGACCACAGGCGAACAACAGCAAGCACTGTGCGACAGACGTGAGGAAGAACGGCACCGTCTTGCCGATCAATACCGAACCGGCCCCGATCGGAGCGAGCAGCAGCCGTTTAAGAGTGCCATTGTCCCGCTCACTGATGAAGGACCGCGCCATCACGCTGATGAGAAAGAACGCGAACATCACCGTGAAGCCGGGAACGATCCACAGGTAGGCGGCACTCGGACCCTTCACACCTGTTTTCGCAGGGCTTGCTGCGAGCGGCCCCACGTTCGGATTGGTCTCGTCGTTCGAGCGGTCTCGCAGCCAAGAGCGCGTCACCGGGTTCTTGCGAGCGGCGACAGGAGCCACGACTTTGATGACCTGCGAGAACAGGACTGCTTCCAGCAATCGCCCCAGTCCGAGTGTCGCCGGACGACTCTCGAACGACAGGTCGAGCGAGGCTGGACCTTCTGACAATGGACCGCGATCCGAGTTCACGATGTCAGAGATCCGCAGCTCGTCGGCTCGCTCTTGAAATTGCAGGCCAATCGTCAGCATGAGTGACGCTTCGCCGCGCTTGAGAACCGAGCGCCCCTCCTCCACGGAAGTCATACGCGCGACGAGCAGCTCGCCATGCTTTTCCAGGCGGGTCAGCAACTCATGCGACAGATCGGTCTCACAACGATCAACGGCAACGATCTTGAATCGTTGGTTGTTCTCATCGCGCGTCAGAAACTGGCCGGTCGTCATCCCGACGATCGAGATGAACAACAGTGGTAACACCAGTAACAACACCACGGCCCGCTTGTCTTTGACGAGCAGTAACAGGTCCTTGCGGGCGATGTACCAAGCAGTCATGACACGGTGGCCTTCGGGCGGTGAGAACGGGTGTACGAAGTCCGACTTTTCTTAAAGCCGGACTTCAGTCACGGATTTCAGTCTCTCAAGCGGCTTCCCGTCAGGTCGAGGAACAGCCGCTCCAAGTTGGTTTGTTGCGTCTCCACGCGCAGCACCTTCGCGCCGGTGGTGTGGATGTGATCGAGTACGGTTCGCAGGCGTTCACCCACATCAAGGCTGGCGCTCTCCGTGTCGTCGCCGCTAGAAAGGATCAGTGCCGGATGCCCGTCGCTGCCGGTGCCGATTCGAGCCAATCCCTCGACCGCCACCGCTGCGCGCTCGGCATCATCGACGTACAGAATCAGGTCCGCCGCGAGACCCTTGAGCAAATTCGAGATCGAATCGCACGCGAGAACCCGTCCGTGATCGACGATCGCCACACGCTGGCAAATCGACTGGACTTCCTCCATGTAATGGCTCGCATAAATGATGCCGACGCCGCACCGCGCCTGATCACGCACGCAATCAAGCAAGTGTGAACGCGACTGCGGATCGACGCCGACGGTCGGTTCATCGAGGATCAACATGGACGGTCTGTGCATCAACGCGATGCCAAAATTCAGCCGCCGCTTCATCCCGCCCGAGTACCCGCCCGACGCGCGCGTCGCATTTTCGACAAGGCCGATCCGTTCGAGAATCTCATCGCAACGCGCGATCAATTCACGACCGTGCAGTCCGTACAGCCGTCCGAAAAATTGCAGGTTCTCGACCGCGTTGAGATCGGGGTAGATCGCAAAGTCCTGTGGGACGACACCCAATCGTCGGCGTCCCTCGCGGTTGCGGCCATCGAACGGCAGGCCACCGAGAATCACTTCGCCCGCATCAGGCGTGAGCAATCCGGCGAGCATCATCATCGTCGTACTTTTGCCCGCGCCGTTTGGTCCCAGCAGACCCAGTACCTCACCCGGCTGAAGCGAGAAGCTGACATCGCTCACGGCAACGTGACTGCCGTAGCTCTTCTTCAGTCGGCGGGCTTCCAGCAGACTCATTAAGAAACCCATCCATGGGTGATCGACAGAAATCGTTCAGCTCACACTGCGGATTGGTGTAACAGCAGCGATTTGGCTCCGGCCTCACCAGCCGAGCAACGCAACGTGCATCAGCAACCCCGTAAGCGCGGCCGTCGTGCCGACTCGCAAGTTGTCATGAGACTCCAGCGGCAATGATTCGACGAGCGCACTGGCGAGAGCAGCCACCGCAGCGATGGCCAAGGCGATCGGGAACGGCACGCCGGGGCGAGCCTCGATCCAGTAGTACAGCGACGACATCGTGGTCGCGGCGACGATGAAGCAGAGTATTCCGGTCCAGGTCTTGCGACGGTTCCACGGCAGCCGACGACCTCCCCATGCGAGACCACCCAACGCCGCCGAGCCATCGCCCAACGCCATGATTCCGAGCGTCATCACGCCCAATTCCGAACGGCCGGGCAACAGCAACATCGTGCCGACGACAGGGATCACGTAACCGATCACGGCCGCGCCCCACTGTTCTTCACCCGGACGAGCGAACGCTTGAGCCTGAAGCATCGCGAACACGACGACTCCCAGTGCGACGGCGATCGTGATCCCAATCAGCAGCGGACCCCAAGGGTCTTGATGAGGGATGACCCACAGCAGGCACGGCAGAAACCCCGGAACCATGTGCAGCAACCGCCGCCGCAACTCCGGCATTCCCAGCCGATCTGCCAATTTTTTGACACCTGGGATCGGATGGACCCACGCGGGCAGTTCATCCAACGCGGGCCGAGAAACCACACCGGGCATCGTGCCAGGCAGGCCACCTCCCAATAATCTTTCGCTGGAGACGGTTACGCGACTCATGCTTCAAAACTCCCGTCGTTACCAAAACTGTTTCCGCCGCAGACCAACTCATGGGAAGGTCACAGATATCGTGTGGCTGCAATCTCCAAGATGAAGCCCACGTCGCGACAGCACCAAACGATGAGAAACTCAATTTATGAAGAATTACTCATAACGAGTGATCGTCTGGTGACAGGCAATCAGTTGCGACGGCTGTTGCACGACGCTGCAACCGCGCGACGAGTCCTCATTCACCCATGAGTTGCGGTCCACACAATCGTCACAACCCCTCAAGCCACTGCCTTGAGGGGAAAGATGAATGCGGTTCGGACCGCTTCTCGTCGCGGATTGCCCGAGGCATCAGGAGCCGCTAATCTGAGCTTGGCTGTTTGGACGACAATGAGGTTTGTCCTGATTAGCACCTGCCTCTGTTTCACGTTCCCTGCCGACATCCCACCGCATTGCCTTGCCGGTAACTTCCTTCGCCACAGATCCGAGTTCTTATGGTTCTGATTCGCTTCCTCCTTTTGTTCGCGTCTGTTCTCACCACCGGCCGCGTTGTCGCCGCCGAGTTGCTTGCACCCGAGATGCCCGTCGAGCAGGTGATCGACCACTACGTGCAGCAGCGTCTGACCGAGAAGCAGATCCAGCACGCTCCGCTCGCCGACGACTGCACGCTGGTTCGGAGGACGACGCTCGATGTGGCTGGCCGCATTCCGACGGTGGCCGAAGTGCAGAACTACGCGAACTCGACCGAAGCGGACAAGCGAACGAAGCTCGTCGAGCGGCTGCTGGCCAGCCCTGACTTTGCCCTCCACTTTCGGAACGAACTCGACACGTTGTTGATGGGCGGCCAGAAGGGGAGTAACAACGAATGGCGTGAATACCTGCTCAAGTCCGTTCGCAACGGCCGCTCGTGGGACCAGATGTTCCGCGACATGCTGATCGGCAGCGAAGACGACGCCGAAATCAAGCCGGCTCTCACGTTTCTCAAGTCGCGCGTCCGGGAACTCGACGAACTGACGAACGAGACCACGACGATCTTCTTCGGCGTGAACGTCAGTTGCGCCAAGTGCCACGATCACCCGTTGGTCGAGGACTGGAAGCAGGACCACTACTTCGGGATGACGTCATTCTTCCAACGGACGTACCAGACGAAGAAGAACGGGCTGGCCGAGAAGTTCAGCGGCGAGGTGAAATTCAAGACGACCAAGGGCGAGGACAAGGTCGCCAAGTTCATGTTCCTGACCGGAGCCACGATCGACGAGCCGGTTGTCGAGGTGAGTGCCGACGTTCGCAAGCAGCGCGACGAAGAGGTCAAGAAGCAGATGCAGGACGACAAGGTGTCGCCGCCCGCTCGCCCCGACTTCAGCCCGCGCACGAAGCTGGTTGAACTAGCGCTGCTCCCCGAAAACGAAAAGATGCTCGCCCGCAACATTGTCAATCGCGTCTGGGCGATGTTCCTCGGACGGGGCTTGGTGCATCCGCTCGATCAAATGCACTCGGCCAATCCGGCCAGTCATCCCGATCTGCTCGAATGGCTCACGCGCGACCTGATCGCTCACCGCTACGAACTGCGCAGGTTGGTGAAGGGGATCGTCCTCAGCGAGACCTACGCCCGGTCGAGCCAATGGGACGCCTCGACCGAGCCGCCCGCAGCCGACTATTTCGCGGTGGCCCTCGTGCGACCGCTCTCTCCCCGCCAGTACGCGCTGTCGCTGCAAGTCGCGACCGAAAGCTCCGACAACCTCGCCGCACAGATGACCGACGCCGAGAAGTGGCTCAAACGTCGAGAAGAACTCGACCGCCAAATCGAAGGTGTCGCGAACCAGTTTGAACTCCCCGGTGAGAACTTCCAGGTCGGCGTCGATGAAGCGTTGCTCTTCGCCAACAGTCCTCAGTTCACTGACAACTATCTGCGAGACTCGAACGACCGCCTCGTCGGAGTCCTCAAGCAGCAAACCGAACGCCCGGCGCGAATCGCCTCGGCCTACTGGGCTACTCTCTCACGAGCCCCTTCCGCTGAGGAAGTCGCCGCGTGCGAACAATACCTCGCTAAACGAGACGCCGATCCGCTCGCAGCAACCAGGCAAATGGTGTGGGCGTTGCTGACCAGTCCAGAACTGCGGTTCAATCACTGAAAGGTCCGTCATGAGACGATGCGTTATCACACTGCTGGCCGTCTTGGCTGTTATCAGCGTTGGAACTTGCGCTTCTGCGTCCGACGATGAGAATACTAAGGTGACCACTCCCTCCAAGGAGTTGGTCAAGAAGTTGTCGGAGGCGATCCTCAAGCATAGTCCCGACGCGAAGATCGAGATCACGAAAGAAGGGTTCTTCGCCAAGGATGGCACGATGATGTTCACGATTCACGGCCGATCGAAGACGGGCGAGGTCAGCCGTGAGACTGGCCAGCAAGAAGGGCCCAACTACAAAGGCTTCATGTTGAGAGTCTCGCTGGAGGAAGGGACATATTCCGGTGCCGCAGCTATTCCGCAGACGCTCCAAGGCCCGTACTTCCCGACATTCATTGATGGCCCGGCCACTGACGACGGAAAGAACTACCACCGCATCAGCTTTTCCTACGGCAGCCGCCTTGATCCGAAACTCAAACAGGCGATCCTCGAAGCAATTCCCAAGACAAAGTTTGCAGTGCCTGATCCAAGCAAATAGTCATTGATGTATTCAACAGCCTGGAACAGGGGGCTGACGCCGCCCCGCTCATCAAGCGAAAAGAAGGAACCAGTCATGTCCCGCCTTCACCTGCCATTCTGCGGTTCTCCCGAACACGGCCTCTCGCGACGAAGCTTTCTCGGGGCGAGCGGTCTCGCCGGCGCGACGAACATGCGGGTGCTGGACCTGCTCAAGAATCCGTGCCTTGCCGGGGAACTGAAGCGCCAACAGAAAAGCGTGATCCTGCTGTGGCTGGGTGGTGGCGCGAGTCAGTTGGAGACGTGGGATCCGAAGCCGGGTCGGCCGACGGGCGGGCCGTTCCGCGCGATCCAGACCGACATCTCCGGCGTGCAGATCAGCGAGTTGCTGCCGAAGATGGCGCAGCGGCTGAAGACGACGGCCCTCATTCGTTCGCTGAACACGCGCAACGCCGACCACGGCGGTGGGACGCGACTGATGGAGACGGGCCGCGCGATGGAGCAGGCCGTTGATTACCCGGACCTCGGTGCGCTGATCGCCCGCGAGTTGGGACGGGCCGACAGTCAGGTGCCGGATTACGTGTCGATGTACTCCGAAACGGAAGGGCGTCACAAAGGAGGCTCGGGGTTCCTCGGTGCCCGTTACGCCCCGACGTTCCTCACCGACAGCATGATCCCGCCCAACATCCGCCGCCCCGATTCGATCAACGAGGTCGATCATCAGGAGCGGGCCGATCTCCAAAAACTGCTGGCCAAACGGTTCAGCGACAAACGCTACAACGCCTCGGTCGCCAGTCACGGCATGGCCTACGAGCGGGTCCGCGGCATCATGGCCAGCGAAAAACTGTTCGACATCGGGCAGGAGTCGCCGTCCGCGCGGGAGTTCTACGGGCCGACTCAGTTTCAGGAACAGTGCCTGATCGCCCGACGGCTCGTCGAGGCGGGCGTGCCGTTCGTGAAGGTCGCCCGCGCCTGGTGGGACAGCCACGGACAAAACTTTGAAACGCACCTCGAACTCTGTGCAGACCTCGATCAGGGAATGTCGGCGCTGCTCGACGATCTCAAGCAGCGCGGGTTGCTCGACACGACGCTCGTCATCACGCTGGCCGAGTTCGGTCGGACGCCGAACATCAACGCCAGCCTCGGCCGCGACCACTTCGCGAGCGCCTGGAGTTGCTCGCTCTCCGGCTGCGGCATCAAGGGCGGTTCGGTCTACGGCAAGACCGACGCCGACGGCCACAAGGTGGAAGACGGCGAAATGAAATCGGGTGACCTATTCGCGACGATCTTCACCGCGCTCGGCATCGACTACAAAAAGGAATACCACGTCGGAGCGAGACCGATTCCGATCGTCGATTTCGGCTGCAAGCCGGTGATGGACGTGTTGGTGTGAAAGCAACTCCTTCTGAGCGGGGCGGCGTCAGCCCCCCGGTTCTTGGAAGTCACGTTTCGATGAAGGACTGACGCTTGAAGAACCGGGGGGCTGACGCCGCCCCGCTCAGAGGCGAATTGAATGAGAAAGTCTGAACCATGACCCTCGCCGATCCCACCAAGTTCAAGATCGCCAAATCCGCCCGCGTGCCGGGCATCTCGCTCTGTGTGGCGCTGGTCCCTCAATCGCAGCGGCTGCTCGTCGGGGGATCGGACTTCAAAGTTCGCGAGATCGACATGGCGAGCGACAAGCCGCAGCCGATCGAGTTCACCGGCGAGGGCCATCAGAGCTACGTGACTGGTGCCGCGCTGGCCGGGAACCAACTGGTGACGGGCAGCTACGATGGCCGTCTGATCTGGTGGGACATCGAGCAGCGAACTCCAATCCGCACGGTGGCGGCTCACGACAAATGGATTCGCAACGTCGTGGCCTCACCCGATGGCAAGTTGGTTGCGAGCGTGGCCGATGACATGCTGTGTAAGGTGTGGGAGGCGGCTTCGGGGACGTTGGTCCACACGCTCGTCGAGCACAAGCCGCTGACGCCGCATCATTTCCCGTCCATGCTCTACGCGGTGGCTTTCTCGCACGATGGCCAACTTCTCGCGACGGGAGACAAGGTCGGGCATGTCGCGGTGTGGGACGTTCCCACGGGACGCAAGGTCGCTGAAGTCGAGGCCCCCGTCCTGTACACGTGGGATCCGAAGCAGCGGCGTCATTCGATCGGCGGCATCCGCAGCGTCGCCTTCTCGCCCGACAACCGCCTGCTCGCAGTGGGCGGCATCGGGACGATCGGCAACATCGATCATCTCGACGGCCCGTCGCGGATCGAAGTCTTCGAGTGGCAGTCGGCAAAGCGCGTTCACGAAATCAGCGACACGAAATTCAAGGGCCTCGTCGAACAGATCGCCTTTCCGCGCGAGGGCAACTGGTTTGTCTGCGGCGGTGGCGACAACGGCGGCTTCGTGTCGTTCTACGATGCGCAGACGGGCAAGGTTGTCCACCAGGACAAAGTGCCGATGCACCTGCACAAGTTCGTGTTGAACGCCGAACAAGACACGCTCTACGCCGCCGGCCACGATCAGATCGTGGTGGTCGAGTTCAAAGCGTCCGGCCCATCGAGACCTCCCGCGCCGGCCTTGCCCGAAGATTGAGAGACACTCTTTGCAGCACGCCACTTTGTGAGAAAGTGACGGTTCATGTGCGTGTGGCGGACGGTGCGTGTGGCTGATAGAAACCTTTCGCGTTTCTGATTTCTCGCATCACACCTTCACGACACAGGCAGACCATGATTCACGTTCTTGCTCAGATTGAAACCGCGCCCGATCATCGCGACGACTTCTTGGACGAATTCGCCAAGGTCGCGATCCTCGTTCGGCAGGAAGCGGGCTGTATCGAGTACGGGGCGGGGGTCGATGTCGCGACCGGCATCTCGGTCCAACGCAATCTCGGTGAGAACGTGGTGATGATCGTCGAGAAGTGGGAGAGCATTGAACACCTCAAGGCGCATCTGGTCGCACCGCACATGGCCGAGTACCGCTTGCGGATCGGCGCGTTCGTGCAGGGCGTCACGTTGCGGGTGCTGGAACCGAAGGTTTGATGTCCCATCAGCAATAAGCATGAGGCCAGTAGGATGTTTCGTGGAATGATCTTGGCGGGATGGGGTTTGTTGGGGCTGACGGTATTCGTGGCGAGTGGCCTGTCGGCGGAGCGGCCTCCGAACTTTGTCGTGATCTTTGCGGATGACTTGGGTTACGCGGACCTGCACTGTTTCGGTTCGCCTTATCAGGACACGCCGAACTTGGACCGGATGGCAACCGAGGGGCGGCGGTTCACCAGTTTCTACGTCGCTCAAGCAGTCTGCTCGGCGTCGAGGACGGCGCTGCTGACCGGGTGCTACGCGAACCGGGTCGGTATTCACGGAGCGCTGGGACCGGCGGCGACTCATGGGATTCACGCCGACGAAATGACGATCGCCGAGGTGCTCAAGCCGCGCGGGTACGCGACCGCGATCTACGGCAAGTGGCATTTGGGGCATCACCCGGAATTTCTGCCGCTGCGGAACGGCTTTGACGATTACTTCGGCTTGCCATACTCGAACGACATGTGGCCGAAACATCCGACCGCGAAGTTCCCCGACCTGCCCTTGATTGACGGTGAACGAACGGTCGCCACGAACCCGGATCAGTCGCAGCTCACCACGCAGTACACCGAGCGGGCGGTCAAGTTCATCGAACAGAACCAGTCGCGGCCGTTCTTCCTGTACCTGCCGCATGCGATGCCGCACGTCCCGTTGTTTGTCTCGGACAAGCACGCGGGGAAGTCCAAGAATGGACTGCACGGCGATGTGATCGCGGAGATCGACTGGTCGGTAGCCCAAGTTCTCGCCACGCTGAAACGTCTCAATCTGGATGACAACACGTTGGTGATCTTCACGTCGGACAACGGGCCGTGGCTGTCATACGGACATCACGCGGGTTCGTCAGGGCCGCTGCGCGAAGGAAAAGGGACCGTGTGGGACGGAGGTGTTCGAGTACCGTGCGTGATGCGCTGGCCGGGCAAGATTCCAGCGAATACGGTCTGCAATGAGCTCGCCGCGACAATGGATGTCCTGCCGACGCTGGCCAAGCTGAGCGGTGCCGAACTTCCCGCTCTCAAGATTGACGGCCTCGATGTCAGCCCACTGATGACCGGCGACGCGACCGTCCAGACGCCTCATGCCGACTACTGGTTTTATTGGGGAGGCGAGTTACAGGCGATCCGCAGCGGCCGTTGGAAGCTTCATTTCCCGCATCCGTATCAACACATCGACGAACCGGGAGTGGACGGACATCCCGGCAAGCTGTCGTTCCCGAAAACAGACCTCGCGCTGTTCGACTTGGATGCCGACATCGGCGAAGCTCACAACGTGGCGGCTCAGAATGAAGAGATCGTCGCGCGGCTGTCGGCTCTGGCAGACAAGGCTCGCGCCGATTTGGGCGACACGCTGACGAAGCGAGTCGGAGCGGGAGTTCGCGCGGCAGGGCAATTAAAAAAGTGAGGAACGGTCATCAATGAGATTTGGAATTGCTCTTGCTCTCGCTTCGTTGTTGTCGCCCGTGGCCGCCTCCGCTGCCGAGCGTTACACCGCGATGTTTTCCGACGGTGGGCGCGTCGAAGAGGCGGAAGTGCGCGAGTGGTTTGAGCCTGCTTCAGTGCCCAAGATCGGCGGGCGGGCGTTGTTTGATGGAGCGGCTCCGGCGCGATGGGTCATCGACCGGCAGCAGCCTCCCGCCACCGAGTCGGAGATGTTTGTCGAGTTCTTCGGCGGGGATCGACTGGCTGGCGAAGTCGTTTCGTTTCGAGCGGACTCGGGACTGGCGTATGAGCAGCAACCCGCTCATCTGATCGTGAAACCTGTCGCCGAAGTTCAGCCTCCCGACGATCCACAAGTGGGCGAAGTGCGGGTCACCACGGAATGGTTGCGGCGCGTCGTGTGGCAGCGTGTCGCGCGCGAAGAGTATCGGCCGGGGACCGTTTGGCTACGAAACGGGGCGATGCTGGCATACCGCACTCTGCGCTGGGCTGACGGGGCGGTGACGCTGCTCACAAGCGACGGCCTCAAGGAATTGTCGTTCGCCGAACTGGGCGAGGTTCATCTGCCGAAACAGGATGCGTGGAGCTGTTACTACGATCAACTCGCCACGCTGACGCCGCAGCTCACGTCGCGGCTCATGCAGCTCGACACGACCGACGGCAGCCGCTGGACGACCTCGACCGAGCGGTTCCAATCGCGGCATCACGGCGACAAGAATCGGCCCGAGCAATGGCTGCAACTGCTCCAACCCGCATGGAGTCTCGATCCGGTCTGGCTCCGCTACCGTACCGTGCGCGCCTGGCGGTTCTTCGCGCCGACCGACGTGCCGCTGTCGAATTTCGTACCCGTGGAAGTGACTCAATCATCGGTGTTCGGATCGGGCTGGAAGTGGCAAACGAATCAGAGCGTCCAGCGCGGGCTATTGCAGTCGTTTCGCAATGAGTTCGGCTGGGGCTTCGGCGTGCAGGCGTCGTGCGATCTGACCTTTGAATACCCCGAAATCGCCACAGCGCTGCACACGTTTTACGGGATCGACATCTCAGCCGGTTCCGGGGGTTGCGTCAGTCCCGCAGTCGTGTTGGCGAACGGCCAGGTGCTCAGCGAACACCGCTTCCTCACGACTTCGCACCACGTTGTGGACAGTGGCTGGCACAAGCTGCCCAAGGGATCGGCCGAGCAGCGGCGATTCAAACTGCGGACCGACATGGCTCACGAGGGCCGCCCTGCGGGAGCCGATCCGTTCGACATTCGCGACGCCGTCAACTGGTATGAGCCGGAAGTGAAGCTCGACCCGATCGCGCTCGAAGCGGAAGTGGCGTCGCGCGCCGTATCGCGGCTGCCGGGTCTCGCCGGTTGGACGGTCTCAGCGGCGGATACGAAGACGCTGAAAGTGACCAACGTCGTCGATGCGATTGTCGCGCGTGACCCGCTGTTCCGGCCGGTCGCTCGTTCGACGGATCGGTTCTTCATCGCCTCGCGCAAGTTGAAGATCGCACCGCAACATCGCTGGCTGTCGATCGCGGTCAGTCGCTTTCAGGAGAACACCTCGCCGACGTTTGTGCAGGTGAAGCTCGACGGTCGCTCGCAGGGCGAGTTTGAAGTTCCGCTGCGAAACGCGCCGACCGATCCCGACCCGATCCTCGTCCCGATTCACACGCATCAGGGACGCACGGTCAGCGTGGAACTGGTCGTGTTTGGCACCGATGAGAAGTCGCTCGTCGATTGGCGTGGCTGCGCGCTGACGGCTGATCGGCCCGGAGTCCTCACCATTTTTGAAGACGATTCGCAGTTCGCGTCGCTGCTACATCACGGTGCCGGAACCGTGACGACCGACGATGAGAAACCGTACTCGGGGAAGACCGCACTCCGAGTCACGCCCGATGCCGGTGATCACGCTCAACTGCCGGGCCTCGACGTGGCGATCGTCGATCAGCCGCGCCTCGGTCAGTACCGCTACGTTCTCTTCGCGTGGAAGCAGCCGACCGGATCGCGACTGCAACTTCAGTTCGCCAACGATGGCCGGTTGGGTGAGCAGATCGCGCAGCAGCTACTTCGCGCCGATCAAATGCGGGGGAAGCCATTTCGCGGACGACGCGGCTTGGCGGGTGCGACCGATGATCGCGGTCTGCGTCACGGCTACGCCTACGATGCGGGGAGCAAGCAGCAATCGGCCGGCTCGGCACTCCGCCTGAATGGAGCCTTGCCGAAGGAATGGCAGTCGCTCGCACGCGATCTCTACGGCGACTTCGGCTCGTTCAATCTGACCGGTTTGGCGATCGACTGCACCGATGGCGAAGCGGCGTGGTTGGATCACGTCTATCTGGCGCGGACTCCGCAAGACATGGAGTTCGCCCGAACGTACCTCGTCAATCCGCAGGTCATCGCAAAGCTCGACCCCAGTCTGATTGATGCGGTCGCCCGGCGGGAAGACTACGGCCGGCTGCTCGCCCCGTTCACGAACCACTTCTCAACGCTGGACCTCGGCCACGGCCTGTATCGCATGACCGAACACAACGGACAGGCGGATGTTTTGCGGACTCATCCGAACGCGGCCGACAAACCGGCCATCCTGCGTGCGGGGCTCGTCCTGCCGAAGGATCCACCGCAGGCGTTGGACATTTTGGTGTCGCATCAGATCAGTGCCGATTTCCAATTGATCGTGAAAGCCAACGGTGAGGTCATTCACGATCAACTGATCGACACGAAGCTCACGCTGCCGCAGCGCGGCTACGCCAGCATCCAAATTTCGCTGGCGAAGTTTGCCGGGCAGAAGGTCTACATGGAAGTCCTGAACCAGTCGAACAACTGGGCGAGTGAGTACGCGTATTGGAAGCGGCTTGAGATCGTTGACGAATAGTGGCGGAGCCTGCTTTGTAGGACGGGCACCCTTGCCTGTCGTTGCTTTTCATAATCAGACGGGCGAGAACGCCCTGCCCTACGGCGATGCCGCTCTCGGAAGTAGAAAATGCACAGCCACCAGATGGGGCGTCGCGTCCTTCTGGCTCCGTGAGTGCGGACAACTCGTCTTGTCGCATTTTTACGAATCGGCTATCTGTCCCGCCGCGCGCGGGGTCGGTTCGAGTCAGACTCGGCCCGAATCCGCCGTCACGTCACTTCCATCGCTCCCGTCATGAGTCCGTTCGCGTCACTGGCCGACGGTGCCGTCTTCGCCTTCCGTGCGAGAAAGCTCAACCATGCAGCACGTCGTCCGCGACAGAGCCTGCGGCATCTCGTCGCTCGCGTGCGCCCTTTTCGTGGGCGTCGCGATGGGATCGTGCGTCGATATCGTCGTCGCTCAGCCTTCCTCCGGCGCTCCGTTTCTGGATGTGCCATCGTCGCGACAGGGAGTGCGACTTCCAACGGCACCTCGTTCCAAGTCGATCCGCCAGATTTCGGCCGACAACTCCGGGATCGAAGCCGTCGCCGCTAACAACGGTGCGGCCGATACTCCTTTCACGCTCGATGAGCCGCTCGCCAAGGTGACGGTCGAGGGAAACACCACGATTCCCAGCTCGGAAATCGCTCGTCACATCAAGACTCGACCGGGACGCCCCGTCACCGCGAAGCAGATCAAGGACGATGTGGATGCACTCGTGAGAACTCGTTGGTTTGCCAACGTCGAGCCATCGATCCGTCGTACCGATGACGGCAACCTGTTGGTGTTCCGCGTACTCGAACGGCCTATCGTGAAGCGGGTCGAGTACAAAGGAAACAAGAAGATCAAAACCAAGGTCTTCCAGTCGATGACGCAGCTCAAGCCGGGCAGCCCGTATGACGTGAGTGCGAACCGCGAGTGCGCCCGTCGGATTGAAGAGCATTACCACGAGAAGGGCTTCGCGTTCGCCACCGTCGAACTCGAACGTGGCGACGTACGAACCGACCCCGACCGCGAGGTCGTGTTTCTGATTAACGAGGGTCCGAAGGTCTCCGTGTCGTCCGTCAAATTTGAGGGAAACGAAAACTTCAGCGATGGCCTGCTGAAGCTCAAGACGCGGACGAAAACACGCATCCTGTGGCTGTTCGGTGGGAAGTACGATCCGTCCACGATTGCCGACGACATGGAGGGGATTCGTCAGTACTACTACAGCCTCGGCTACTTCGACGTGCAGGTGAAGCCACGACAGGAATTTTCGGAAGACAAGTCGAAGATTGAACTGCACTACGAGGTCACTGAAGGTAAGCGTTACCGCATTCGCAACATTGATGTGGCTGGCAATCAGGTTCTGACCGAAGACCAGGTTCGCGGCATGACGAAGATCGCTTCTGGTGAAGAGTACAACGCTCGGCACATCGCCAAGGATGTCGATGCCATCAAGAGCAAGTACGGCGAACAGGGTCGTTTGCAGGCGCGAGTCGATGCGGTCCCCGTCTGGACCGACGACAACGATGCGGCCGTGGTCGATATCGTCTTCAAAATCAACGAAGACAAGGTCTATCGCGTTCGCGACTTCAACGTTCATATTGCGGGAGACCATCCGCACACGAAGACCAATCTGATTCGCAACCTGTCGCCCATTCAACCGGGTGATCTGGCAGATCCCAAGAAGATCTATTTGCTCAAGCGGCGGCTGGAAGGTTCGCAGTACTTTGAGACCGGGCCGCAGGCCGGGCCGCGCATCGACACGAGCATCGTCAAAAGTGACTCATGGATTCAGCAGCCCGACGTGAACATGGCTCGCGGCCAAAACGTCGAGGCGGGCGCACTGGAAGCGGCCGGACACAGTTTGCTCATGGGAACGGCCTTCACTTCGAGTTCGCCGTCGCCGAAGTCACCGGCTTCGACCAACCCTGCGAACTCGACCACACCGAGGTCTCGAACCAATCCCAACGTCTCTGAAACTCAAACTCAAAACGTCGCGCGACCTTACTTTGTGGAAACGCGGGCCGTTGAACCGGATGACGAAGAAGAGGACAAGTCGAAGTCGGACTGTGCGCGATTGGCACCGCTCACCCCGATCTTTCGCGCTCAGAGTTACGATCAGCCACCAGCGTCGGACAACTTTGGTTTCGACAGTAGCAACCCGCAACTCAATCCGTTTGGGAACACGCTGCGCGATCAAGAGACCAACGATTGGGATCGGATGCCTCCGCCCGAGTACATCGATATCGACACGTATGTGAACGAGGCCCGCACTGGCCGGTTGATGTTCGGCGTCGGCGTGAACAGCAACTCGGGCGTCGTCGGTAACATCGTGCTGAGCGAACAGAACTTCGACATCCTTCGGCCGCCCACGAGTTGGGCCGATGTTTGGAATGGGACCGCGTGGCGTGGCGGCGGCCAACGCTTCCGCATTGAGGCGATGCCCGGCACGCAGGTCAGTCGGTATCTGATCGACTGGCAAGACCCGTACTTCATGGACACGAACAACAATCTCGGTGTCAGCGGTTTCTACTTCCAGCGGTTCTATAAGAACTGGACCGAACAACGACTGGGCGGCAAGCTGCGCGTCGGACGCCAGTTCACGCAGCAATGGTCCGGTTCGGTCGCCCTGCGCCTGGAAGATGTCGGAATTTCCAGACCAACCAACCCGCATCCACAACTTTTGACTGACGTTCTCGGCAACACGCTGCTCTCCACGGTGCGCGCCTCGGTGATGCACGACACGCGCGATGCCGCGTTCCTGCCGGGCGCAGGTCACTACCTTGAACTGGGTGTCGAGCAAGCGTTCAACGAATTCAACTACACCCGCTTCGATGTGGAGGGTCGCCAGTACTTCACGACGTATCAGCGCGCGGACGGCGGCGGTCGCCACACGGTTTCGCTGATCGGACAAGCCAGTTGGACCGGCGATGACACGCCGATCTACGAACGATTTTTTGCGGGAGGCTTCCAATCCTTCCGAGGCTTCTCGTTCCGTGGCGTCAGTCCGGTTGATACGGGAGTGCGTGTCGGTGGTACGACGATGCTGCTCGGCAGCGTCGAATACATGCTGCCAGTGACTGCGAATGAGATGGTCAAGGTGGTCGGATTCAGTGACTTCGGTACGGTCGATAACAAGGTCTCAATGCGTGACTTTCGGCTCTCCGTCGGTGCCGGTTTCCGCATCGCGGTTCCGATGATGGGGCCGGTGCCAATCGCCCTCGACTTTGCCTTCCCGGTACTCAAGCAAGACTTCGACAACAAGCAGGTCTTCAGCTTCTATGTCGGCATGAACCGGTAGTCAGGGCATCTGCTGAGACGTGTCGCGGTCACATCGTTTAGCCGCGTGGGCAAGGCCCCGTGCGTCGATTGACGAAACCGTGTTCCACATCGTGTGACGCACGGGGCGTTGCCCACGCGGTTAAACGACATGCCCACCTGCTTTCTCGATTGCCAGTAACCCATGTTGATCGAAGGTCTCGTCACCAGCCTTAATCTATCGGGCGAGTTGAATCTCGCTCCGATGGGGCCAATCGTGGATGAGTCGTTCGCGCAGCTCACGCTCCGTCCGTTTCAGACCTCGACCACCTTCCAGAACCTGAAGCAGCGACCGTGCGGAGTGTTCCACATCACGGACGATGTTCTGCTGATCGCGCGGGCGGCGCTGCATCGCCTCGACACGATCCCGGACACGGTCGCCGCACAGTCCATCGACGGGCGAGTCTTGGCAGACTGCTGCCGCTGGTACGAATTTGAGATCGTCGAGCGTGACGATTCGTCCGAGCGAACGCGTCTCGAAGCGAAGGTCGTTCACAGCGGTCGAGTCCGTGATTTCATCGGCTTCCATCGTGCTCGACACGCCGTATTAGAGGCGACGATCCTCGCGACACGCCTGCACTTGATTCCCGAGGCCGAGCTGCGAACCCAGTTAAAGGCCCTCGCCAGCCCCGTCGAAAAGACTGCCGGGCCTCGCGAACGGGAGGCATTCGAGCTGGTCTGCCAATACGTGGATGAGTGGTATCGCACGACCGCCGCAGCGTCGTAACACCAACCCGAAGCATGAGCGAGGAAGCGAGCGAGCGGCTCCGCCCGCAGTTCCTCGCTCACGCTTCGGGTTGGTGTGGTCGCCCTCGACTGGCTTCGTTGCGAATTGCGTCTCCACTAGGCTCGACACATACTGCAGGCAGCATCGGCCTTGGCATTCCACTTTTTGCCAGTCACTTTTCCAACGAGGTTCATCATGGCGACAGCGCTGCTTCCCGAGAACATCGAACGACCGCTGTTGGTCTTGGATCGCCAGGTGCGTGACGCTGTCTTTTCGCGCGGCCTCTCACGGTTGGCGATTGTCGGGGCGGTCGGATTAGGAAGCGCACTCGCGGCAGATTGGCTGCTGTGTCTCAATGGCTCGGTGCGAGGCAGCCTACTCGCAGCGTGGGGTTTGGTGACGGCGATGGTGGCGTGGCACCAAGTCATTCGACCGATGTTCCGTCCCGTCTCAATGGCCGAGTTGGCGGCGCTGGTTGAAAGACAGTTCCCCGAACTCAAGGAACGGCTCACGTCGCTGGTGGAGTTCCGCACGGCCGGAACCGCGCCGGGCGCATCGAAGCTGATGCGTGACTTGATGGCACGCCAAACCGTGAAGGCGGTCGAGCGACTCGATTTGCAGGACGCCGTTCCGACAAACCGCTCACCGAAGATGGCCCTAGCGGCGATCGTCGCCTGCGTCGTGCTGCTGTCTCCGTTCTTTTACGACGCGCAGGGCTACGGACTGTTGTGGGCGAGGTTTCTCGCGCCGTGGGGCAACTTCAGTTGGGGCGGTGTCGAGCTACTGATTGCTGAGGGGGATCAAGTCGCGGCACGCGGCAGCAATGTGGCGATTCACGTCGAAGTCCGTCGCCGCGCGAAGCCGATTGCAGCCGCCGATCAGGCGGCCTACTGGCTCCACTGGATCGATGCGGCCGGTGCGAGTGATTCGCGGCGTTTGGAGTGGGATGCGGAGACGAGCCGTTTCGCCACGACGTTGCCTCATGTTTTTCACTCAGTCACGTTTCAGGCGACCACGCGCGGCGCACAGTCTCGCACGCATCGCGTTCATGTGGCCGCCCCACCGTCAATCGCGGGCCTGCATCTGGACATCGACCCGCCCGCGTACACCGGCCTTCCTGCAAAGTCGCTCGACGGCGCTCAGGGTGAAGTCCGTGTTGCCGAGCGAAGCCGCATCAGGATGCAATTGAAGTTCAACGAACCGGTCTCGTCTGCTGAGTTGGTCTGGCCAGCAGCGGCGGCGGTGGACGAAGCTGCCGCTCAGGTGCCGGTCTCACTGGCATTGAAGCTCACTGCTGACAAACGCTCCGCTGCTGTGGATGCCGTCGCGATCACATCGGGCAAGTTTGCCTTTCGATTGAAGAACGCCCTCGGCCTGACCAATACCGATCCGATGCGAACACTCGTCGTCGATCCCGATCTGCCGCCCGCGATCTCGCTCTTCGGCAGTGACGATCCAATCGCCGTGAGGCCCGACGATCGGCACGTCGTGAAGTCCGAACTTCGGGACGATTACGGCCTGACGATGGTCGAGTTGCATCTCGAAACATCGACCGGCCAAAAGCAAACGAAGACGTTGCCGGTCGAGTTGCTTCGATCGCGACAGCTCTCACACGACTTCCCGATTGATCTCGCCGACCTCGCGCTGAAGCCGGGACAAGCGGTGACGTATCGCCTCCGCGCCGTGGACAACCGCCTCGTACCGGAGCCTCAAGAAACGTGGACCAAGCCGCGCACGCTGATGATCCAATCGACCGTCACTCCGCCGCTCGACCCGCAAATCGCCGAGCAACAGCAATCGATTGAGGACCGAATCGAAAGCCTGCGAGGCGATCTCGCTGACGCGAAAAAGGAACTCGCGACCCTGCACGCTCAGGCCGAGAAGGAGTCGCTCCGGCAGAAGAACTCCGACAAAAGCGAGCAACTCGACAAGCTCGAACGACAGCAGGCGGAGATCGCCGAGCGGCTGCAACAACTCGCGGCGGAGTTGGCTGACAACCGCGTCACCGCCACACTGGCCGATCGCGCCGCGAACATCGCCGAGCAAGACGTGGCCAACGCGATGAAGAAGCTGGACGAAGCGCGTGCCGCCGAGGAATCGCGCGATCAGTTGGCTCCGCTCAGTCAGTCGATCGATCGGCTCACGGCTGCTGAAAAACAGCTTCGTGGATTGGAGATGCAGGTTGCCGAGTTGCAACGGCTCGAACAAAACCTCGCCGATTTGGACCGCCTCGCCAACAAGTCGGATCGTTTGGCGGAGCAACTCGACCAACTTGATCAGCAGACCAAGACGGAGGTGCTTGCCAAGTCCGACGACAACCCGGCTCCAACAGACGCACCGCCGAACGCCGCGTCGCTCGACAACGCCGCTCCGAATGACGGTGCGTTACCAGCCGAAGAACGTCGCCAGCAACTGGCCGCCGATGCGAAGAAGCTCGCCGATGAATTGGCCGAGTTGCTCCGCAAGCATCCCGAGTTGCTCGATGCCGCGCGGCAGGAACAGCAACAGCGATTGAGGCAACTCGCCGAACAGGCACGACAACTGTCAAAGCCGCAGCAGCAACTGGCCGATGCGTTTCAACAGGCCGCCGCGACCGCTCCCGCCTCGGCTGAAAAGCCGACCAACGTGGACTCTAACGCAGTCACTGGTGAGCCGGGCGGCGTCAGCCCCCGGACTGAGCCGGCAAAGGATCAGGGAACTGAAACAGCAAAAGATCCGGGATTAGAGGCCGCCCGGCCCACCGAGGCAAATTCAAAGAAGGCCGAAGCGGCTTCTGAGGCGGTTCGAGACCAGCAGCAACTCGCGATTGAAGCGACTCGCCAAGCGATCGAAGTCGCGCGAGAACAGGGTGCCGATTCCGAGGCATCCCAAGCGGCGACCGAGTTTGCCAAACAAGCGGCTGCCGCGTCGCGACAGGCTCAAGCGGGACAACTCAGCGCGGCGAGTGAACAGGCACTGGCGGCATCGGAAGCGGGAGAGCTTGCTGCGAAGAGCCTGACGACACAAGGTGAACCGGCCACGAAGACTGCCGAACAGGCAATGGGTTTGGCACAGAAGCAACGTGAGTTGGCCGAAAAGTTGGCGGAACTGGCTCCGTCCGAAGCGGCACAGCGTGGTGCTCAACAACAGGGACAAGAGCAACTCGCCCGCGCGACGGCCACGTTGTCGAAGCGACTCGAACAAGCGAGCGAACAACTCGCGTCGTCGCCATTCGACGCGCAGCCTGCGAGTGCTGAGGCTGCGCAAGCAGGGCAGTCCGCCAGTGAGGCACAACAGTCGATGAAGCGCGCGGCGGAAGCACTGAAGTCCGCTGACGCGCCCGTCGCGGCGGAACAAGCGGCCCGCGCGGCGGACCAACTGAAGCAAGCGGCGCGCGCCGCGGATGCCGCACTGCCTCAATCGAAGTCAAAGTCGAACAACGCCGTTCCGCCCGAAGTGGCGACTCAAGTCACCGATGCCGCACGCGAGTTACAGCAGGCGCAGAAAAAATTGTCCGAGTGCAACTGCAACAAGCCGGGTGGCTCGAAGCCGGGTAGCAAGCCGGGGAACGCGGCGAGTTTCGGTGGATCGTCGGCAGCGGGAGCCTCTCCCGGCGCTAAAACACCAGCGGAAGACCAGCCCGCCCCTGGAGCCAATGGTTCGCAACTCGCCCAAACGGCGGAGCAGTTCCGTCAGGCGAGTGCCGCACTGCGGCGCGCGGCGCGCGGCGAACAGGAAGCCAACGCTCAGGCGGGACAAAACAAATCGCCCGGTCAAAACCAGCCGTCTCGCAATCAGCAGGCTCAAGCGGGAGACGAGCCGCCTCAACCCGGCGAACCGGGTCAAGGAGTGGCCGCTGGCGGCGGACCTGATGAAGCGGAACTCGGTCAACTCGACAGCCAGCTCAAGCAACAGGCTCAACGCAACTGGGGCCGACTCCCCGGCCAATTGCGAACTGAGATCATGCAGGGAGCCAATAAGAAGCCGCATCCGGAATACGCGAAGCAAATCAAGTCGTACTTCGAGGAGATCGCGAAACCGGCCACGAAGGAGTCGCGCAAGTGAGTGGCATCGTGAATCGTGTCGTTCAGAAGATGTGTGGCTGGGGTCGGCGCTTCGCCGCCCCCAGACGCGAGTGGGGAGTGTTTACGCCGAACGGCGGCTTGAGCCAGAGATGCTCGGATAATCGCTGGGGGCCGCGAAACGCGGACCCCAGCCACACGCGAGTCATTTCACTCTCGCTTTTGCTGACGGCGGTGCTGTTGTTCACCGCCGCCCCTGCCGCGGCGGCTCCGCCCGAAAGAGTCGATCGCGAAGTGGACGAGGCGATCGTCAGCGCGCTACGGTTCATCGCGTCTCAACAACAACCTTCGGGTGGCTGGAACGTGGACTCGTTCGGTGGTGAGACGACTTCGGCGGCGTCGCTCGCCGTGATGGCGTTTCTGGCTGCGGGGCACATGCCCGACGAAGGCCCTTATGGTGCTGCGATCAATCGCGGCGTCGAGTATGTCCTCGATCATCAGGAGCCGAATGGGTTGCTCGCGCACCGACGTGGTCACGGACCGATGTACGACCACGGGATCAGCACGCTGATGCTGGCGGAAGTCGCGGGGATGGTGCCCGAGCGTCAGGCCGACGCGACTCGCAAAGGGCTTGAACGCGCGACGAGGTTGATCCTCGAATCTCAAAACGTGAAGAAGCAGCCGTCGCAGACGGGCGGCTGGCGTTATCAACCGGCCAGCACCGACAGCGATCTCAGCGTGACCGGTTGGCAGCTTCTGGCACTCCGCGCGGCGAAAGACATTGGCATGGATATCCCTGCTGGCAACATCGATCTCGCCATCGAGTACGTGAAGAAATGTGCGGCCCGCGACGGCCGAGGCTTCTGTTATCAACCGGGCGGCGGGCCGACGCCGGTCCTCACCGGGACCGGTCTGTTGGCACTCACCGTCTGTGGCGAAGACGACTGCGCCGAGGTTCACGGAGCGGCCGACTTCCTGCGCCTCCGACCGCTGCGCTACAAGGATGCGTGGTACTTTTACGGCGTCTATTACACGACGATCGGCATGTACAAACGAGGCGGTGACGATTGGAAACAAGCTCGCCCCGCGCTGTTTATTGAACTGCTGTCAAACCAACTTCCGGACGGAAGTTGGAAGGCGGGCAACGGAAACGAAGCGCCGTTCGGGCGCGTTTACTCGACCACGATGGCCGTGCTGGCGCTGAGTGTTGAGTACGGTTATCTGCCGATCTATCAAAGGTGAGAGTGGGTCGCGAGTAGGGTGCGTGGAGTCTTCGGAACGCACCGTTTGAAGATTGCCGCCCTTGATGATGGTGCGTTCCGAAGACTCCACGCACCCTACAACACTTGAGTCACATCCCATGCTCTCACAATCACGGCGGCACTTTCTTCAACAGTCCGCCACGGGACTCGGTGCCGTGGCGCTGGCTTCACTGCTGAGCAGGGATGTCGCGGCGAGTCTCGATTCGCGGCTGACGCATCTGGTCGCGAAGGCCAAGCGAGTAATCTGGTTGTTCCAGTCGGGGGCACCGTCACAGATCGATCTCTTCGATCCCAAGCCACGCTTGACCGAGTTCCACAAGCAGGAGTTGCCCGACTCGATCCGTAAGGGGCAGCGGCTCACCGGCATGACCTCGGGCCAGAAGAACTTTCCCGTCGTGGCGTCGAAGTTCAAGTTCGCTCAGCACGGACAGTCGGGCTTGTCGCTCAGTGAGATGCTGCCACATACGGCGAAGGTCGCTGACGAACTCTGTCTGATTCGTTCGATGCACACGGAAGCAATCAATCACGATCCGGCGATCACGTTCATGCAGACCGGCAGCCAGTTGCCGGGGCGACCGAGCTTCGGGGCGTGGGCCGATTACGGCTTGGGAGCGATGAACGAGAATCTGCCTTCGTTCGTCGTGATGATCTCGAAGGGATCGGTGAAAGGTCAGGGGCTGCTGTCCCGCCTGTGGGGGAGCGGCTTCCTGCCGTCACAACATCAGGGCGTGAAGCTGCGCGGCGTCGGCGACCCCGTGCTGTATCTGACCGATCCGGCGGGGATCGACCGCGCCGGACGGCGTGAGATGCTGGACGGCCTCGCGCAGTTGAACGGCTTGCAGTTGGCTGAGGTCGGCGATCCCGAGATCGCCGCGCGGATCGCTCAGTACGAGTTGGCATTTCGGATGCAGTCGTCGGTTCCCGAACTGATGGACTTGTCGGGCGAGACCGCTCATGCGTTTGAGATGTATGGCGAGGACTCGAAGAAACCGGGGACGTTCGCGGCGAACTGCCTCTTGGCACGTCGGCTGGTCGAGCGGGGCGTGCGGTTCATTCAGCTCTATCACCGCGACTGGGATCATCACGGCGATCTGCCCAACCGCATGGTGGCTCAATGCCGTGAGACCGATCAGGGTTCGGCGGCACTCATCCAAGACCTGCGTCAACGCGGGTTGCTCGACGACACGCTGGTCGTGTGGGGTGGCGAGTTCGGTCGGACGGTCTATTGCCAGGGAGCGATCACCGACACCACCTACGGCCGCGACCATCACCCTCGCTGCTTCTCGCTGTGGATGGCGGGGGGCGGCATCAAACCGGGGATGACGTTCGGTGAGACCGACGATTACTCGTACAACATCACGCGCGATCCGGTCCACGTTCACGACCTCCAAGCCACGATTCTGCATCAACTCGGCGTGGACCACACCAAGCTGACCTACCGTTACCAAGGCCGCGACTTCCGCCTGACCGATGTCCACGGTCGCGTTGTGCGCGAGGTTCTGACGTGAACGAGTAGGGTGCGTGGAGTCTTCGGAACGCACCGTTTGGCAACGAGTCCGGAACACTTTTCCTTGACGGTGTTGGTCGTACATCCGGACTTGCCAGAAGTCTTAAGCAACCCGGATCGACTTCGGACAGGCCATCACCGATTTGGGTACTGCCGGTCGGCAATTCGTGCCGATGAGCTTTTCAGTCACATTTTGGGAGTGCCGCCGACCGTAGAGCATTCCCGAATTGGGCTGAGAGCCTTCGCCGTCGGATGACGGCGACCGACTCAGCCCAGCTCAGCTCTGTTGGCAGGAAGGTGTCCGTCATGCTGTTCCCGGCCTCGTCTCGAAGAGTTCTCTGTTCCGCTGTTCTCGTATTGGGAACGCTCTCCGTACTTCCCGGCTGCAAACATTCCTATCGCAGTTACGGAGTTGATTCGACCCTCAATCCTCGCTTCTCATCTCAGCCGGTCGAAGCAGACTACGATGACGGAGCGGAGCCCAATTCGGCTCCGCAATTTGAGTCGTTCCCCGATCTGTCTCCCGTGCCTCCGCTTCCGGGGGCGGGCCACTCACTGCCGGGTGACGATGCGCTGCCGCCGTCACCATCGCCCGATTCGGTTTCGCCGACGAGCTTGCAGTTGGACTCGAATCCTTCCACCGATCCAAGTCCTGCAATCGAACCCAACCTGTCTCCGGTCGCGGAGTCCTCGCCGCGTTGGAAGCAAATGTTGAAGGTTCCGTCATTCCCCAAACGAGCCGTCGCGCAGCCGCTGCCACCTCTCAAGCCGGGACGTTACTCCTCCTCAATCGCCAGCCGCATGTCGGCCGGTTCCGCGACCGAGCAGTTGGTTGGTGTGCGCCCTCAGTCTGCCTTGATGCACTCGGCACAGTTCGCGCTGCGACCAAGTTCGCCCGCGTTCAAAAGCGAAGAGGTTGGTGTGACGAGTTTTCAATCTCTCGGCTCGGCCTCGCACCCATCGGCTGGCTTGACGTTCAATTCCCTGCCAGCTTCAGCGCAGTCCGTCAACAACGATGCCCTGCTGGTGCCGGTCATCACCCCGTTGATTGCTCCGATCAGAACTCGTTCGGGACTGATTGAACAATGGCCGCACGTCGCGAAGAAGTCGATTTCATCAGCCTCTGGTCCATTGAAAGATGGAGAGTCCAGCGCGACCGACAGCCTCGATCCTGCTCGAACCAGTTTGACGGAACTCTTGCCGCTCCCCGTCGCCGACCAATCCGTGGAAGACACTGGTAGCCCATCACTGCTTCCCCCCGGCCCGTAACGCGATCGGACACACCAACCCGTACTCAAGCGAGCGACGCCCGGCACCACTTCGATGCCGGGCGTCGCTCATTTTGTTGTTCGTCGCTTTTGTGCGTCACTCGCGGAACTCTGCGTGGCACGCATTGCACTTTGCGCTGACGCGGGTGATCGCCGACGTGCGAGCGTGATCGGGAGCAGAACTGTCTCGCATCACGGCTTTGATCGTCTCGGCGAACCGATCCAACTCGTCGGCCGTTTCATTCAGGCCTTTTCGCAGTTCTTCGTCGGCCACCTCAGGCAAACTGGCGGCATCGCGGAAGTGTTCGGCCAGATCGAAAGCGATCGTGAGCTGCATCGACACGGCGGTCGAGTCGGTCTCGTCGGCGGTGGCTCGGTCCCACATGCGGTCGATCTCGGCCATGGCCTTCGCCAGCGGAGCGACGGCGGACACTTGGAGCAACTCGGAATGATCGGCTTCCAGATCGGCAGCCTTGGGGCGTACGAGTTTCCTCACACTGGCGTAGAGGCCCGAGTACCGCTCCGCCGCACCGAGAGTCTTCAGCGCCGCGTGGGCTTGGCCCTCAGTGACACTCTTGTCGAGGCAGCGCCACAGCGCGACCGCCGCCGCTGGACCGCGATGGTGTCCGTGATGGCAGTGCAGATAGATCGGGCTAGGCAGCTCACGCGAGGTCCGAACGAGCTTCAGGATCGTCTCATCTGGAATGCCGCCATACGAGATCGGCAGGTGGACGTAACGCAGTCCGAACTGGCGAGCCAGCTCCACATCGGGCGTCGCCCCATCGACACTGATGATCGTTTTCACTCCCAGCCGCACGAGTGATGCAAACCCGGTCTCATCGTCGGGTGAACTGCCCGAGTAAAGGTTGTCACCCAACCGAAAGACGTTTTTCAAACCGGGGGCATTTGACGGATGCAGCGACTTCACCGACGACGGGACTTCCGCCAAGACCGCGATCTCTTCGGGAGTCGCCTGTTGAGTCAATCGCGCCGCGAGGACGAAGCCAACGGTAGCTGCTCCGATCAACAGGCCGCAGAAAAAGAACATCGCTCCGCCGCCGGACGGGCGATCGGAACCGGGAGAGGCTTGAGTCATGAATTGGAGGTCTTATTGAAGGGGGAGGACGGGCGGACAAGTCAGGTGGGATTCGTTTCACCGCGTGGGCAACGCGCCGCGCGTCGAGGAGCGGTTGTCCGAAGTCCGGCTTTAAGAAAAGCCGGACTTCGGATTCCGAGGGAAGCACGACCATTCACAAAAACACCTCTTTCACATGGACCGGCCCGTGCGGCGTGAGACCGCTGCGTCGAGCCTGCGTCACGATGTCGGCTCCTTCTCCGGTGTAGGCGTACTTGGCTTCACCGGGGCTGACGTGAGTCTGCCAGTGCCGCTCGAAAATGGAGACCAGTTCGCGATTCTTCGCGAGTACCGACGGCACCGCGTGCCACATTGCCAAGACCGACTCACGGCGCTGAAAATAGCGACCGACCACACCAGGCAGCAACCGCGAGAGCCATGTGATTTGGACTCGATCAAAACTTCGAGGGATCACATAACGCGGCTTGTGAAGTGGCGCAAACATTTCCTGCAAAGACTCCGCAAACAGGCCGCTTTCTTCCTTTGAGGCATTCTCCAAAAAGAGTCGCACGTACCCACCCGCCCGTTCGCCTACTTGTAGTTTGGGACGCGGCGAGATCAGCTTCGCTTCGGTCAACGCTCCGAGCAACGCCTTGCCGATCGCGTTCGACAGTGAGGCCTCCGTCCACGCCGACTTCGTGCCGCTGAAGGGAGGAAAGCCACCGCCGCTCGTCGCACACGGCCGGACTTCGACCGTTCGCAACGGCTCGGGATGGTACGGCTGGCCGATCTTCCAGCGTTCGCGCACGGCGTCGCGCGTGCCGACCCGCGCGAGCATCTCGGCGTTGAGTACTCCCACCGAGCCTTCCACACCTTCCGGCTTCAGTTCTGTGAATGCCGGATGGACGTGACCGACTCCTTTCTCAATCACGCCGTCCTCGGTCACGCCAAACAGTTGCCCGTGTTTGCGGATCAGCCGGTGGTAATCGTCCAACCCCTGAGTGAACTCCGGCGCGAGGCACACCACATCCCAGTTGTTCGCCACCTTGAGCGGCTCATCCGGATCGAGCCGAAACGAGCGGCCTCGCAGTTGATTCACCGACATCGACGTGGTGACGGTGGTGAGGTCGATCAACACGTTGATCTTGTGCGCATCCCAGCCTTCTCCCAGCAGCCCGCGTGTTCCGACCAGACATCGCGTGAGTCCCCGCTGAAACAGCTCGGTGATGAGCGCGACATACACGCGCGGACACCAGTCCGCACCGCGACCACTCAAGACCGAGAACGAGGGGGCGTCTCGATCTTCGTAGTCCGGACGCCCTCGTCCGGACGGAAGCGTCCGGACCACGTTGGCGGTCAGCGGCGTCGCTTCCAAACTCAACTCCACTTCGTAACGGTTTGCTTGCAGCCACGTCTCCGCTTCAGACTTCAATCGCAGGGCGAGGTCTCCATCGACAAGAACGCTCGATCCCGTCAGCAGCACGGGATCAAGTAAGTTCGTTTCCGCGTGGCCAATCAGCACGCGAAACGCCGCCATCGCGCCGCCTGCCTCTTCATCGAGCAGGTGCGAAATCTCGGCCGACACGGCGGAGGTCTTCTCGTAGTCGGTCACGATCACCGCGCGAATGCGATCCCCCAGAACCGTCCGCTCGGCTCGGAGAATCTCCGGCAGTGCGAGTACCTTGCTCTTCGAGTACGCAATCACGCGACCCGCCGGAGACGCGCACGCCTGGCAACCGGTCTCGGTGATCTGCACGCCCAGCAGCCTCATGCGTCGGATCGCCGTCTCCGCCAACTCGCGATCCTCGGCATGAGACGACCGCCGCAGCCCGTGCCGCACGTAACGATCAATCACCGGCACCAATACGTCCACCTCGGACTGCGGCTCGGCGTCCTCATTGACTTCCAACATCACAACATGCTTCGGCAACCTCAGCCCACGTTGAAGCATGAAAAGGCAAGCCGCGTGCGCGAACGTGGAGTCTCGCTTTTCAAACGCACTCCAATCGGCCGCCACTCCCGTCGGATGCCGCAGTCCGGTGAGAACGCTCATCACCCACGCGGGCATGGGCAAGAGCCTTTCAAGTTGTGTGGCTGGGGTGGCTGGGGTCGGCGCTTCGCCGCCCCCAGACGGCGGCGTGTTCGACAACGGTGGCGTGACCGACTTCGCTGGGGGCGGC
>JAYVDI010000430.1:0-3675 GCA_043749505.1 Schlesneria sp. | reverse complement strand
TGCGACTTCGGCGGGTTACGCCGGGACAGAAGCCCGCTGAAAATAGGCGAGTTTTTCATTGGCAGGTAATGCTGATTCCTGAAGTTGCGTTCCAGTATCGACTTCGAGATGCGGCGACCCTGCAGGCGAACAGGCTCTTCCCGGTCGTAAGTTTTTTGCAAAAACAGGTTTTCTAACGGAGCGTAGGCAGACATGGCTCAGCGCCGCCTCGGACAGATTCTGGTTGACCTCGGGCATCTCACTGAAGATCAGTTGTGGGATGTGCTTGAGGAACAAAAGCAAGGTGCCGGGGAAATCATCGGCCAAGTGGCGATCCGCATGGGCTTCGTCACCGAAGCCCATGTCAGTGAAGCGCTGGCCGAGCAATGGGGAATGCCGGTTGTCAACGTGGGTGAGACCACCATCTCGCCCAAAGTCCTGGAACTCGTCCCGCAGACGATGGCTGATATTTATAAAATCATGCCGATCTCGCTCCGAGACAACGTCCTCACGGTTGCGATGGCGGACCCGCAAAATATCGCCGCACTGGACGATTTGCGGAACATGCTGGGCATGGATGTGCGCGGAGCGGTTTCAAATCACAAAGACGTGGAAGCGGCGATTGCCCGCCACTATGCCGACCGCGAAGAAAGTATCGAAGATGTGATTGGCCAGTTGGAGGCTGGAAACGAAGACGGGCCAGCGAAAGGGCACGGGTATGACTTAGCGGCGGATATGGATGAGGCTCCCATTCGCAAGCTGCTCAATATGATCATGCTGCTCGCCATCAAGGACCAGGCCAGCGACATCCACTTCGAGCCGTTTGAAGACGAGTTCAAAGTCCGCGTGAAAGCGGACGGAATGCTCTACGAAATGGTCCCTCCGCCGAGACACCTCGCCAACGCCATTGTTTCCCGTATCAAGATTATGTCCGACTTGGACATTTCCGAACGCCGGTTGCCTCAAGACGGCCGTATCGAACTCAACGTCGGCGGGCACTCCGTCGATTTGCGAGTCAGCGTGCTGCCGACGCTGTTCGGCGAAGCGGTCGTGATGCGAGTCCTCGACCGAACGGTGGTTCAACTCGACCTGAACAAGATCGGCATGGATGCCACCACGCTCTCCCGGTTCCGCAATGTCATCAAGCGGCCCAACGGCATCGTGCTGGTGACGGGGCCAACCGGCAGCGGCAAGACGACCACGCTTTACTCAGCCCTCAATGAGCTGAACGACATCGAAACCAAGATCATCACCACCGAAGATCCGATCGAATACGAAATTGACGGACTCATCCAAGTCCCGGTGAATCCGGACATTCAAGTCACCTTTGCCACCGTCCTGCGCGCCATCCTGCGACACGATCCCGACACGATTCTGATCGGTGAGATTCGCGATTTTGAAACGGCGGAAGTCGCCATCCAAAGCGCTCTGACCGGGCACTTGGTCTTCAGCACACTCCATACAAACGACTCCCCCTCTGCGATCACGCGACTGCGAGACATGGGGATCGAGCCGTTTCTGATCACCGCCACAGTCGAAGCCATCCTCGCCCAGCGGCTGGTCCGAAAGATTTGCTCGGAATGCCGGACGCAGTTCGAGCCGAGCGATGAATTGCTCATGGAGCTTCAGCTCCCGATCGCCCAGGCTCGCCAATATAAGTTTTATTATGGACGCGGCTGCCAGCGTTGTAACAATTCGGGCTACAAAGGCCGCTGTGGTATTTACGAATTGCTGGAAGTGAACGACGAAGTGCGAGACTTGGTCGCCAGCAGCGCCAGCGTGGATGACATCCGAAACTATTGCCGCAGCCAGGGGATGACCACTCTCCGCGAAGCGGGCTTGAAACTGATCTTCGATGGCGTCACGACGATCGACGAAGTCGTTCGCGAAACCGTCATGGAAGATGTCGATTGATCCCTCCAAATACAAATTTCTGCTCTCTGCCATTCTTGTTGAAATGGTGTCCCGTGAGCGACACGGCGCTAGCCGCCGGTCGTTTTCGCCTACACCGGCGGCTAGCGCCGTGCCGCTCACTCAGGCATCCAACACAAATGGCGGAGAACCCAAATTTCTTGCCTCGATCTATTCGAGTTTGAAGAATGACCTTGGTTGGCACGTCGCGTGTAGTAAGTGTTTTGCACTCTCAACCCGGTACGGTCGAGGGTGCAATGCGCGGCGGCCCTGCAAAGCCTGTTTTTAGAGATGATTGTTGATGCGGCCTGACTTCCCAGGGCTGACACCCATCAACACCGAGTTCGTTTAGTCGATCAGTATTGCCGCAGCGTATTTGACCGGAGGCTTGAGATGGCGACTTTTCAGTACGAAGCGATGGATAACACCGGCCTCGAGGTGAAGGACACCATCGAAGCCAACTCCGAACAGGAGGCTCAGTCGAAGATTCGCGAAAAGGGGTTCTTCGTCACGAAAATCGCCGAGAAGGGACGCGGCAAGAAGACCAAGGAAGGGGGCAAGACCAAGGGCGATGCCAAGACCAGCGCCGATGGTAAGAAGAAGGTCGCCGCTAAAAAGAAGAAGGGGGGCGGCTTCTCCTTCGGAGGCGTCAGCGGTAAAAAACTTTGCACGTTCACGCGCCAGCTTTCCACCCTGCAAGACGCCGGTCTGCCGATCCTGCGCAGCCTTCGCATTCTCGAAGGTCAGTGCAAGCCGGGGCCGCTGAAAAGCTCCCTGATCGGTGTCATCGAAGACGTTGAGTCCGGCAGTACGCTGTCCGAAGCGATGTCCAAGCAACCCAAGGCGTTCGACAACCTCTACGTCAACATGGTGAAAGCCGGTGAGGCGGGTGGTGCGTTGGAAGTCATTCTCCAACGCCTGGCCGAGTTCAAAGAACGAGCGGAAAGCCTGAAGCGCAAGGTGAAGGGGGCAATGATCTATCCGTGTGCCGTCATCACGGTCGCCACGCTGATCGTCGGCTTCATCATGTACTACATCATCCCCAAATTCAAAAAGATCTTCGACGATTTCGGCACCGAACTCCCCGGTATGACCGTGCTGCTGATCAACATCAGCGATTCCGTGGTCAACTACTGGTATCTCGGCCCGGCCATGCCGTTCGCGCTGTGGCTGATGATCAAGATCATCAAAAAGAACAAAACGGGAGCGTATGTATGCGACTGGATCTCACTCCGCATTCCGTTACTGGGAATGATTTTCAAAAAGTCGATTGTCGCCAGAACGTGCCGCACACTCGGCACATTGATCGCCTCGGGCGTGCCGATTCTGGAGGCGCTCTCCATCACCCGCGACACCGCCGGCAATACGGTCTTCTATAAAGCGTATGAACACATCATCGCGGCCATCCGCGAAGGGGAAACGATGGCCGTCCCCTTGCGCGAAACACGCACGGTGGACGAGATGGTCGTGAACATGGTCGATGTCGGTGAGGAAACTGGCGCGTTGGACAACATGCTTTATAAGGTCGCCGATGTTTACGACGAAGAAGTCGGCGTGCTGGTCGAAGGCTTGGTGAACCTGCTGGAACCGTTGATGGTGGTTTGCCTCGGCCTGATCGTCGGTTTCATCGTCATCGCCCTGTTCATGCCCCTGATTAAACTCCTGAACGACCTGTCGTAATCAATCTCTTCGCCTTGTCCCCTCGCCCCCGTCTTCGGGGGAGAGGGTTAGGGTGAGGGGGCTTCCCCCGTCTTGTGAATTTTGTTTGCCAACCCCTGTTCCTTG
>JAYVDI010000429.1:0-7541 GCA_043749505.1 Schlesneria sp. | reverse complement strand
GTCTTTCGCTCCGCGAAAGAACGTCCTTTCGCGGAGCGAAAGACGACAAACGACGGAGTGATTCTTGGACAAGTTCTAAGGCTCCACCATTGGAACGACGACCTTCCACGGGCCGGGTTCGGAGTTTCCGGGAAGCGTGACCACTCGAAACGTCTCTCGTTCGTCTTTCTGATACCACACGATCAAGGCATCCGCGTAATGGCCCCGCTTCGTCTGGTAGCCGAACAACCGAGGCTCGGTCGAGAAAGCGAAGACGACTGAATCAGAAACGCTATCGCCGCTCAGTTCCTTCCATTCTCTTCGATACTCGGGGGCATTCGGGTTCGCAACAATCAAGTTCGTGTCGCGCGAAAAAACTTTCGCATAGCGAACTCGTAACCCGTTCGGGATCGGTAAATCAACGACGACGCTCAAGTCAGTCGATCCAATGCCGCGCTTGCTCATGAATGACCAGCGCCCGCCACTCCAGAAGGAGGCAACAACTGAAATCGCCACCAGTAGTGCGAAACACTGGCACGCCCGTTTGATCAATGGCGAAAGCGGAGTCTCAGTCATTGGGCATCATTTGGCAGAAACATCATTCCACTCCAGGCAGCACGCGCGGGCGCGTCTTCATGTCGCTTTGCTCGTACAGCGGCATGGCGTCGGGAATCCAACTGGTCAAGTCGTGGATGCGCGTCGCATGGCTGGGGTGAGTCGAGGCGAACTCGGGCGGAGACTTGCCGCCGGATGCCGCTGCCATCCGTTTCCAAAACTCCATCGACTCGCGTGGGTCGTACCCGGCGGCGGCCATGAGCAGCAGCCCCATGTGGTCCGCCTCGGACTCGTGGCTGCGGCTGTAACCGAGGATGCCGAACTTGGCTCCCGCGTTCATCAGCTGCATCAGTTGCTGCCGTTTGCCGGGGTCCATGTCTCCCATCGAAGCACCGGCTGCGGTCAGGCCGATGTTGGCGATCTGCGTCTGCGCCATGCGCTCCGAGCCGTGATGGGCCAGCGCGTGCGAGATCTCATGACCCATCACCGTCGCCAGCCCCGCGTCGTTCTCGGCGACGGGCAGGATCGCCGTGTAGACGACCATCTTGCCGCCGGGCAGACAGAACGCGTTGACCTGGTTCTCGTGCAGGACGCGCACGTCCCAATCGAATTCGGGAATCTTGACGCCGATGCGCCGCTGAAACTCGGGATTCTTCGTCGCCTTCACCAGCCGCGCGGTGATCTCGCGCACAGCTTCCACGGTCGGGCCGCGATTCACGACGTTCGAGTCACTCAGCACTTCTTGAAACGCCTGCAACCCGAGCTGCGCTTCCTGCTGAGAGTTCATCGCGACGACCTGCGCGCGACCAAACGGTCCCTGTTGACAGCCCCGCGCCATCGTGAAGCCCACCGCGATCAGGCCGATGACAATGGGAATCATCCGCGCCCCGAGATTGAACCCCGGGCCTCGGTTCTGTCTGTAGTTGCCGTCTTGATTGCCGAAACTCATCGCTCGTTCTCCTGAATGCGGCGTCGCATCGCCCCTGTAGGATGGGCACTCTTGCCCGTCCTCTCCTCCACATAAAGACAGGACGGGCAAGAGTGCCCATCCTACAAATCGTGGAACCACCATCGTCCGCCGGTCACTGATCCTTGTGGTCGATGACATTCGTTTCGAGGAACCGCGCCAGCTTGAAGAAGTCGCTGTCTTTCTTGATGAAGCGGACGATCGTCTTCAGCGATGCTTCATCGACGAGATCGGTGAACGGGACGTAATGCAGATCGAACTGGCCTTCGACCGACACCATCACTCCCGTCTTGCCATCTTCCGCCAGAGCGCGATACGCGCCGACACCAAGCTGGCTGCCGAGGATCACATCGAACGCGATCGGCCGAGCGCAGCGCGTCTCGTAGCCCAGTTGCACACCGTTCACCTTACGTTTGCGTCCCGTCTGTGACTCGAACTCCTTAGCCACCAGTTTGGCCAGTTTCTTGCCGAGATCCGCTCCCGCGACGGCGATGTGTCCGAACGGGTCGTACTCGACTTCACCGAGCAGGTCCATCGGTAGCTTTTCGGCCAACCCTTCGGCCAGCACCAGCACGCCGAACTCCTTCCCTTCGGTCTCCTCACGATAGCGCATCGTCGCAACGAGTTTCTCGACGACCTTCGACACGATCATGATCGTGCGCGTCTCCATCTCACCGGTCTTCGGGTTCTTGACCTGCTCCGTGGTGAGCAGACTCTCGTCGAGGTCTTCGATGCTCATGACGAGGCTCGCCTCACTGGCGATCGCCGCACCGTAAGCTAGCCAGCCGGCACTGCGTCCCATCGACTCGACGATGAAGTACGCACGGCCCGCTTCGGCGTCGGCCAGCAGGTTGCGGATCTCACCCGCCATCTGCTCGACTGCCGAGAAGAAACCGAACGTGAAGTCGATGCCGTTGTAGTCGTTGTCGATCGTCTTCGGGACGTGAACGACAGGAATGCGCGGCAGGTCGGCGGGAAGCGTGTCTTGGAAAACCTTGATCTTGTAGGCCGTCCGCAGCGTGTCATCGCCGCCGATCGACACAAGCGCGTCGATCCCCAGCGACCGCAGTCCGTCGTAGACCGTTCGCAATTTGCCGGTCTTCGTCGCGTCATGCAGATCGGCCGGAGTATCGACTCCCTTGCCGGGGTTCTCGCGCGCCGTGCCGATCATGATCCCGCCCGTGCAACGCGTCCGACGCAGCTTCTCGGAGTTCAACCGAATGTAATCGCGGCCCTCTTTGAGACCCTCTTCCGGCTTGTAACGAACTAAACCCGCATAGCCGTGCTTCATCCCAAAGACTTCGATCCCCGCTTTGATGAACGACGACGCGGCCGTCGAAATGACGGCGTTCGCGGCGGGGGCCGGTCCTCCCGAAAACAGGATCGCAACCTTCTTGATGGACGACTTCGACGCGGGCTTCGACATGAACGGGAACTCCAAAGTGTGAGTGTGGGTGAGCAATCAAATCGCCAATGCCTCGTTTAACCGCAAGCCGAAGGCGAGCGCGACGGTGTGGGAGCTAAACGCCCGACCCCGATTCACTGTTCGACGCGCGGGGCGTTGCCCACGCGGTTAAACGAGGCGGCGATGCGAGGCGGGATTGTGAGCAGACCGCCAAACGGCATCAAGCCCCGCGACGAAGCAATCAGCCGTTGCCGATTTCGTCGTCACCAAAGTAGCCGTCATCGCTCCGCGTGACGATAGCCGATTGCAAGTGGCCACGGCTTCTCTGACCGGCGTCGAATCGCGCTCGGCTTTCATCACACGGAGCGATGACGGCTATTTTGTCCACCAGAGCGGCGGGCCGTCGAGGTGCTTGAGGTGGCGGTCGCGGAACTCGAGGAAGCGCGAATCGGCTGTCTGCTGAGCGGCCATCGTGGCGGCACCGAAGCGGATCGCTTGATTGATCTGATCGTCGGCCCCCAACCCGAGCGACTTCACTTTGTCGAGAGCCTGCTTCACCTGCGGGTCATTGGTGATGCGAGCCTCCAAGTCGGCGCGAGGCTGCGTTGCGTCGGCCATCTCGCGGTGAGACCAGATCGTCTCCCATTCAGTCTGCTCGCGCGGACCCGATCCCAGTCGCACCACGAACACCGATTGCACGGCAACCTGTCGGCCCTCGACGTTCAGATCGACTCGCGTGGCGCGGAAGCCGGGCGCGTTCTGCATCTCTGCCTCAAGCATCGCCGACTTGAGCCAGTCCTTGTTCGACGCCGGATTACTTTTGGCGGGACGCCCGCCGCCGATGAGGTCTTTCAAGAGCGAACTGACCTGCCCGCGCAAGACCTTCTCGATCACGGGAGCCATGTCCTTGAGGTCTCGCTCGCCGTTGGACCTCACCAGCAGATCGCCCGTTCCCTGAAAGTCGATCGGCGTGCCGAGGCCATACGTGACGAGTCCCATCCGCGCCGCCCACTCGCGTTCGTCCTGAGGCCGCGCGGCGAGTTGGTCCCACAATTCGGGAGGCTGTTGCGTCGGGGCGATCCCTTTCTGTTTGAGTTCCCTCGTCAGATCGGCGACATCGCGCGTCGCGACCTCTTTTAATCGCTCGCCCCACGCCCAAAGGACCACTCGCTGCCGATCAGGCACTGTTGTCGTGACCTTCGCGATGACCTCGCGCTGCGCCTCGAACCAGACAAACTGCGTTGGCTCCGGCGGCTCGGCTGGAGCCAGCAGCTTCTCGACCCGCTCCAGTTCCTGCTCCATGAACACGACCATCTGCCGCGCCGAGAGGGGCGTGGCGAGCAACGTCTTCAGCCGATCTCGCAGTTGTTCCCAAGCCTCGCGCTGCAACGCAGCCTCATCGGTCGCAAGCTTGGCCAGCAACTCGGGGTTCGATTTCTGAAGCCACTCACGCGGCACGGCCATCGTCACCGAACCTTTAACCTCGCTCTTCAAAATCACCCCGCGAACAGCCTTCCCCGACCTGAGACTCACCACGTCCACCCCCAGCTGCGACACCGGGACCGACTTGGCCGACTGAGCCAGCACACAGGCCGGAACCAAACCGAACAAACTCACCACGAGCAGGCGGATGAGTGTCATTCGAGTCGGTGATGTGAGGAACAAACGAATCACGGCAACCTCCAGGCTGAGCCAAAGCCAGTCTTGATTAGTGTCTCATCCCAGAAACGCTTTTTCGCCAAAACATCAACGCCACTCTGTGAAGAGTCTGAGGTTTCTCGTGGCCTCGCCTTTATCCATGCCCATCGGTGTTATCCGTGGTCAAACCTCTTCGCCCGCAGCCCATCACTTGCTGTTCGGATGCTTGACCGGCAGCGAGTGGTCGAGCGTGTCTTTGTTCGGGACGAAGCCGTTGCCGTCGATATCGACGAAGATCGGGTTGGTCATCGCCGCCGGTTGAGCCTTCCCCATGTCCTTGCCATAGACCTTGGTGAGATCGCCTCCCACGTCGCCCGTCACGACGACGAGGTGGGCGTCGCTTTTGAGTTCAATCTCCAGAGACCGCTCAAACTTCACCACGCCGCCTCGGAACAGGTCGGGGTTCTTCTCGCGCGTGTAATCGTGAACCGCGTGCTTGCGGCCGTTGACCAGCACGAACAGCGTGTCGATATCCAGCCAGTTCGGGCATTGGACACGAACCTTCAGCGTCACCTTGCCGTTTTTTGCTTGGAGATCCTGGCCGGAGACAACCGTCTCGGTCTTGCCGGTCTCATGCGCGGTGACTTCGAGATACGGGCCGTTCGACATCACTATCCGGCCTCGCTGGGCCGCGTGGACCAACTCCAGGTGATCGATCTTCGCGGGGTCGTCGGTCGAGGACTGAATCCAGTTTCGCAGCCAGCCCGAGCCGTGGAAGTTGTAGTGCGCGTCGGTGTTGACCACGCCGTAGATGCGGAAGCCCTGGTTGAGCAGTTGCAGCCAGTTAAAGATCCGGTTGTGGAAGGCCGTCCCCTCGCGCTTCCCCTCCGGCCCGAGCGACAGCGCGTTGTCGATCGCATGCACCTCCATCACGTCCATGAACGGAAAGGCCCGCTCGTGGCCGGCGTCCGGTTTTCCATCGCCGTCCTTGTCGTAGAACATCCAACCCGGATCGGGGTGGTTCACCTGCAACAGCTTCTCACTGCGGTCGTTCCATAGCGCAAGCCGCTCGATCTGCGATTCGAGATCCGGCCCGGCAACCGGCCCTCCGCCATCCTGAGTGCGCGGCTTCATCTGCATTGGGAAGGCGTTCTGATGATTGAGCGGCAGCGGCGTCCCCGTCAGCTCGATTCCAGAGACCGACGACATGAACTGCCCGATCCCGAGTCGATCAATGTGTGGCTGATACGTGCTGACGCGGTTGTGCTCGGTGCAGGGAGCAAACTCGATGTTTTCACAGACCAGATTCAACACGCGGCCCAACTGACTCGATGTGTTGTCCCCCGACGGAGTGCTGTGACTGTGAAAGTCGCTGCTGACCCAACCGGGCGCCTCGACCGAACGGATCAGTTTGGCAGTCAACTCGGCAGCCTTGCCCTCAGGTACGTTGACCTCGGTGAAGATCGCATCGAACTCCGGCCCGTGACTGATCGTCACCGCATATTTGCCGGACGGCAAAGCCTGCTTGACCAACCCATCGGGAGAGTAGATCAAGTTCCGCACGGCGAATTCACCGCTCTCGGGACCAAAGTCCAGCTTGGCTCCTTCGTTGAGCGGCTTGAGTTCAATCTTGCAGGGGATCGGATCGCCGAGGACATCTGTGATTCGCGCATGGAGAATCCCGGGACGAACTTTGAAATCCAACTCGATGGGCATTTCACCCAATGCCACCGTCATCGGCCTACCGTCCCCGATCATATTCCCGCAGTAGCTCAGGTGTGCCTCATATGCCCCCGGTTGCAAGGGAAGTTTTACTTCAACCCGATGGTAGTCACCGCCCGGCATTCGAACGCTGCCGAGTGAGGTGCCAGCCCTCTTCAATTCCAGAACGTAGTTGTCATTGTTGTCTACCAGCGAATTGAAACGGATCAATTGATCTACTGTGTCCCGGTCCGACTCGGTTGACAGCAACCTACGGCTGAGATCATGCACGTGGAACACGGTCTCACACGCATACAGTCGCCGCGCGAGTTGAAACGATTGCCCCGGTTCCAGCGTAACCTGAGTCTGGCCCGCATCCGATTCGTACTTGATGGCCGTGACTCGGGCGTCGCTGTTGAGCTGCATCTTTCGCCCCGCGCCATCCAACCCGTAAGCCTGCCGCCAATAGCGATCGTACAACCAGAAGCGATCCGTCGTCGCGTTGGGTGAACGAACCATCTCCTCCTTGCCGCCATCGGCGCGGAAGTCGTCTTCCAGTGGCACGGTCAGCGGAGTTGTGCCGCGATTCGTGAATGTTGAGGCCACTGTGACAAACGAATCGTTTTCACCCAGCGAATAGACAACAGACACTTCGGGAAGCTGCTCGGTCGCGTCAGCCTTCACGACGACTGAAGCCGACGACCCACCAACACCCGTCCCCGTTGGCGCGACATCTTTTCCATCGGCCCCACGAAAGGATGCCGCTCGATAGGCGAACTTCTTCTTGCCGGGATAGAACGCCGCCAACTGGTCGTTGTCATTAGGTGTGGAAGTGAGGTCGATGATCGCCCCCGCCACATCGCGGACCGTCATGTTGGCGTTCCGTGTGGCGAGCGGCTGCGCGATGACCAGCTTCAAGTGAAAATTCTTCAGTACGAAGTCACCGTAGATCGCATCCGATTCCTTGCTGTCCTCAACGAGGTCATTCCAATTGGACGACATGAGGACACGAGCCTCGACTGAAGGGCGGTCCCGCCCGAACTGATCCGGCCCGCCACCAAACTGCATCGCCGAATTCGCACCGACCGCCAGACCGAGCAACAGCAACGTACCGACCACTGCGAGCGAGGACTTCATCGGGTTGGCTTCCTTGAGATGAGAAAGAAAGAGGCTTGTGAGACTTGGTTACCCGACTGCTGCGCAACTTCCGTCGGGAGGATAGGATCGGCACGGAAATCACTGTCGCAGATTGTCGTGGTTCGCTCCGCGATCCAACGTTGGTTCGCGGAGCGAACC
>JAYVDI010000428.1:0-6517 GCA_043749505.1 Schlesneria sp. | reverse complement strand
CTTGCGTTCGGGGCGGGAGCGAACTTCGGTTTGCCCGTCTTTTTTGAGATGGCCTGTGCGACTGTCGAGGCGACCGAATGGATGAACACGGTTCGCGGGCAGAACGCTTTTCTTGTGGTGGCAGGGAAGGTCTGAACGGATCCGAATTGACGAAGTACTCGAACGGAAAGGGATGATGGCTATGTGGCGATTGTGGGCGCTCGCATCGTTGACGGGACTGCTGCTGCTGGTAGGCGGCGGTTCAATGAATTCACTGTTGGCTCAGGACGGAGACAAGGTGGCGGCACCGGTTGAGGCGGTGGCTGCGGTGGTCGCCGCGACGCCAGCTCATCTAGCCGGAACGTACGACACCGGCTCGATTGCTTGGCTGATGGTCAGTGCGGCGTTGGTCTTCTTCATGATGCCCGGCCTCGCTCTCTTCTACGGTGGAATGTGTCGCGCCAAGAACGTGCTGAACATGTTCATGTGTGTGATGGTCTGCGTGCCGATTGTCGCCATTCAGTGGGTGCTCGTCGGCTACAACTTCTCGTTCGCGGTCCCCTCGGCGATCACCAGTGATGGGGGCAAGGATGATAAAGGGGTCGATAAGCCCAAGCTCAGCTATCTGGGTTGGGACGCGGGTCTGGTCGGGATGAGTTCCTTCTCGGAGATGGCTCCGGACAGCCCGAACTTCTACGGCAAGATCGTCACCAGCGGTGACACCACGGGAGCCGCTCCGACCGGAGTCCCCGAGTTACTCTTCGCGATGTTCCAGATGATGTTCGCGATCATTACTCCGGCCCTGATCGTGGGAGCTATTGCCGAGCGAGTGAAGTTCAGTGCTTGGTGCATATTCGTACTGCTCTGGACGACGATCGTCTACGACCCGGTCTGTCACTGGGTGTGGAACGTGAACGGCTGGTTGTTCCAAGCAGGCGTGTATGACTTCGCAGGTGGCACGGTGGTTCATGTTTTGGCCGGAACGTCAGCCTTGGCTTTGATCCTGCTGTTGCCCAAACGAAAGGGCTTCCCACAGGGACCGTTCCTACCGCACAGCATTGGCTGGACGCTCATCGGAGCCGGGCTGCTGATGGTCGGTTGGTTCGGTTTTAATGCCGGTTCGGCCATCGCCGTCGGCAAGGACTTCCTACCGGTATCGGCGGCTGTCGCAGTTCTCGCATTCGCCACGACGGCCATCGCCGGAAGTGCCGCTGCGGGATCATGGATGGTGGCCGAGTGGATTCATGTCGGTAAGCCGACCGCGTTGGGTGTTGCATCTGGAATGGTGGCCGGTCTCGTTGCGATCACCCCCTGTGCCGGACACGTCAGTCCTGGCGGCGCACTCATCATCGGGCTGCTCGGCGGCGTGGTTTGCTTCCTCGGCGTGCAAGCCAAGCAAATCTTCAAGTACGATGATTCGCTCGACGTGGTCGGCGTTCACGGTGTCGGCGGTGCGTTGGGAGCACTTCTGGTTGGCTACTTCGCAGTTCGTCCCGCCCCAGGCAACTTCGCTCAGGTGATGTTGCAATTGGAAGGTGTCGCCGTGGCCGCCATTTACGGCTTCGTGATGACGCTGATCATTGGCTTCATCATCCACAAGACAATGGGCTTCACCGTGACGGGCAATCAGCAAGACGAAGGTCTCGACGCTATTGAACATGGCGAGACGGCCTATCGGTTGAACTGATCCGAATCGGTTCCAACCAGCATCTCTCGACCGCCGCCCGGTTCGTTCGCGAACCGGGCGGTTTCGTTGGATGCGAGTGTTCAACACGGGTGTCAAGAAGCGGCCACAAAGGAACGGGCAGTGTGGCTGGGTCCACGCTTCGTGGCCCCCAGTCGAGGTCTATTCGGAAGTCGTTTCACTCTGATCACTGGGGGCGGCGAAGCGCCGACCCCAGCCACACCGGATGCCTTTGCTCCATAATGCTGGCACGCTCTCCCGTGTTGTCTCTCTCTCGTCACAAACTCCACTTTGCCGTTGGGATGTTGTGAATGTTGAACCACCGGACCCCTGGCCTTCTGTTCACGGACGCCCTCGTGCGTCAGAAACCGATTAGAAGTCACGGTGAAGAAGAGGCCCAGCGTCAGCCGTCGTGTTTCACCAGTCGGACGACGGCGTCGCGCATCTCGGCCGGGTTGCGGTAGATCGTCCAGCGCGCGGGGTCGAGTCCTTCAAACGCGGCGCGGAACTTTTCCGTTTCGCGGGTTTCACCCTTGATGGCTCGAATGAAGATGCCCGCGATTTGGTGCGGCCGTTCGCGCAGGAAGCTGCCGTAGATTTCGGAGTCTTGCTCGCCCGAGTCGCCGATCAGGATAAAGCGGCGCTGCGGAAATGCGGTCACAATGGGTTCGATGGCGGCGCGCTTGTGCGCCTTCTGTGGCGACCGTCGCAGCTTGCGGGCGGAGTCTCGAATGCGAAACCGCTTCAAGTGAAACGATCCTGCCGGATAGCCTTCGGTTTGAAGGAACTCGGTGAGCGGTTCGTAAAGCTGCCACGGACTGCCCGAGACGAAATGGAACGCGGCACCGGCCGCGGCACATTCGCGGTACAGCTCGGGCATCCCCGTGACAGGAGTGAAGGTCCGCATGAACGTGTTTCGAAACAAGTCGCGTCGGTTGGGGACGTTGCTGTGCTTGATCGTGTCGTCCACGTCCGAAATGATCGACGTGCCGGTCGGTTCGAGGAACTGCAACTGACCGCGATACTCGCGCCGATCGTCTTTGGGCAGAGCCGCTCCAAACGGCAACCAGACGTTGCGATCGACCGAGCCACCGGCGAGGTGTGCGACTTCCTCCGAGGTCAACATTAACGTGCCACGGAACATGCCCATGTAGTCGGAATCCGCCACGAGGTGTTCGTGGTCGCCGATCTTCACGGTGACGGAACGGCCGCGCAGGCCGCTCATCAAAAACTGACGCATCCGACTGCGGAAGTACTCTTCCGACGTGTGATCAAACCGCAGCACACGCTTCACGACGGCGAGCATTGGCTTGCGGCGAAGCCAGGAAATGCGGGGATCGAAGACGCGGCCTTGAACGACCAGCGACCACCCTTCGCCGTCTTCCGTCCGCGCAGCGTAGGACGGATAGAAGACCACCTGCTCATGACAAGCGACGGCCCTCAGGCGGGAACTCGATCTGGATGGAAACAACGTCACGCGAAGGTCTCGTTTGCTTTCGTCTCGCCGCAGTCGAGTCAATGTTGAGAGTGATTCGGACGAAAAAGTATGGCTGGGGTCGGCGCTTCGCCGCCCCCCCAGCCTAAGCGGGAACGACATCATCGAACGTCTGTCATACTTCCTCTGGGGGCCGCGAAGCGCGGACCTCAGCCACACCGTTTGAAGCCACAAATTCGGGTCTTGGACAACACCGTTCCAGGTCTATCGGCATTCCGTCCACAAAGGACACGGAACTTTGCTGACACTCGAATCAGGCGGCTTACTTCAACAAGTCGGACATCTCGTCGCGAGTGAACTTTCGTTCTAATCGTGCGCCCATCTGAGCCACGACGCGAGCGGAGGCGTGCGAGGCGAGATGCCCCGCCTGCGGCCAACTGAGTCCGTTCGTGATGCCGTACAGAATTCCGGCTGCATACATGTCACCGGCACCGGTCGTGTCGATCGCGGAGACTTTGACTCCTTCGATTGGATAGGCATGGCCGTCATGCACGAGCAGCGAACCATCGGGGCCGAGGGTCAAAGCGACATTGGCTGCATGCTTGTGAATTTCTTGCGCGCAGTCGATGGGGTCCGTCTGGCCGGTCAAACTGCGAGCCTCTTCCAGATTGCAGAACAACAGATCGACGGGGCCTTCGATCAGCTTCCAGAACAGATCGCGATTGAAGTTGATGAGGAACGGGTCCGAGACGGTGAAGGCGACCTTCACACCGTGCTTCTTCGCCAGTTCGATGGCCCGCATTGCAGCGGCCTTCGTCGAATCGCCCGCGAACAGGTAGCCCTCGATGTAGACGTACTTCGACTGCTGGATTGAAGCCTCATCAATGTCGTCCGGCCCGAGCGTCGCCGACAACCCGAGGTGCGTGAGCATCGTCCGCTGAGCGTCCTCGGTAATCAGACAGACACACGTTCCGGTCTGACCGTCGGCCTGAGGCGTCACGATGGAGACGCCGAGGTCGCGCATGTCCTGCAACCACACTCCACCGAGTTCATCGCTGCCGAGCTTCCCGCAATAAGCGGCCTTTCCGCCGAAGTCGGCCACCCCGGCAATCGTGTTCGCCGCCGAACCTCCCGCGCACCGATTCAATTTCGCGCCATGCAATGCGCCCAACACGCGACACTGCGTCGGTTCATCCACTAGGGTCATGATCCCTTTGGGAAACTCCAGCCGTCCCAGCACTGAGTCCTCGATCCGCGCCTGAATGTCCACCAGCGAATTGCCCACGCCGTACACGTCGTATGTCATGCTGAGTTGTTTCCTAATTTGAAAAGGTGCCATTTGAGTGGCGATCCTCTATCAGATCGTGCCTGTACTCGCCACCTTCCAAGTCGGACAGCCAAACCAATCGCAGTTCTCAGATTGGCGTTTCACTCTCTCAACATGGCGATCACTCGGAAGTCCGCACAGGGCCATCGCCTTTTTCAACGTAGTGTGGGACCAGCTCGCTTCGAGCACCGGCCCACCCTACGGGTTTCGCAGACCCAACAAGGGGATGGCACTGATGGCCGCACGACGCAGCTTGACACTGCCCATTCATCCAGTGATGCTGATGCCCGACCTCGCGGTTTGACCCGCCTACCGATTCCTCCCGCCTATTAGTTGCGACTGACTTGGTCTTCACTTGGAGGACCACTCACCAAACAGTCGTCTCGCCGAATGAAAAGGATCGCTTAATGAAGTGCCTCGCTCGCCTTGTCGTTGCCGGTTGCCTGCTGACTCTCAGCGCGAACGGTCTCGTGGCTCCAACTTGTTTGTTGGCTCAAGAGAACCTCGATGCGAAGATTGCCGAGCAACAAAAGATTGCTGATGAAGCGGCGGCTCGCAAAGTGGCGGGGGAGCCTGCAATTCAGGCGGCTCGCGCGAAGGCCAAGGAACTTTCGACAGCCATCACTACGTTGAAGATCGAACAGAACAAGGCCGAGGCGACGGTGAAGGATGGCGACGCGAAGCTTCCCAAGCTGACGGAAGCGACGAAGAAGGCGACCGAAGAGAAGACGAAGCTCGAAGCCGAATCGGTTGCCGCCGCGAAGGCAGCCGAGGACGCGAAGGGGAAGGACACTGAAAAGGCCGAGGACGACAAAGCCAAAGCCGCCGCCGACAAACTCGCCGCCGCTGTAAAGACGTTGGAGGACGCGACGAAGGCTGAGGCTGCGACGAATGAGGCCCTCGCCAACGCGAAGAAGCTCGTCGCCGAACAGCCCGCAAAGATCACGGCCGCTGAAGCAGCCAACGTTGCCTTCCAGCCGGAGCTGGCTGCGGCCGAAGTGGCGTTCGCGGCACTCGGCAAGGAAACGGTCGCGAAGCAGATCGACGTGGAAGCGACGATGGTCACGGCAGGCAAGTTGGTGTCGTTTGCGAAGTCGGTCGCGCCGATCTTCTCGCAGCGGTGCCTCGCCTGTCACAACGCCCGCACCGCGAAAGGGCGGCTCAACATGGAGACGTATGCCAACCTGATGAAGGGGGGCGAGAGCGGCCCGTCGGTGGAGGCGGCCAAGCCGGGTGACTCGCTCCTCCAGACGATGATCGAAGATCACTCGATGCCGAAGGACGCCGATCCGCTCACTACCGACCAGATCGCTGTTATCAAGAAGTGGATCGAAACCGGAACACGCCTTGATGCGGGAGTCGCCGGGACCGCACAGCTCATCACGATCATCCCCAAGCTGACGCAGCCCGCGCCGCCGGAGAGCTACCGCGTGCCGGTGCCGGTCATGGCGGTGGCGTTCAGTCCGGATGGTGCGCTGCTCGCCACGTCGGGCTATCGCGAGGTCATCTTGTGGAACCCCGCCGATGGACTGATCGTGCGCCGCATCACGAACATCGCCGAACGGCCTCACGACATCGAATTCACCGCCGACGGAACCAAGATCGCCGTCGCCGCCGGCACGCCGGGACAAATGGGTGAGGTCAAGCTGTTCAACGTCGCCGATGGCGCACTGATCGCGGACCTCTTCACCACGGATGACGAAGTCTTCGCGGTCGCCTTCAGCCCGGATGGGACTCGACTCGCCGCCGCCTGTGCGGATCGTTCGGTGCGGCTGTTCGACGTGGCGACGCGCCAGCAGCAGAAGCTGATCGAAGACCACGCCGACTGGGTGATGGATGTCGCGTGGTCGCCCGACGGCAAGAAGATCGCCACCGCCAGCCGCGACAAGACCTCGAAAGTCTTCGACAGCACGACGGGCGAGTCTCAAGCCACGTTCAACGGACACGGCCAGCCCGTCTTCGGAGTCGGCTTCCTCCCCGACGGCAACTCGGTCGCGACCAGCGGTCGCGACAACAAGATTCGCGTCTGGGCCATCGCCGACGCGAAGCAAGCGCGTGAGATGGCCTTTGGGGGCGAGGTCTTCCGGATCGT
>JAYVDI010000427.1:0-3515 GCA_043749505.1 Schlesneria sp. | reverse complement strand
TTGGTTTTCGCTCGGACGAGGCGTCCAAGCTACGTTTTTCAACAGGCTGTTAGCACTCCCCCGCCTGAACCGGTCAAGGTAGTACTAAGTCTCCACCTTGCCCGCGGCGGGACTCGTGCTGCCAACAGAGCTGCCTTCTGGCATCACTTCCCCCCACCTCATCATGGCAACCGCCACCACATCACCGGCACAGATCCGCGCTCTGGCCATCGCGTTCTTGAACATCGCAGACCAGCACATTGAGATCTTCAGCAGCCTTGAAAACGGTGACGAGCTTGCTCGCTGGACCGCGTTGAAGAAGGAGTGTGAGGCCGTGATCAGCGGGGTGACCCTGTTCTGAGGTTTCCGGTCTTCGAAAACACCAAAACCCAGTCATGCGTCGGCACGGTTTATTCCTGAACCGATTCATTGACCCGACGCTGACCCGCGTCCGGACTGGCCATGCCCGCATTCGAGCATCGGGTTCACGAACGGTGGTGGGTCAACGTTGAACCGTGCGATGACTCCCCTCTTCTGTGTCCGCTGGGAGCGCAGTTCAGCCCTTGAACAAGAAGATTGTTCAGTCCCCTGCCGTCGGCGGGTTTCATGGCCTGAACCCCGTTCTGTCATGGCGTGACCCGCTGCCGGTCTTGACCTTGGTTCGGCCCCCTGAACTCGCCGGACTGCGAATCGTCATGGCGTGGGGCATGACATCATTCAGGAACCCATCCAATGAATCGGCACGGACCCGCTTTGGACCTTGCTGAACGGGCGCGCCTTTGGGCCATGACTCCCCTCTCGAACCGTGCCATGCCATCCCCAGTTGGACTCCGGTTCAACCCTTCCATGTCAGCGGGGAGTCAGTTCGATTTGCGTTCATTCCAGTGTTGCGCTACGGTGCGGGCGTCCCCTCTTTCACCCTATGGATCAGCATCTCAGTGTCAGCGAGGCTCGGGAGTTCACCGGGAAATCGGAATCGACGATCAAGCGGTTGTTGCGGGAGATTGTGGCTGATCCGCAGCATGTGGACCGCCTGTTCATCCTGCCGTCTGCGGAAGAGGTCGAGCGGCGCAAGGCCGCCAAGGAGCCGTATGTTTGGAAGATCGACCGGCAGTTGCTTCTGAGGCGGTTTCCGCAGGAGGATGCGGCGGAGAGTGGGGGAGTGGCGGAGAGCGGACCGGTTATGACACACGTCGAATTGGTCATGCAGGTGTTGCAGGAGCAGCTCAAAAGCAAGGACGAACAGATGCGGACGCTGGAGAAACAGCTCGACCGCAAGGACGATCAGATTGCCAGCCTCAACGAGCGGATGCGGGAGTCGAATGTCCTGATGAGGGAGTTGCAGCAGCGGTTGGCGATTGCCGCACCGAAGCCCGTGGCATCTGAGGCGTTCGTCGAACAGCAGGATTTGTCAGATGAGCCAGTGGCAAATGTCACGACACAAGTTGCGAAGCAGCCCGTGGTGAAGGCTCAAAATAAGCCTCAGAAGAGGGCCAAGCGATCGGGAATATGGTCGCGTCTCTTCGGCTCATCCAAGTAGCCCCGCATGTCGCCGATTGTGACTTCGCAACGGCCCGCAAAACGCTCACCGACACGGAAGGGGAGCGGGCTCGCCCAGCAGACACTTGTGGAACACGCTCTGTGCCCCTTGGATGCGTCGCAGGCATTGCAGGCGGGAAGTTTGCATCAGGTCCGTTACGACTTCACAGATCGGCATCGCAATCGCAAGACGGCCACGGCAAACGTGGCCTGTCCGTTTGGGTTGTCTCCTAAAGACGGACTGTATCTGTACGGCTTGCTCGCGTTGACATTCGCCCAGCCCGAGCCGAGTGCCGATTTCTATGCCACGCCGCATTGGTGTTTGAGGCAGCTTGGCCTCATCGAAACGGGGCAAGAACAGGGGAGTCGGTATCAACTCTTTCGGGATGCGATTCGTCGGCTCGCGGGTGTCGTGTACGAGAACGATCACTTCTATGACCCATTGCGGGGGGAGCACCGCCAGGTCGCGTTCGGACTGTTGAAGTACAGCCTGCCGCTGGATGACACGTCGTCCCGTGCGTGGCACTTCGTGTGGGATGCGCAGTGGTTTCGGTTCTGCGAGGCCGTCGCGGGGAGTTTCACGTTCGACTTCGCCACGTACCGGCAGCTCGATGTCGCGTCGCGGCGGATGTTCCTGTTGCTGTCGAAGATGTTCTGGCGGAACGATCATTCCCCGGCGTTTGAGCTGCGGCAGTTGGGAGTCAACACGCTGGGGTTTGCCGGGACGCTGGCGACGAAGGAGATCAAACAGAAGCTCGTCCGGGTGGCTCAGACAATGCTGGACCATGAAATCATCAGCTTGCCTCCCGACATCACTTCGGTGCGTGGGCTGTTCACGAAGCGGTCCAAGGGGGTGCATGTCGTCCAGTTCTCACGCGGGGTGTATTTTGAGCGGGTGACGCAGCCCCAGGTGACATTCACGGCGGATGAATCTCCCCTGGTCGAGCCGTTGGAGAAGATCGGTTTCGACCGGGCGACAATCCGGCGGATTCTCGGCGAGTTCCCGTCCCGGCTGATCGCCGAATGGTCGGACATCACACTGGCGGCGGTCGAACGGAAGCTCATCAGGGAATCGCCCCCCGCCTACTTCCAGCACTACATCCGCCAGGCCAAGGCTCAGAAGACATCGCCACCCGACTGGTGGCGGGAACTCCAGAAGCAGGAGCGGGCGAAGCAGACGGATCGCCCGCAAGAGTCGGCGGCGGGGAGCGAACAGGCCGCTTTTGAGCAGTACCTTCAGAGCGAAGCACGCGATGCCTTCGAGCGCGTGATGGACCGGCTCTTTCAGCAGTTGCAGTTGGATGGGCAGGATGAGTCCGAAGCCCGGTCGAATGCCGACCGGTTTGCCCGGATGCACTTGAGCCGACAGTTTCGGACCGATCATCCCGAATTTTCCGGTGACTCATCAGCGTCGCTGTCGCAGCTCATCCGGCAGCGGAACGACATCCATCATTGAACGATTGATGAGACACAGACACCCGCAGTTGGCGTCACCATTGTTACTGCCATTTCCCGCAGTTGGCGTCACCTATTCCGGGCGACGACCCGCAGTTGGCGTCACCTTTTTGGTGATCTGGATCTTGTTCAAGAATCGATTCGATGAATAATCCTTGGTCGAAACAGCAAACGGACTCTTGGCCCTCACCTACGCCAAAGAGATTGAAACAAAGATATTGAAAACAAAGGGGGGCGGCCCGAGGCCGCTGCTTGTCAGAAACGTTACGAACGAACGACGAGCGAAAAATAGACGACGGGGAGTGTTCGCGGAGCGAACACGCAACGCCTCAAACAGAAAGACAGGCTGCACCCGCAACCGGACCGAAACATGATCCGCGGCCGGATCGGGCGGCGGATCACGCCCCGGATCGTCGGAGACGACACGGGCTGCGCTTCGCGGAGCGAAGAAACGCCGCTCGACGAGGGCACACCGTCGCGAGGCTATCGCCCGCGACCCCCGAGCTTCCGACAACGCCGACTGAGCGGCTGCTCCACCTCGG
>JAYVDI010000426.1:0-5156 GCA_043749505.1 Schlesneria sp. | reverse complement strand
AAACTCGATGGCCTCGGGTCGCCGAGTCCACTCGTTCCACTCGCGTTGCAGTTCGGCGACGCCGTTGAGTTGGTAGTGTTCCTTCAACGCCAAGTCGATCCCGCTCCGTTGGGACTCTTCAATGAAGTCCGCGAATTTAGCAGGCGTCGATTTGCGGATCAGCCATGAAGTCAGAGCGACGCTCTGACCGTAGAAGGCATCGCGTAGATGCGGCTGCGGCATCCGTTCCGCACGCATCAGATCAATCAATGAAAGCGTTGGACGACGGGCCAGCGTCTCCTGCAAATTCGTGAGCCGTTCGCGGTGCTTGTCCGCCGATTCGCTCAGCATCGCGATTCCCTCGTCGGCCCAGCGCGGCAGGGCTTGTCCGCCAAATCGCTCACCCAGCACGACATGGGTCAACTCGTGAGGCAACGCCGCATTGGACCAGTCACTGGCATCGGCCCGCACGTCGATGCGACGCAGCACCGTTCGCCGCTGATCGAAGTTCATCATGGTCGATCCGACGGACGTGTCTCCCGGACGATTCAGCGTCTGGTTGTAGGCGTCGCGATGAGGATGAACATGGACATCGCACTTCGGACTCCAACACGGCTCATCGGGTGATGTGATCCAAGTCTTCCGCAAGCGGCCGCGCCACGTTTCACAGCATTGGGCCAATCGTCTGGCGTCAGCTTCGGCCAACTGGCAGTAACACCGAAAATTGGGCGACTCAACGACTGTCCAAGCACCTACCGCCCGAACCGTGACCGGAATAGTTGCATTCGACTCGTCGGATGCCTGAACCCACCCCGGCACCACCAACAGGAACCAGACCAGTTTGGCGAGGCTCAACTGAACGAAATCGGTTCTGTCTCGGCTGGACATGGTTTTCTCGCGACGGATAGTGGTGAGTATCGTCGCGAGTTAGGAAACAACGTGCCGGAGTGAACCGTTGACAAACTATTTCAAATAACATCAATCATGCCAACTCGTTACAACCAACTTCCCTAGCAAGATGGAATGTGTCACTTGATTGACGCATGCACGATTCTCTTGCGGAAGTGCCGGATGTACGTGCGGCGTCATCGCGACCTTGGCAGTGCCTCTCTTCCCCCGAAACTGACGGTGGATTTGCGTGTATGAACACGGATCGCATCATCAGGTGAGCCATCTTTACACGACATCAGAGCTAATCGTGAGCGATTGAACGGCACAAACCTTCGTGGTCTTCAAACCACTTTGGGCACCTCGCCATCGTGGCGAACGGGTGCTCTCGGGCTGCGGTTGCTAGCGCGAACGGCTGCGCCCCCTGACGCCCCTGGTGCGACGGCCGTTGGCCTGAAGTCGATGCCTGCGGCGACTGAGTTTGTCTGCGGCGGGGATGCCATCCCCCGAGCCGTCAAGGATCGGGCCAGGCGACCGGCGCGGCTCCCTCCCACTCTTCCGCACCCGCTCGATGACTCGGAGTTTGTGCAGAGCGGTGCCCTCCACGCCGGTCGTCCTTGACTGCTCTCCCCCTGGAATTCTGGGCTTTTGTTCCGTTCGCCCAAAAGCATGAGCGTTGGCTCACGAACAAATCCATTTCCAGAAAAGGGCAAGAGCATGGCAACTGCAACGACCACCCGCACCGATGTCTACACCCGCGTCACGACGCAAATCGTGGAAGAACTGGAACGAGGCGTCCGACCGTGGCTCAAGCCGTGGAACGCCGAACACGCTGCCGGACGCATCACGCGACCGTTGCGACACAATGGCCAGCCCTATCGGGGAGTCAACATTCTCATGCTCTGGATGTCGGCCGAACTCAATGGCTATGCCTGTCCGTTCTGGCTCACGTTTCAACAGGCGAAGGAACTTGGCGGACATGTGCGCAAGGGCGAACATGGCTCGCCCGTCGTCTATGCCAGCACGTTCAACAAGACCGAGACTGGCAACGACGGACAGAACCTCGACCGCGAGATTCCGTTCCTCAAGGAATACACCGTCTTCAATGCCGAGCAGTGTGAGGGCTTGCCGACCCACTTCTCGACTCTGGCCGAGCCACCGCGCGAGACGCTGGACCGCATCGAACAGGCGGAACAGTTCTTCGCCAACACGCACGCCGACATTCGCCACGGTGGGAGTCGAGCCTATTACGCTATCGGCACCGACTACGTGCAGATGCCGCCCTTCGTGACGTTCCGCGATGCCGAATCGCACGCGGCGACGCTCGCCCACGAATTGACCCACTGGACGCGCCACCCGTCACGTCTCGACCGAGACCTCGGCCGCAAGAGTTGGGGCGACGAAGGCTATGCGATGGAAGAACTCGTCGCGGAACTCGGCTCGGCGTTCTTGTATGCCGATCTGCAAATCACCCCGAAGTCCGCGACGACCACGCCAGTTACATCGACTCATGGCGGACCGTCCTGAAAAACGACAAGCGCGCCATCTTCACCGCCGCCTCCCACGCCACCAAAGCCATCGATATCTCCACACTCTGCAACTGGCTGCAACGCCAGAACCGATGCTCCAGCCAACGTCCGACGCTCACTGACGATTCGACTGCCCGCCAAAAACAAATCACCCATGCCGCTGGCAGCGAAGCAGGGGGCAGAACGTGGGGGGGCTCAGAAAGGATAGAAGTCGAAAGCGGACGCCCCTCACGATGATGGCCTGCTCCGAAAAGCGGGGGCATTTTGGGGGCAGAATTGGCAACGCAACACACGTTTGATACACATGACACTCGCACGGCAAAACGGCCGCAACGTGCCGCCGCATGACAAGTTGCCACGCAAATCAAACACTCCGTCGGTCCTTCACCAATACGTGCCAGACAGGTTCAAATCCTGGTCGGGCAACTCTTCGGCATCGCGTTGTGGGTGATGCAAGGCGACATTAATGAAAGGACTCGGAGCAGATCGCTTCGAGTCCTTTTTTGTTTGAGGTGACCGACAAAAGTCCGAATCCAGCGAGTGAAGGCCGTAGTCCGAACCCCTTGTTCCGGATGAGGCCGCTGAAACAACACGATATTGTTGGCGTATTCTGTCACTGTCTCGTCCGGACCAAGGGGTCCGGGCTACGGCGACGACTTCTGTCGGTCACGTCTTGAAATCGCTTCCAGCCGTTCGGCAGGAGTGCCCTCTTACAAACAGGAACCGTCGTCGTGAGTCTTCGCATCGTCTTCATGGGGACCGGGAATCTGGCCCTGCCGTCGTTTCTCGCGCTACTCGATTCTCCGCATCAAGTGGTCGGTTTGGTCACGCAACCCGATCGCTTGGGGCGCGGGCACCACCAGCATGTGAACCCACTGAAAGTCGCGGCCGTCGAGCGCGGTGTGACCGTGCTTCAGCCCGAGTCGATTAAAACAGAAGAGTCCGTCGCCAACTTACAGGGATTGAACCCGGACCTGTTCGTTGTGGCGGCCTATGGTCAGATGCTTTCCGCAGCCGTGCTGGCCGTTCCGCCGCAAGGCACGATCAACATTCATGCGTCACTGCTGCCGAAGTACCGCGGCGCGACTCCCATTCACGCCGCCATCCTGAGCGGTGATGTTGAGACCGGCGTGACCATCATTGAGATCGAGCCAAAGATGGACGCTGGCCCGATGCTCGGCCGCGTCGTCACGCCGATCAACTCCAGCGAAACAACCGGCCAACTCGAACAGCGCCTGGCGGTGCTCGCCGTCCCGCTGGCATTGCGCGTCATCGACGAAATCATCGCGGGAACCGTCTCGCGCGAGCTGCAAGACCCGGCGCAAGTCACGCGCGTCCGTAAGCTCTCCAAGGCTGACGGCCGCATCGACTGGAAGCAATCCGCCGAACAGATCGCCCGCCATGTGCGAGGTATGCAACCCTGGCCCGGCTCGTTCACCGAACTGCATCAGACCGACAAACCTCCGTTGCGTCTGCTAATTCTCGCTGTCGAAACGGTTGCTGCCGACTCCAGCAATCCGACCTCGCTAGGCACGGTCGCCAGCGTCGTCGAACACCAGCTCGTGGTCTCATGTGGCGAAGGCTGCCTCAAAATCATCTCGCTCCAACCCGACGGCAAACGTCCCATGACAACCGCCGACTTCCTGCGCGGCCGCCACGTCGTCCTTGGCGATCAGTTTGCATGAGCTTGGTGCCGCATCGTCCTGATTCGGCGAGCGGCTCACACTTGTGGCAATTGGCGCGACAGTCGCCACATCGTGAGGAAATACAGAACCAGCGTGCTGAAGACGCCATGGATCACGACGAGGAATCGCGTCGAGAACGCCGGCTCCACGAAACCCAGCCATTCCAAAGCGGCGTACCAGCGGAACAAGCTGATCCCGAAGACGACCGGAATCGCGACCAGCCAGACATAGTGATACAGCAGTGGAACCTCGGACGTTCTCAGCGGCACGAGCCATTGCCGCGTCGTGAGATGTGGACCACCCGTCGCCGCCTTCAAGAAGCCGAACCAGCCGACAGGAGCCGACGCCGAGATGGTGTCGGCAATCGTTTGCCGGTGCCTCAGGAAGCCGAGCCATAATCCACAGAACAGCGTGATGTACAGCGACTGTGTGATGAGTGCATGCGCGTAGACAAACGCGAGCGGATGTTGCGAGTCGATCAGAACGCGGACATACGGATTCCCTTCCATTGCCAGATCGGGACTGCACACCACGGTAACGGAGATGTCACATATCGCACCGCCGACAATGAACGCCGCCCCGCACCAAGTGACCAGCTTCGGTAGACGCGTCTCTCCCTGACTCACCAACCGGTCGAGTAGTACGAGCATCAGCAGGCCAATCGCTGGCAGCGAATAAGCCGTGTACAGATGCAGCCGCCAAATGTCGATCGGCCAGTCGTCCAACAGCACACGCTGCCACGAAATGCCGGTGACATGGTGTGCGACGATCCAGAAGTCGTGCCCCACCATGTTCACGTTCGACAATGTTTGAAGTGTCAGATCGCAACCAATCCAACACAGCATCAAGTTTGACACGATGAGAAACCGTCGCAACGGAGCGTTCTGTCCCCAGAGAATGATGTCGTCGCGCGACTGAGACATGCGGAGACTCCCGAGTACGGTTCGATCACAAGCTGCGGCAACAAGTGTGGCCCGTAAGCGAGACAGAAGGCAAGTACCTCGACAGCGTAAAGACGCGGCGTTCGTAGGACGAGTCCTTTTTTGCCTCGACAAACTAGCCCGACGCGCAAGCG
>JAYVDI010000425.1:0-18536 GCA_043749505.1 Schlesneria sp. | reverse complement strand
TGGTCTCCATTGGAAACGGCGAACATCAAATCAAAGGACTGAAGAGTGGCCATTCACTATCGATCGTTTAACCGCGTGGGCAACGCCCCGCGCGTCGATCTTGAAACAGGCTCCAACGTAGCGCGGGGCGTTGCCCACGCGGTTAAACAATCGATAGTGAATGGCCACTCTTCAGTCCTTTGATTTGATGTTCGCCGTTTCCAATGGAGACCAACCATGAACCACCGTCATGCTCTGCATCGTCGCACGTTTTTGAAGGGCGTCGGCGCGACGCTCGGTCTGCCGTTGCTCGAGGCGATGCTACCCAAGAGCGGCTTCGCGGCGCAGTCGGCCGGTGCGCCAAAGCGGATGGCGTTTGTCTTCGTCCCGAACGGGGTGATCGTTCCCGAGTGGACCGTGAAAGGGGATGGAACCAACTGGCAACTGTCGCCCACGCTCGAACCTCTGGCCAAGGTGAAGGATCAGGTCTGTGTGATGACCGGCCTGATGCAGGACAACGCCCGCCACAAAGGAGATGGCGCGGGAGATCACGCGCGTTCGTCGGCCGCGTTCCTTACCGGTGCTCATCCCGTGAAGACGAGCGGCGTCGATATCAAGGTCGGCCAGTCGGTCGATCAGGTCGCGGCCGACAAGATTGGGAAGCTGACCAAGCTGCCGTCGATTGAACTCGGTACAGAAGGGGGCCGTAACGCGGGACAGTGTGACTCGGGCTATAGCTGTGCCTACTCGAATAACATCTCGTGGAAGACCGCCACCACGCCGATGGCCAAAGAGATCAACCCGCGTCTGGTTTTCGAGCGACTCTTCGGTTCGACCGACGATCGCGAAGCGGCGAAGGGTCGCGCGAAGCGAGACGAGTACCGTAAGAGCATCCTTGATCTCGTGACCGACGATGCGTCGAAGCTCAAGCAGCAGCTTGGTCAGACCGACCGCCGCAAAGTGGACGAATACTTCTCCAGCGTGAGAGAGATCGAACAGCGGATCGAGCGGGCGAAGTCCGATTCGTCCAGCCAGAAGATCCCCGACCTGACACTGCCGCGCGGCATTCCCAAGGAACTCGACGAACACATTGGGCTGATGTTCGAGCTGATGGCACTCGCCTTTCAGACCGACACGACGCGCGTGGCGACGTTCATGATGGCCAATGAGGGGAGCAACCGCAGCTACCCGATGGTGGGCGTGAACGACGGTCACCATCATCTCTCGCACCACCAGAACAAGCAGGACTGGATCAAGCATCTCGCGAAGATCGACAAGTACTTGATCGGCCACTACGCCAAGTTCCTCGAACGCCTGAAAAGCATCCCGGAGGGAACCGGCACGCTGCTGGACAACTCGATGATCGTCTACGGCAGCGCGATCGCCGACGGCAACGCTCACAGCCACCACGACCTCCCGGTCCTGTTGGCGGGTAAAGGGGGCGGCACGATCGCGTCCGGTCGGCACATCGTCTCCTCGAAGGAAACGCCGCTCAACAACCTGTTCCTGTCGATGCTCGACCGCATGGACGCGGGCGTCGATTCGCTCGGTGACAGCTCCGGTCGGTTGAAGGGGCTTGAGGGATGATGGACCGCTTCAATACGAACCTGCCGTAAGCGATGAATGACAAGCCGCGATTCATGCCTCTCGATGTCAGGAATGAGATGTTCGAGGCGAGCCGTGTGCCGTAAGGTCACGGGTTTCCTGCGACGATCAATAACCCGCTGCTTTACGGCGTGCGGCTCGCCAATGTTCACCAAGGGCCGCAGATGCTCGCGTACTTGCAACTGGTTCGATTGCCGACGGTGTTTACGGCGATGGCTGACATTGTGCTCGGCTATGTGCTGACGCATCTCGCTGTTGTTGGGCCGACGGGCTTCGACAACGCCCCCAAGTTTTTTGGGCTGCTCGCTTCTTCGTGCTGCCTGTATCTGGCGGGGATGGTCTTCAACGATGTCTTCGACCGGAAGCAGGACGCTGAGGAGCGGTCTTCGCGACCGATCCCGTCGGGGCGTGTGTCATTGAGAGCGGCGGTGATTTTGGGAACGGTGTTGATGATCGCGGGAGTCGCTACTGCGGCGACGGTGACGCGCGTGAGCCTCCACGTTTCCGTGCTGCTCGTCGTGGCGATCCTGCTCTACGACAGCGTACTCAAGCGGACTCTGTTGGCACCGTTGGCGATGGGTCTCTGCCGCGCGTTGAATGTGATGCTCGGCGCAAGCGACCACGAGTTTTGGAAGCCGTTCTTTCTTGGTCCGCCTCAGACTTATGCCGCCGCGTTTCTCGGGTTGTACATCGTGGGAGTGACCTTGTTCGCACGAACCGAAGCGCGGACGAGCAACCGCTGGATGTTGGTGTTGGCGCTGTTGATTCTCGACACGGCCATCGGTGGGCTGACGTGGCTGGTCCACTTCTGGCCGACGGGGGCGAGGGTTCCCGTTGTGACCGCGATGTTGGCCGTGATCGCGTTCACGTTGAATCGCCGCGCCATCACAGCCATCGCCAACCCGACACCTCAGAACGTGCAGCCAGTAATCAAGCTGATGTTGCTCTCCTACGTGATGCTCGACGCGACTCTGATCTTTTGGAAGATGGCTGAGAGCGGTCAGATCGGTGCGGCTCACGCTCTCGCGACGGCGGCACTTGTCGTCCCCGCGCTGCTGTTGTCGCGGCTGATCCCAATGACGTGAGCCGTAGGACGGGCACTTCTGTCCGTCCTACGGCTTGAAAACCGACGGGCAAGAGTGCCCGTCCTACCTTTTTCAACAGGCTGCTAAGCCGGACTTCAGCCAGCCACCAAAATTTCTTACTTCTGTTCCAGCTCCGCCAGTTGACGGCGAGCCTCTTCGTCGGAGGGATAACGGCCTTCTGCCTGCCAGCGACGATACTGAGCCTCGAAGTCGGCGACCACACCTTTCTTGTCGAGGCGGTCCTGTTCGACCATTCGGTCGATGAAGAGGACTCCATCCAAGTGATCGCTTTCGTGCTGCACGGCTCGCGCGGCCAGTTCGTTCAAGGCGTACTCGAAGCATTCCCCTTTCAAGTTGAAGGCTTCGATGGCGACCTTCGAGGATCGCAAGACTTGGGCGTACAGGCCGGGGAAACTCAGACAGCCTTCCTCCCCTTCAACCGTTCCCTTGCGACGGAGGAAACGCGGGTTGATGAACACCAACTCTTCGCTTTTTTCGGCCGCGTCTCCGGCGAGATTCAAAATGAACAGGCGATAGGGCAGCGCGACTTGATTCGCGGCGAGGCCAATCCCCTTCGCGGCGTACATCAGGTCAAACATCTCCGCCACGACTCGTTCGAGATCGGCATCGACCTTGATGACCGGCTTCGATTTCCAACGCAGGGCCGGATGCGGAAAGGGGACGATTTCCAAAGGCATGGCGAGTCTCAAAAACACGGAACGCGAAAGAACGGCGGTCGCAACGGGGCGGGATTATAGAAGTGCCTCACGAGACGGTCGAGCAACTCCCGCCACGAGGCAATTTCAAAACCAACCCGCAGCGTGAGCGAGACCGATTGCTTGCGGGAGATCTCGACGCCCTCGCTCACGCTGCGGGTTGGTGTCGTTCTTGGACAGGTTCTAAACCGGACCTGATCTCACAATGCGGCGATTCCCATCGTGGCGAGAATGACGCACCAGACGATGCCGAGTGCGTGCCAGAACCAGGCGCAGAGCGTCACGCCCCAGTAGTACTCGTGGTCGTAGCGGTCGGCGAGTGCTTGTACGGTGACGTACACGAGGCACAGAAGGGCAACGAGGAAGTGCATCGCGTGGAGTGCCGCGACAACGGCGACGAACGCCCCCGCTCCCGTCGGGACTTCATCGGGAACCTGTTGACGAATGAGTTGTGACAGCGCGTGCGATTGCACTCCCACGAACAAGGTTCCCGCGAGTAATGCCGCTCCCAGAGCGCGACGAAACAGGCGTTGCCGCTCGCGCTTCACGTAAGCCACGGCACTCGACAACGCCGCACTACCGCAGCAGAGCAGGAGTGTGCTGACGGCAAAGGCTGCGGGGAACCGAAGCGGTTCGTCGGGAGCGTTTTCTGCCTGAGGCATTCTTTCAACGGGGCTGATCGGCTGGAAAATGCCGCTCGTGGCGAAGTGATTCAACAGAGACGACACACCAAGGCTGGTGGCCAACAACAACACGGCCAATGCGAAGAACGGCAAGGCAAGTTCACTGGGACGTGGCACGATTGAGGTCTCGTCAGTGCGAGTGGAGGAAATCAGAGAAAGAGAGTTGGGACGGTTGCTCGGGTTTCAAATGCGGCGATGTCTTGTACCACGATCGGCACTCACTCCTCATCCCTCTTCAAAGACGAACGCGACGATCCCGGTGACGTGTGGGACCAACGGTTTTCGGTCGGGGAGGCCGACGATACGATCTCACCCGCGTCGCCGCTTTAGGTGGATCACGCCTTGGATTGTCCTTGCCATCGATCACGAGAACTCGCCGCTTATGTCTTCGTCACCGCTCCCCGCCGACAACGTGCTGGCCCGCATCATCGAACACAAGCGGGGTGAGATCGCCACGGCGAAGCGGCTCCGTCCGGTCGAGACGATTCAGGAGCAGGTGGCCTTCGCGCCGCCCGTTCGCGATTTCGTCGCGGCACTCCGGGCGAAGTCCGATGTGGCGTTGATTGCCGAAGTCAAGAAAGCGTCGCCGTCCGCCGGGATCATTCGAGCCGACTTCGATCCCGTGCAGATCGCGCTGACCTACGAACGACACGGCGCGGCGTGCCTGAGCGTGCTGACGGACGAACACTTCTTCCAAGGACATCTCGATTTTCTGCGAGCCGTGCGACAGGCGGTGGCGATCCCCGTCTTGCGAAAGGACTTCATCATTGATCGGTATCAGGTCGTCGAGGCCCGTGCCGCCGGGGCCGACTGCATCCTGCTGATCGCCGAATGCCTCGATGATTGCCACTTGCGCGACCTCTATTTCTACGCGAGTGAACTCGGCATGGAGACGCTCATCGAAATCTACGACCCCGAGAATCTGGACCGCGTACTCAAGCTGGAACCGGCGATGGTCGGAGTCAACAACCGTGACCTGCGAACGTTTGTCATCGACCTTGACCACACGTTGAGCCTCGCCCCGAGACTCGCATCCTCCACGCTCTTGGTGAGCGAGAGCGGCATCCAGACTCGCCGCGATGTCGATCGGCTGAAGGCGGGCGGCGCGCACGCGATGCTGGTGGGTGAGACGCTGATGCGTGCTCCCGATATTGGTCAAGCGGTGGACCTGCTACTCAATGGCGCGGTTGGAAATGTGAGTCTGGATCACATCGTGTAGCAAAATGAAAGAAGACCCCTCACCCTAGCCCTCTCCCCGCAAAGCCGGGGTGAGGGGACAATAGAAAACGCTTGCGACCCAATTTCACCACGACTCGAACGATGCCACGCAGGTGGCGTCGTCGAACTGAAAAGGCAGGGGAACCGTGTTTGATTTCTTGCCCCAACTCGCGTTCGTCGGACTGGTGGTGGGAGTCGCTTGGTATCTGCTGCGACCGCGCCCCGCATTTGTGATCCAAATTCGCGGAGGCGTCGCCAAGGTCGTGCGCGGCAAAACGACGGCGTTCATTTTGAATGCGGTTTCCGACGTATGTCGGCAAAACGGCGTGACCTCAGCCGCGATCAGCGGTCTGCCTCACGGAAAGCGACTCCGATTGAAGTGTTCGTCGAATATCTCAGTCGGCTGCCAGCAGCAGCTCAGAAACATGCTGCTCGCCGAGTTGTAAGGCCCTGTCCAAGAATTAGGCCGCCGCTTGTCGCCTTTCGCTCCGCGAAAGGGCGTTCTTTCGCGGAGCGAAAGACGACATTGTTTTGGACAGGTTGTAAGGCCCCCGCCAACAGACCGTTGGTGTTCGATCCGGAGGTCGGGCATACTGGCCGCAGGTTTGCTTGATTGAAGTTGAGGCAACATCACCCACGCGACGCGGGGAGAAACAGCATGACAGGACAACCGAATCCGGCGAACGGCGGCGCGACGTGGCGACGGCAGCAATTGCTCGACAAGTTCCTCGCCGGGGAGATTGACCGGCCCCTGTATGACGCGCTGCTGGCTGAGTTGCAGCAGTGGAATGATTCGAGCCTCTCGTCCTCCGCGTCGCTGAAACCGCTGATCGAGCCGGTCTCATCGCGCGGTGATGAGGAGCCACGCGTCTCCGTGACGAAGACTCGTGCGGGCTTACCATCGAACACGGCTTCGCAACCGAGTGCGCTGCCGGAGCCGGGTGACGAATTGGGCGGCTTCCGTTTGGAGGAGCGTCTCGGGCGAGGCGGCATGGGTGAGGTCTGGAAGGCCAGCGATCTGGTTGGCGAGCGAACGGTCGTTCTCAAACTGCTGCATCCGGAGTTATCGCACCACACCGAACAGATGGCCGCCGTGAAGCAAATGTTTCACCGTGTTCACGACCTGCAACACCAACACATCTGTCCGCTCTACCTGCTCGGTCATGACGCTCGGTACGGCTACTACGTGGTGATGAAGTATCTCAAGGGAGACACACTGGCGGCGTATCGGAAGGCGTTCGTCGCGCGACATGGCGAGTTTCCTTTGAGCGAAGTGGTGCGCGTCCTCGCACCGATCGCTGCTGCTCTCGATTTCGCTCATGCCGCGCATGTGCTGCATCGTGACGTGAAGCCGCAGAACATCATGCTTGGAGACGAGGCCGCGACGCGCGACGGGGCGACGATGCAGTTGGTCGATTTCGGACTGGCGGCAGAACTCCATTCCAGCCCGAGCCGCATCAGTTCGACCTCGTCGATCGTCGGCGGGACTTACCCGTACATGTCGCCCGAGCAATGGCGCGGCGAGCCACTCGATGCACGCGCCGATCAATACTCGCTCGCCGTTGTCGCGTATGAGCTGCTGGCCGGGCGGAGGCCGTTCGATTCGACCGACCCGACGATCCTCAGACTGTGCGTTTTGAACGATGCCGCGCCGAGCATTGAAGGTCTCACCGAGGCGACTCGCGCAGTCTTGTCGCGTGGAATGTCCAAGTCGAAGAGCGAACGGTATTCAAACTGTGCGGCCTTCATCGCGGCGCTCAAATCTTCGGCGGTCACTGCGCCTGCGCGAACGGGTGCTGCGACGCGTGGTTCCGGTAGCAAGGTTGCCTCGTCATCGCTCGGGGTGGCGAAGCGCCGACCCCAGCCGCACGAGTCGGTTCCTTCACGGGGCACGACTTCAAAGGAAGTCGTTCACGAGTTGGATGAATTGATCGCGCCCGTGGCCCCGCGCCCGAAACAGTCACCCAGCGTCCGGCCTCAGCGCGAAGTCGAGGTCTGGGAGAACGACGATCAATCCACGTCCGCGTTGAGCGATGCCAACCAACGCGCGACGTTTTGGGTGGGCCTCATCGGTGGGTTCGGTCTCGTGACGGTGGCCTCGCTGGTGATCTTCGCCGTCTGGGGAGCAGGCCGATTGGGGACGAAGCCGGGCGGCGCTGGCGGCTCGCAGCAGAACGTCGTTGCGGTGAATGGTTCAAATGATGGTGGCGCAAACAACAACGGTGGTAATGCTGGCGGAAGCGGCGCGAACAACGGCGTTGTCCCGGCACCGATCGTCAAACCGGTCGATCCGAACGGAGCGGTGGGCGCGGGGCAGAACGCGCTCGCGCTGCGGTATCGCTGGCAGGCCGGTCACGCTTACGTCTATGCGGTCAACGTGGAGGTCGATCAGGATCAAGACCTCTTTCTGCACTTGTCAGGTAACCTCAGTTACACCGGCATCGACCCGAACAGTCGGCCGAAGTCGAAGCCGGACGAAGAGGGTCAGGGAACCGGGACGGCGTTCGTCGTGCATCCCGACGGTTACTTGATGACGTGTCAGCACGTCGTCGAAGGGGCGAGCAAAATTGAGGTCGCGATTCGCGGAAAGACCTACGAAGCGACCGTGCTCGATGCGGACGAAGTGCGAGATATCGCGTTGATCCGCATCGCGGCGACCGGCCTGCCGATGTTGCCGCTCGCCAATTCGGATGCCGTGGAACTGGGCGAAGAAGTCCGCGCGATCGGCTTCCCGCTGTCGAGCATTCTCGGCGACAACGTGAAGCAGACGCGCGGCACGATCTCGGGGATCAACACGGACGAGTGTCAGAAAGTGTTGCAGATCGACGCGGGGATCAATCCCGGCAACAGTGGTGGCCCGCTGGTCAACGAGCGCGGTGAAGTGGTCGGCGTGAACTTCGCGAAGTTGGTGGCCGATGTCGCGACGAGCGTCGGTTTCGCGGTGCCGATCGACGACGCCAAGCCGATGCTCACGACGCACGGTGTGAAGTTCAAAGGGGGGTCGGGCGGCGCGAAGCTCGATGGTCCCGCGCTGGTTAAGCAAGTCGCGCTAGCCACCGCGCTGGTGACGGTGACGCTGGGCGGTGGCCCCGTCAGCAAGGGGACTCACATCGCGCTGCGTTGCGACGGGAACCTCACGCCGCAGATGAAGTCGCGTGCGGGACACTTCATCGATCCGAACGCGCATCTGTCTGTCGCCCGGCGTGGGATGTACTCGTCGATCCGAGGTCTCGGTGCGGACGTGGACGAAGTCGAGACCGACCAGCTCGGCCGCATCTACGATCTGCGCGGCTCCCACTCGCTGCCGAGTTTTCTCGGTCGAGCCGCACGGTTGATCGTCGAGCATCTCCCTTCGGGACGGCAGAAGACATGGTCGCTGTCGCAGCCCGTCACGCTGGTGTTTCAAGAGGAGGGAGGTTCAGCGGGTGGCTCTCCGTTCGGGCCGAGGTTTGGTCCGCGCTTCCGGCCACCGGGCTTTCCTGGTTTTCCTGGTTTTCCCGGCAGTCCGTTCAGTGAGCCGAAGACGACGCAATTCAGCGGCATGTTGAAGATCGCGTACACGCTCGGAGATCAGGTTGGAAAGTTCCAAACGATCAAGAAGTCGTTCCACTTGAAAACGCGCGAGTCGATCGGCGCGGGACCGCGCGTGCTGGTTGAGGGAGACGGCACATTCTCGATCAACATTGAAACCGGTTTGCCGCACGATCTCGAATTCTCCGCGAAGCTGACTGAGAACGAAGCGAACTCGTCGAAGCGGACGCCGATGAAGGTCTCATACAAACTGATGGAGACACTCGACCCACAAGAGCTTGCCAAACGGGGTGCTCAACCAGCGGCGGTCGGCGGCTTCCAACCGGTTCAACCTGGGATTAACAAGCCGGCAGCGGCTGAAGCTCCTGGTGAAGAAGTCGCCGCCGACTCGAAGTTGGAAGTCGGTCAAAAACTGCTGGCCGAATGGGCTGGCAAGTGGCACCCGGTGAAGGTTCTCGTCGTGAATCCCGACGGCCGAGTGAAGATTCACTGGGAAGGCTGGTCCAACAGCTTCGATGAAGACGTCCACCGCGCGAAGCTGCGGTTCCCGATGAAGCCGTGATCGGTCACGGTCACGCGGCGCGCCGGTTTGCGGTGCGGTTTTCGAGACGCGATTGAATCAGGCAACCACGGGCGATCGAGTACACCGCGTCGTCCGCAATTTGGAGCGTGCCGACTTTCATTGGCCATTCCAAACTGGTCCAGACTTGGATCAATAGCTCTTGGAATCCGGCTTCGGCGGTGGGCCTCCCCGTGCAGACAATATGCGTTGGTTGCGACATCCAGCGTGCCACGTCGCGCCGTTCAAGTTCGTCACGGGTGGCTGTGAGTGTCTCGGTCAACGCTCGCACCAACAGGTGGTCGCGGGCGGCGGTTTTGTTCGGATTCGCCTCCGTCCCTTCGGACACGGCGTTCGTGTCGCGGCGCTCAGAGGTTTGATCGACGAGGCATTCGTCGAAGCAGAAGTTCGCCAACTCGCGCCCACAATGGACGACACCGATCTGGCAGGAACCGGCTCCAAAGCTGATGCCGATCCCCGAGAAGGACGCGGCTGACAGTTCCGCGAGGACCACCGCCAGTCCTGCCGTCATCAACTTTGGTTCGTAACCGCGCAGCGCGACCAATTGTTGAAAGAAGCGAACATCGTAGGGGAGATCGTGGCGGGAAAGATCGTGCCCCCCGGGGACGGTCAGGCAGCAGACATCGCCGATTTGCTCGGCGGGAGGCAGCACGGCATCCACCATCAGCGCCAGGATTTGACGAGCGACGAGGTCGGATTGCGGGACGCGACCGTCTGGCAGGAGCGAAGTCACGGGCAGGTTCAAAATGTCCGCCCATTCGATGGCGGGTTGCCCAAACAACACGAGATCGTTACCGCACGTGGCGAAGCGAACTCCGGACTGTTCCAACAAGCGACGATGGCTGGCGGTGTCGGCCAGCACGCTGTAGACGGCGGCACATTGGCGGCCGACGAGTTCCGTCCCCGTGCTGCGAATCGAACGAAACAGAGTGGTCCCCAAATCCAGTCCAATGCTCACGATGGTCGGTCTCCTTGCAACTGCCGCAGCGCATCAGCCAGCGGAGTGGACTGATTGGATGCGGGTGCGATCGGCATCGCGGCACTGGCGGACTCACCCACCGCGACCGTCTTCGCGCCGCTGCGACGGCGTCCGAAGTGCGGTCCCGAGAGTCGGGTCTCAGTGGCGGGATGCGTGTCCAACTCCAGTTGTTCGGCTGTTGGCTCGAACTGTGTGGATGCCTCGAACCGATCGGATCGAATCTCCGAATCGTTGTTGCTCGCGGTGAAGTGAGGCCCGGAACCGAGGACGTTTTCGGCCGCTCGATCAACGCGATAGACCGGCCGTGGCGCGATGCGGCCTTGCAGATTGATCCCCGTCGGAAAGACCGACGCCTCTTCGCGAAATGGCAACGCGTTCTTGATGAGTTGGTCGAGATCGCTCATTCCCGCTGGCAGCGTTGAAGTGAGTGGACTCAGAGAGGGAACGGGTTCGATGCTTGTGAGTTCTGGTTCTGAAATCGCGCTATTCGATTCAGATGTTCGCGTGGCGGTCGAGTCGGCGGCGGCGAGTGCCCTTTCGATGGGAGTCTGTTGCGCGCGCCGCGATTCTGGGAACGCAGACGACGAGTTCTCGGCCAGCCCCCGCTTATCGAAGTGCTTGCGTGCCAGCAATGCCGCGCCGATGAGGGCCGACACGCCCGCCAAGATGCCGAACATCTGTCCCGTTGAGAACGGTGCCGCGCCGCTCTCATTCGCCGCGAGATCGGAACTCGGCAAGCGGGACGAGTCCTTTGAACCGGACAGCGTTTCGAGCGCGGCGTGCGAAGTGGGGAGCGACGGCGCGGAACCAGACCGCTCCACGACTCGATCCTGCTGAGTTTGTAACGGCTTCATCTCGGGCGGTGGTGGCGCATTCGGTTCTGGCTCGACCAGGCTACGACTCGACGAACTCCGCATCGGTGCCGATCCCGCGAATGGCAGTGTCGCCACGCGCGGCCGACTCGACACGATTGGTGTCTCCGGGAGTGGCATCTGTGATGGCTGGGCCTCCACACGCGGCGGTAGCGTCTCAGACCTCGAAGGCTGCGTCTCACTTCTCGCAGGCAGGGCCTGAAGCGAAGGCGGATCCGGGTTGAACGCGGGGACGGTCAAGATGGGTGCTTGGTCTTGAAGTGACGGCACCGGCTCGCTGAAACGTGCTGGTGAGGAAGCCACTTCTTGGCCGGGAGCAATCATCAGCGGAGCCAGTTGTCCGACACTGCGCAACTCTGCGGACTGACCCATCGCACCGCCGATCAATGACGGAAACGCTCCGGTCGCGATCTCCGAGTCATACGGCTTGGGCAACGTGGCGGGCAGCTTGTTGCGGTTGACGGATCCCTTTCGGAAGACCAGCACGGTTCCATCTGTCAGTCTCGACGAGGCCGTCGCGGCCTGGGCCTCGCTGGCGATCCGGTCCGGGCCAAGCACATGGACCGAGCCTGCCAACTCCACCGGTTGACCGAGCATCTGCACGATGTGGTCGAGTCGCGCCTCTTCGTTCCGCAGCTTCACAACCACAGGTCGGTCGAGCACATTCAAGTACGCAACCTGAACCCCTTGCGAGTCACTCGTCCCGGTCAAGGCCCGACGAACTCCGTTCGCGGGATTACCGACGTTCATCACTTTGCTAGTCCCCAGCATCGCTCGCTTGGATTCCACGATCAGGACATCACCCGGCAGCAGTGGCGCATCGGATTGAGGCGACAGAAACAGCGTCTGGTTGACGCGTTCATGGCGGACGAGGCGAATCGCCGTCGAAGCCTCTTCCGTCACACCGCCCGCCCGCCGTACCAACGTCTGCAACGAGAGTGATCGAGTGTCGAGGCAGTACGCTCCAGGCGTGGCGATCTCACCGAGAATTGCCACGCAATTCTCTTGGGTCGTTTCCGCCGCTCGCCAAGTGATGGTCTTGAAATTCGACGGGGGTTTAGAATTGGATGGCGGCCCCTGAGCCGACGCTTCCCCCTGAAAGCACACATCTCCGGCGATGACTGCCGCAGTGAGCACAGAGAGCCATCTGCCCGATTCGCGTGAACACAACATGAAACGGTCTCGCATGGCAGCGCATGGAATGGGCGTGTGGAGTCCAAGCAGTTCGCTAGCGCAGACTTTTCGACACATCCCGCTTCATCGGCAGCCACGGCCCATGCCATCCAGAAAATCCCCATCCGGCTTACAGCAAGCCATGCCAACTGCGCAGCTTGCCAAACGGATCGGAGTTACGTCGTTTCTTGCCCCGTCGCCATTTTTTTGGGGGAGCGGGCAATGGCGCGTACTTTGCTATTCGCCGAGTGAGTGGCACTGGGAGAGTGGGGCGGGATTGAGAGTTAGCAGCCTGTTAGGGTTGTCGAGTGCCCAACTGCAATCGCCCCTTGGTTGCGGAGCCGCAGAAATGCCACAAGGCGGGTTGCCCCGCCTTGTTGAATCCGTTCTGACCTCAGTCCAAGGCAATTTGCCTCGAATCCGGCCGATGCCTCCACGTTATCGCTGCTGTTGGGCGGATGAAGGCCAGAGGTGACCCATCTGAATCTTCGCTCATCCCAATCTCAGCGGCAGACACGTTCCGGCTGACTTACACTCCCATCTTCCGTCGCTTAGCCTTACGGGCCTTCGAGCTGGCAGGGCGTTTGCCATGATTGGCTTTGTTAACTTTGCGTGTGTTCTTGGCCATGACGAAATCATCTCCACTTTCAAACGAACCGCCCCACGGGCCGGGGGCGAAGGGGCGAGAGAATAGCAGCCGACCCAGCGGCTGAGAAGCGACGCCTTCGACTCATCGAAAAACTTGGCGAGAAATCGGCTTTATGCCGGAGCGGCCGAATCGGGCAGTTGCTGGTTGCTGTGTCCAGACGGCTGGGTGAGAATCGGCCGCGAAAGTGGGGCGGTCGTGGAAGCAATGCGATCAGGCTCAGAGCGAATCGGTAATCCATCACTCGACGCTGTATTTTCGAAAAGAACATTGGTTGGAATTGTCAGACTTGTGACGGACATGTCTTCATTGACGTTTCCGACAGAAGTCGCAGTCGTAGTTCGGACCTTTGGTCCGGACGAGACCTCGCGCACGAGAGCCACTGAATACACTGGAATTGCAGGCATCGTCCGGGCCAAGGGGACCGGACTACAGCCTCTGTTCGCCCGATTTCGACTTCTATCGGAAACGTCTGCATTGCTTAAAAACCGGTTTTGAAGTGGAAAACGTGAGTTTTTGATGAAGCGCCCAAACAGGCAAAAAAGGGGAACGATGCGACTCGTGCGCGCAGGGTTGTGGGTTTTCGTGGTCCTCGTTTTCATCGCATCAACGGCTGTGAGATTTCCGGAAGCGAGCGGTGATGAGCCGGAAGCCGTTTCGCGCGACGAGTCTCCTGCTGACGCGAACCGCTTGGGCGGCTTGCGGTTGGTGGTCGATCGACAGGTGGAGCAGTGGCTGGTTGCGGCGCGAGGGCACTTGGAACGGCGCGAATCGGCGACTGCGGCCACATTCTTGGCGCGCGTTCTCAATGCAGACGAAGACTCGTTCGTCGTGGTGAATTCCAGCTTGGTGGTCGCACGCCACGAAGCGTGGAAGCTGACGAGGCGACTGACGGACGAGGCGAGATCGCAACTGGAAGCCGATTTGGATCGAGTCGCATTCGACGCCCGGGCGGTTGGGAAAGTGGGTGATTCGCGCGAGGAGACCGTGGCGTTGGCCGTTCGTCACCGGTTCTCGCTGGCGGGGTTAGAGGCGTTGCGACGATTGGCCGCCACGCAGCGTGATCTCGGCCAATACGAATCGGCGGCGGCAGCGTGGGGGCGTGTGGCGGAGCACGTTCGCGCGACAACCGCGCAGCGCACGGCCGCGACGATGACGCAGATCGAAAGCCTTGTGGCGGCGAACCGCTGGGAGGAAGCCGTTCGCGTGTGCGATGCGGCGCTCCGCGCGGAACTCAGTCCGACCGTCGCGATTTCGGGTCGCACCGTCGTTCCACGGGAGTGGTTGGTCGCACGACAGCAATCTCTAGCGGAAGCCGCGCTTCAGCCGAATACGATCGCGTCGTCGTTGAAGTCGGGACGACCGCTGATCGGCATCGACTTCGCCCCGGCTCCGGATACGCGGTGGTCACGACTCACACCGCTCCCCGCCGACATGACGAATTTGATGTCCGACGCGCAACACGCCGCGCGCGGTCAGGGCATAGTGTCGTCGTGGGCGATCCGACCGTTGGTCGTGGGATCGGTCGTCATCGCGCGGACGCTGGAGCAGCTCGTCGCGCTGGACCTGGAATCGGGGGCGACATTGTGGACGAAGCCTCACGCCGAATACGCGGCATTGGTCGAACGATGGGCGACGCTCGACCACACCTCCGTGCAGGTTCCGATCGTGGCGGCGTGGCATCGACGCACCGAGGCCGATTCGGTTTTCGGGTCGCTGGCCACGGACGGTCGGATCGTGGTCGCCGTTATGGAACCGGATCGGAAGCTCACATCGCCGAATCGCACGGCCTTGTTAAACGGTCCGGGCGTCGCGAATGGCCCGCCGGCCAATTCGACATCGTTGAGTGAATCGCATTGGAATCGGCTCGTGGCGTTTGAGGTCACGACGGGCGAGTTGTGTTGGCAGATCGGCGGCAAACCGACCGGACCGGCCGACGTTTATGGAGGCTTGAGATTTCTTGGCCCGCCGCTGGCCGTGGACGATCTGTGGTTTGGCATCGCGCGGCGTGAGGACGAACTGAACCTGTTGGCAATCGACAGTGAGTCCGGTCATTTGCGTTGGTCGATCAGCCTCGGTGTGTTGCCACCACACTTGGCCGATGCAATGGCACAACGCCGCATCGCACGGCCTGTGACACTGGTCGAGGGACGGTTGCTGTGTCCCACCGCGAGCGGCGCGTTGATCGCGGTCGATCCCGTCACGCGCGGCATCGCATGGGCCGCCCGTTATCCGGTGACTCAACTCGAACAAGCACCTCGACCCGTGAACGGTATTGGGACGGGAGCGGTGGTCGATGCGTGGTGGAACGAGTGGCGTGAGGTGGCGTGTCTCGCGGAGAACGGGCTGCATCTGGCCGTCCTCGCGTCGCCCGAGTCCGACGCGCTGCATGGAATCGACGCGAAGAGTGGTCGCGTGATTTGGAGCGTCCCACGCGGTGGAGGCATTCATCTGGCGGGGCTTTGTGCCGGGCTGGCCATCGTGGTCGAACCGATGGCCGTGCGCGCTCATGAGTTGAGAACCGGTGGCGTCGTTTGGCGGTGTGAGACAGGAGAGATCTCCGGTCGCGGGACGGTTCTCGGGACGATGGTCTTTCAGCCGCGACGCGCGGGAAACGCGGTCGTGATCGACGGGCGCGCCGGCACGCGATGCGAGTGCCTGGTCAGCGCGGAGTCTCCGTATGGAACGCTCGTTCCGTGCGACGGCGGCTGGGTTTCTCAAACAGCGTCTTCGCTGGTGAAGCTGCCATGGTTGGCGGCCTCGCGCGAGACGGCACTTACGAAATGGAACGCCGATCCGCGCGATGAATCGGCGGCGCTGGAACTCGCGCGGCTTGACCTGCACGCCGGTCAACCGGCAGCAGCGCGCAGCCGACTGTTGAGTATCGAATCGGTGGCAGTGAAGTCGCTGCGGCGCGAGGCATTGCTCGCGCTGCTGCGATCTGAAGAAGTCCGGCTTTCCGAGCAGTCGGACATCATGCCAGTTGATCGGACTGCGCTCGGGAGTGAGCTGTTGGAACTGAGCGAGTCACCCGACGACAAGCTCGTGGCGCTGCTCGCTGTGGGTGAAGCGGCTGCGCGGGACGGCGATCTTGCGGGAGCCGTGACTTCATTTTTGGATGGCATCGACTTGCTCGATGCCACCGCGCGGCGATCGGTGGGTGAATGGCCCGCCGACAGCGCGGCGACGCGGTTCGTGCGGCGCGACCGGGTGTTCGTGGGTGCGATCGAGCGAACATTGGCGCAGGAAGATTTGGGTCGGCGCGACAAGCCGCTCGAACGGCTGCTCGAAGAGCGATTACAAGCCGCTCGAAAAAGTTCGGACCCGTTCGCCGTTCAACGGTTGGTGGATCGGCTGCTGCCGTTGGCGTGGGGACGGCAAACGCTGCTGTCGGAAGCGACCGCCGTGCGATTCGCTCGGACGCTCAAGAAGACTGAACCCGCGTTGCTGACCGTGATGCAGTCTCGCGACGAGCCACTGGCCCAGCGGGCGGCCACGCAGTTGGCGGAGTTGTTCGCGCGATCGGGTTGGTCGGCGGAGGCCGAAGTGATCGAGCGTCCTCTGTTGAACGAACGCTCAGAAGAACTGTCCCATCCAGGCCCGGCATCGGCCGCACAGCCGGCGAATGATCCGGTGCTGACCGAACGTCGTGCGCGGCTGCTCGCCCCCGCAGTCGATCCATGGCCGAACGTTCTTCCCAATGTGGACGCCGGTCCGAAGCCTCCCAGAGAAGACCAGTACTACCTCCCCGTTGGGGTCGATGCCGCGCCCGGCAGCTTGCTCGATCGACTCGATGTTTCGATCGACAGACAGGCTCAAACCGTCCGCTTTACCGGTGATGGACATGCCGGGAAATGGACGGTCACGCTGAGTGGACCGCGTCCGGCGCTGCGGTCGAGTTTCGCGACGCAGGATCAGTTTGAAGCCTGGGGCATCGGGCGGCTGCTCGTGTTGCGCGTCGGCACCGAGCTGTTCGGCATCGCACCGCTGGACGACAAGGGTGAACCCCATGCCAGCATCATCTGGCAAATCGACACGGCACTCGGCATGTCTCCATCGTTCAGCGAAGAGCCGATCTACGCGCGAGTCGGCGTGCGACACGAGTCAATCCGTTTGACTGACACCTTCGGTCGGGTACTCGGTCGCGTCGGGCCGGTGCGCCCCGATTACTTGTGTTATCAATCGAACGGCAAACTCATCGCGATCGACACTCAAACGGGCAAGCGGTTTTGGGAGCGGCGCGATCTGCCGCCGCAGTCTTTGACGTTTGGTGACGAAGATCGGGTCTTCCTCTGGCGTGCAGCCGAGCGATCGCTGACCGTACTCAGTGCCATCGATGGTCGCACGCTGGGAACGCAACCGTGGGACGCTGCTCCCGACGACATGCTGATGCAGCGCGACGGGCGGACATGGCTGGCGACAAAGAGCGTGTTGGACGTGCGAGTCGAACGACGCGACGCGAGCGGTGCGCCGCTCAACGGAGCACGCGACGAGTCGTTGGTCTGGTCAAAGCGATTTGCGTCGAAGTCCGTTCCGTTCGTGCTTGATCGGGACACGTTGGGAGTCATCGAACCAAGTGGCCTGCTGCATTTAATCTCCGCCGGATCAGGTTCACCGCTGGGGGAACCGCTCAAGGTGAGAGTCCCGTTGAAGCTCGAACGGATCGTCTGCCACTGCGATGACTGGCGCTGGTACGTGGCATTTTCGGGATCGGTGGACCGGCGGGCGCTGTTTCAAGCGGAACAACCGTGGGGCGGAAAGCGGATGCCGTTCATCAACGGCCCGTGGATCGCGATCGATCGCGCCACGAAGTCGATCATCTGGCAACGGACCATCGAAAACGAACCGCTCCCGCTGGCCGCGTCACGCTTCGCGCCCGTGTTCGTGCAGATGTGGCGACAGCCGTTGTTCGACGGCACGTCTCCCAAAGGGAGCGAAGGTCGATTGAGATTGATCGACAAACGCACCGGCAGTGAACTAGCCAACCGTACCGAGCCGAGCTGGCAGCCGTATTTCGTCTTGCACCCGTCCGCCAGCCGCGACCAACTGGACATCCGAACTGAACGCGAAACGATTCGGCTGCGCTACGAAGCTGAAGCCACGCCATCGACACCGGGGCAATAAATTCGCGGCAAGATGCAGGATTGCGTGCGTTGAAAACCGATCCCGTGAAAAGTTGAAAGCAGCTCATTTTCAGGAGGCTGCGATCAGTTCGGCGGCATTCACAGTGGGAGTGACGACGCGCTGAGCATCGTTCTGAAGCGTCAGGACATGGTCATCAATGCCAGCCCAGGTACTCGATCGAATGACTTTGACGCAGGTCGATCTCGACGAGCAGCTCACGTCGTCGCCATCCGCCGAGTTCCGCGACGCGCCGCTGTGGCGAGTCCACTTCCACGTCCCGGTCGATGCCGAACACCTCGGCCCGCTCGGCACCACGCGCGGCGAGTTGAAGCAGGCCCTCGCCAC